>CP144773.1:0-8843 GCA_036689245.1 Candidatus Stammera capleta | reverse complement strand
ATATTTATATAATTAATTTAACTAAATCTTAAAATTTAATATTTAAATTTTCCCCTCTTTTCATTAAAGTCTTATAATATTTCTCAGGATCATTATTCATTAACTCTGGTTTTTCTATTCTTAAAGATTTCTCCAATAAAAAAATTTGATAAGGCATTTTAGTAATACTCCAATTAATAAATTTACAATACCAAAATTTTGATGATTTTATTTCCTTATTTTCATTTGATTTAGAAAAACCATTTATAAACTTCTTAATCTTAAAAATATTATTAGATCTTTTACTATTAGATTTTCTATTTTTAATAAATCTTAAAAAATCAGGATTACAATTACTTAATCTAATATTATTATTAACTTTTTCAATTAATTTAATTCCTAAAATATTTTTTTTAATTTTCAATAAAAGATTTCTTAAAGAAGGAAATTTCAATAAATCTATACCAATAATTCTCATCTTGGTAAGATGTTTATTTTTATTTTTTATCAAAGTTGATGTTAAATTTTTTCGTATAACCCATTTTTCTAAACTACTTAGATAAATCCTTAAATCTTTAACTTTAATACCCCTAGATTCAAAAAATCTTTTTGTTAACCAAATTCTTAAAGGTTTACAATGTCCAGTATCTGGATCTCTATCTCTTAAAATAATTAAATATTTTAATTTTTCTAATATCCGTAATGCATGTAAAGGAGGATCATATGATTTTCTACCATTTTCATATACATGAAGCATATTCATAGAAGAAGCTATTACTTCAAAAGGAACAGAAACTTCAAATAAATAATCACTATATAAATTATAGTTACAATAAATTATCAACACAGAAGACAATACAGTTAATGCCTGACATAATTCAGACCTAGCATGTATACGCATTCCTAATTTACGTCTTAAATTTATTAAGTCATAATTATAATGCCAATTATGACGACTAGTTCTAGCAACTAATTTAGCTGCTATACCTCTAGGTATAGTACACTTTAATTTAGGAATAAATCTTCTATGTATCTTATTTTTTTTTTTACTATTATTACTATTTAAATCTAGATTTTTATGATTTCTATCACCAAATAAAAAATTAGATTTTTTAATTTTAACTCTTTTTATATTTTTCAATTTTTCCTGCACTTATGGCAGGATACTTTTTTTAAGTAACATTTATTATTATTTGTAATTAAATTTTAATAAACGTTTTCCTAATATTACGTCTTCCTGCCATTATATTAATAATATTATGATGATTTTAAATTTTAAAATTATATAATATATAATACTTTATATATAATTTTATATTTATAAAAACTAACTTTTATCATTATAACAAAATAAAATTTTATTAGCAACAAAATATTTTTTATTAAAAAATATTTTGAAAACAAATGTTAATATTAAATATAGATTTAATAAATATTAATTAATATAATACATTAATTATGATTAAAAAATTACTTAAAAACAAAAAAACTTTAATATTTATAGAATCACATAGTGTGTTATCAACTTTAATAATAAAAAAATCATTTTATAAAAAAAAAAATAAAATTTATAAATATGATGGATTATGGTCTAGTTCATTATCTGACTCTTTAATACAAGGAATACCTGATAATGAAATACTAGGTTTAAATGAAAGAATAAAAAATTTATCTTCTATAAGATCAATTACTAATTTACCTATAATAATTGATTTTGATACTGGTAGAAATCCAAAATATTTTTCATATTATGTTAATATAGCACAAAAATCTAATATTGATGCAGTTGTAATAGAAGATAAAATAGGAATAAAACAAAACTCATTATTAGGAATTAAAAATAAACAAAAAATTGAAGATATAGAATCATATAGTAATAAAATTTATGAAGGTAAAAAATCTGTATATAAAAAAGATTTTTTAATTATTGCTAGAATGGAAGGATTAATATTAGGAAAATCTATTGATGAAACATTAAATAGATCATATAAATCTATAAAAGCAGGAGCAGATGCAATTTTAATACATAGTATTTTAAATACTCCAAAAGAAATAATAGATTTTTCTAAATTACATAAAAAAAAATATCCTAATATACCATTAATATGTATACCTACAACTTATAACAAAATTAAATTTAATAAACTTAAAGAAATTGGAATAAATATTATAATTTATGCTAATCATATAGTTAGATCTTCTTTCAAAGCTATAGAAAAAATTTCTAAAGATATTTTAAAATATCAAAGAACTTATGAAATAGAAAATAAATGTGCTAGTATTTCAAAAATATTAAAAATAACATCTAGAAAATAATAATAATTATTTAAAGGTTAAATATTTATAATGAATACATTAAAAATAGGAGCATATATAACATATATAAATGGACATCATCCTTCCTCATGGATATACAATAATGATTCATATAAAAAAAAAATACATGATATAAATAAATATATATATTTAACTAAAATATCAGAAAATAGTTTAATAGATTTTATTTTCTTAGCTGATACTCCATCAATATTTCAAGATGATAAAAATACTGGATATGGAAGTAGAGTAGTATTTTTTGAACCTTTAACTTTATTATCATCTTTAGCTACAATTACAAAAAATATAGGTTTAATAGCTACATCTTCAACTACATATAAATATCCATATGATATAGCTAGAGAGTATTCATCCTTAGATCACATAAGCAACGGAAGAGCAGGATGGAATGTAGTAACATCTTCTAAAATAAATACTTCTGGTAATTACGGTTATGAAAATCATTTAGAACATAATCAAAGATATATTAAAGCAAAAGAATGTTGGGAAATAGTTACAAGTTTATGGGATAGCTGGGAAGAAAATTCTTTTATAAGAAATAAATCTAATAAAATATTTTATTCAAATAAAAAAATATATAAAACTAATTACAAGGGAAAATATTTAAAAATATATAACTCAATATTAAATATATCAAGACCAATACAAGGATACCCAATAATAGTACAAGCTGGATCTTCTAGTCAAGGAATAAATTTAGCTTCAGAAATTGCTGAAATAGTTTTTACAGCTCAACCTAATATAATTTTAGCTAAAAAATTTTACGAAAAATTAAAAAACAAAATAAAAAATAAAAAAAGATATTTTAATGATATATATATAATGCCTGGATTAAGTTTTTATACAGGAAAAAATAATAATGAAGCTTTAGAAAAATTTAAATATTTACAAAACTTAATACCAGAAAAATTAGGAATAAATATGTTAGAAAATTTATTAGGAGGAGAAATTAACCTAAGTGAATACAATATTAATAAACCTCTACCTAATATAAAATATTCTAACTCTAATCAAAGTAGAAAAAAAATTATAGAATACATATCTAAAAAAAACAAATTTTCTATTAAAGAATTATATCAATACATAGTTACTTCAAGAGGACATTTAAATATAATTGGATCATATGATTATATAGCTAATATAATATATAAATGGTTTACAAATAATGCATGTGATGGATTTAATATATTACCTCCAACATTACCAGAATCCTTAGAAGATTTTATTGAACATATAATACCTAGATTACAAAAATTAGGAATATTTAAAAAAAAATATAAAAATGGTACTTTAAGAGAAAAATTAAATATTACTAAACCTAAAAATAAAAATATTTAATTTTAATTAAATAAAAATAAATAAAATATAAATGAAAAAAATAAAAAGTAATATTATTATAGAAGATACCACATTAAGAGATGGAGAACAATCCCCTGGATTATCTTTTAATAAAAAAAATAAAATAAAAATATTTAATCTATTAATAGATATAGGTATAAAATGGATAGAAGCTGGTATACCAGCTATGAAAGGAGAAGAAGTAAAAACTTTATCTAAAATGTTAGAAAGGAAAAATGAAGTAAAAATTTTCGCATGGAATAGAGGTATACTAAAAGATATAAAATATAGCATATCATTAGGATTTAAATATATCCACATAGGATTACCTACATCTAAAATACATTTAAAATATAGTATTAACAAAAATAAAAAATGGTTAATAAATACAGCTACATATTTAATAAAATATTGTAAAGATAAAGATATATTTGTTTCTATAAGTGCAGAAGATATAGGAAGAACAAATATAAATTTATTAAAAGAATATATAATCGCTATAGAAAATGCTGGTGCAGACAGATTAAGAATTTCTGATACAATAGGAATATTAGATTATGAAAATTATGGTAAAAAAATTAAAGAAATCAAAAAAAATTGTAAAATAGATTTACAATGTCATTGCCATAATGATTTTGGACTAGCTTTAGCTAATACAATAGAAGGATTAAAAAATGGAGCTAAATATTTTCACGTATGTATTAACGGAATAGGAGAAAGAGCTGGAATGCCAGATTTAGCTCAAACTGTTTTATCTTTATATAAATTATATAATATAAATTTAAACATAAAAACAGAAAAATTAACATCAATGTATAATATTTTTTCTGATATAATAAAAATAAATATATCACCATGGCAACCTATAATTGGAAAAAATATATTTAAACATGAATCAGGAATACATACGAAAGGAATGTTAAATAATCCTAAAACATTTGAACCATTTAACCCTAAATTAATAGGAGGAAAAAGAAAATTTATTCTAGGAAAACATTCAGGAAGAAGTATAATAATTTTTTTCTTAAAAAAATATGGATTAAAAAAAATTAATAAAAACATTATAAAAAAATGTTTAAAAATAATACGTAAAAAATCAAATAAAAATATTGACTTTACTAAAAAAAAAATATTAATAGATTTATATCTAAAAATTAAAAAAGAATATATATAAATGAAAAATAATATTCCATTAGTAAATAAAATTATTATATTAAATAGTAATAAAAATAATTTTAATACAGGAGATTTTGTAACTGTTAATATAAATCATATTTATATACAAGATGGTAATTCTCATAAAATATATAATCTATTTAAAAAATATAAATTTAAAAAAATATTCAATAAAAAAAAAATAAGTTTTTTTTTTGATCATTCAGTTTTATCTATAAATAACAAAATATCATCACAAATTAAAAAATCTTTAATTTTTGCAAAAAAAATTAAAGCTAATATATTTTATAGAGGAGAAGGTATTAGTCATATTTTAGCAATAGAAAAAAAAATATTTAAACCTAATAAAATTATATTAGGTTCAGATTCACATACATGTACAGGAGGTATATTTAATTGTTTATCTTTAGGTATGGGAGCATCAGATATTGCATTATCTATGATAACTGGAAAAACTTGGATAAAAGTTCCAGAAACATTAAATATTAAAATTATTGATAAACCTAATAAATTTTTTAGAAGTAAAGATTTAATACTTTATATTCTAAAAAAATATAATATTGAAACTTTTCTATATAAATCTATAGAAATATCAGGAAAATGGATTAAAAAATTATCTACTGATTCTTTAATTACAATATCAAGTATGATAGTAGAATTAGGAGCAAAATGTATATTTATATCTCAAAAAAATAATGAAAAAAATAAAATTTCAATAAATAATAGTAAACATAATTTATCTATATCTATTAAAAATATAATACCACAAATTGCAAAACCTCACTACCATACTAATGTAGTTAGTTTAACTAAACTATCAGGACAAAAAATTAATTATGTTTTTATAGGAAGTTGTACAAATAGTAGTTTTGAAGATCTTAAAGAAGTATCAAATATATTTAAAAAAAATAAAATAAACAAAAATGTTCATTGTATAGTAACACCAGGATCTAAATATATATATTTAAAATTAATAAAAAATAATTATATAAAATATATAATAGAATCAGGAGCTATTATAACTCCTCCAGGATGTGGACCTTGTATAGGTACACAAGGTACTATACCAGCAAATGGTGATAACATACTTTCAACAATGAATAGAAATTTTAAAGGAAGAATGGGTAATCCAAAATCTAATATATATATATCATCTCCATTAATAGCAGCATACACTGCATGCTTAGGAAGAATACCTTATATAAATGAATTAGAATAATGAAAAAAATTAAAAAAATAAAAATAAAATTTATTAATAGCAAATTAATATCTACAGATGATATTTTACCAGCAAAATATAAACATATGTATGTTAATAAAAAAAAATTATCTAAATATATTTTTATTAATAAATATCCAAATATAAAATTTAATAATTATCAATCTATAGCATCAAATGGAATATTTGGTATAGGTAGTTCAAGAGAACAAGCTGTAGAAGCTCTACTAGAAACAGGAATAAAAGTTATTATTGCAAAAAATTTTGGAAGAATATTTTTTAGAAATTCATGGAACTTAGGTTTAATTTTAATAGAATCTAAAATAAATAAAAATATAGATAATAAATTTATAAAAATTAATTTCAAAAAAAAAAAATTTTTTATAAATAATATTAAATATAATTTTAATCCTCCAAATAAAAAAATATTATCTACAATAAAATATGGAGGAATAATAAAATATATTTTAAATAAACATATTAAAAAAAATTATGACATATAAAAAAGAAAAATTTGATGGATTAGCTAAAAACTACGATATCTATAGACCTAGATACCCTAATTTTTTTTTTCAACAAATTGATAATTTACTTGAAAAAAAAAATAATATTAATATATTAGATATTGGAGCAGGAAGCGGAATAGCATTAGAAGGAATTACAAAAATAATAAACAAAAAAAATAATTTTTATGCAATAGATATTTCTAAAGACATGATTAAAATAGGGAAAAAAAAATTTTCCTATATAAATTGGATACATGGTAAAGCTGAAGAAAAAATTAGTGAAATTAATAATCTAGATTTAGTTATATTTGCACAATCATTTCAATGGATGAATAAAATAAAATTATTAAAAATAATAAAAAAAAAACTAAATAAAAAAGGAATTATATGTATAATACAAAATAATAGAAATTTTTCTATTAATAAATTCTTGTTTAAATATGAAAATTTAATAGAAACAGTTAATAAAAATTATTCAAGAAATTATAGAAATTTAAATTACAAAAATGAACTAAAATTAGTTTTCCCTAAATATATATATATATATATATCATTTCCATGGAATACATTTTTAAGTAAAAAAGAATTCATAAAAATGAGTAATACATCAACTCAAATACAAGAAACTAAAAAAATAAACAATATAATGTTCAAAAAAAAATTAAAAAACATTATTAATAAATATATTATAAATAAAAAATTAAAAATAGATTTTACAAGTGAACTTTTCATTATAAAAAAATTAATATAAATTCAACTCTAAAAAAACATGTTATTATTTTACCAAAAATACAAAAATCGAATTAATTATCAAACTATAATTACTTTACTATCAGTAGCAGAAAATATACAAAATGTTATACTAACATGGCTATTATATAAATATATAAATAATACAATAGCTATAAGTTTATTAACATTTGTAAATTATTTTCCTACTTTTCTTTCTATAGTAACATTAATTTTAATAGCAGATGTAATAAACCCAATAATTCAATTTTATGTAGGAAACATAATATTAATAATAAGTTATTTATCAATTTTTTTTCTATTCAATATTAAACTAAATATATACTATTATATATATTTTATACTATTTATACAAATGATATTTTCTTTTATTAAAGCTTCTAACAAAGTATTTACTAATAAATTTGTTAAAATATTTTTTAAAAAAAAAAAAAGAGAAAAAATAATACAAATATCTTTTACAGTAATACAATTTTTTCAATCTTTAGGAAGTTTAATAGGTAATATATTTATAATATTTGATTATACATTACACAGTTTTATTTTCATAAGTGGAATTTATTTAATAAATTTATTATATTCAATATATCTTTTTAAAAGTAATAAACATTTATCAAATCAAATTTATGATAGTAAAAATAAATCTAATAAAATTAAAATATCATATGTAATATCATGGATAAAAAAATTATCTAAAAATCCTAAATTATTAATGATATTAATTATATCAATAATATTCAGTGGTATATATCAATATCTAATAACTGTTTTACCATTTTTAACTTCATTAATTAATTTAGATAATCATACAAGCTTTTTTCTATTAAATTTTTTTTGTACTTTTCTTTCATCAATTACTGGTGTACTCTTATATAAAGATATTTTTTCTGAAACATTTATTAAAAAATACAATATATTTGTATGTTTAATATTATTACTAAGTATGAGTTTTTTTAAAAAATTTTATATTTTACTAATTTTAAATTCTTTATGTTTTGGAGCATTATCAGTATATGTAATATATATACAAACAGAAACAAATAAACATTCTAATTATTCTGACTTAGGAAAATTTATAGTATTACGTAATTCTATATCAAGTTTATCTAAAATAATTTTTTCATTTATATCTGCTTTTATATATAATCATACAAATTTATATTTTGTATATATGTTTCCATTTCTAGTATTATTAATATTCTTTTATTTTAAAGAAAATATTGAAAATTTAAATGTTTAATTTTTTTTTTAAAAAAAAAAATAAAAAGTATTTCAATTTACTAAATTATTATATATAATATAACTTTAATCTTTATAACATGTCTCTCCGTATATTATGTTTTTCTGCCGAAATTCTAATATTAATAATATTACGGAGAGTTTCTTAATCTATATAAAATTTCATAAAAACCATAAAAAATTATTTAAATATTTTTATTTTAAATATTAAATATATTTATAAAATTTTTTATTAAACATTAACTTAAATAAAAATTTTAATAAAAATATTAAATTTTAGATAGTATTATAAATACTAT
>CP144772.1:0-6645 GCA_036689245.1 Candidatus Stammera capleta | reverse complement strand
AAAGTAAATATATTTTTCTCATATCCGAAAGGATTTTATTAAATAAAATAATAAATTTTAAATTATTTACATTTATTTTTATAATAAAATGAAAATCAAAAAATTAATAAAAAAAAATATTAATACAAAAATTAGTTTAGATAAATTTAATGCCTTTGATAATAATTCTTTAAAATATGTTGCTAGTTTTTTAGCTTGTTCGTCTATTCCTCATTCTAAAATAAAAGAATGTTTTTTTAAGAGAAGTAATGGAAAAACTTCATTAAAAATTATATCTGATCCTGAATATGGTCTTCCATATGGTTTAATTCCTAGAATTATTATGATTTGGTTATGTACAGAAATTAAATTAACTAAATCTCCAAAATTATATCTTGGAAAAACTCAAAATGAATTTTTAAAAAAATTAGGTATGATTTCTACAGGAGGAATTAATGGAACCCTCACAAGGGTTAAAAATCAAATGTTAAGATTATTTCATTCTACTATATCACTAGTATATGACCATAACAATACATATAAATTTAGTAATTTAACTATTGCAGATAGTGGGATATTTTATTTTAAAAAATATTATAACATAAAAAAAAAATATTGGAAGAATAAAATTCTTGTTTCTGAAAAATTTTTTAATTTAGTAAGTTCTTCTTCCTTACCTATAGATATGAGAGTAATAAAAGCTATGAGATCACCTTTAGCTATAGATATATATATATGGTTAACTTGGAGAAATAAAAGTATAAAAGAAAAAGAAATTATTATTTCTTGGAAAAGTTTAAAACTACAATTTGGTTCAAATTATCAAAATTCATCAAAAGGTTTATGGAATTTTAAAAATGAATTTTTAAAAAGGTTAAAAGATGTTTGTTATTTTTATTCTCAAGCTAAAGTTATTATTTTAAAGTATGGATTAAAACTTAAAAGTAGTCCTACTCATATTCCATTTTTTTATTAGTAATTTGATTGGTAACAAATACATGTATATATATGTATAAATACATGTTATACATGTAATATTAAATATCTATTATATATATATTATATATTTATTTTATATCTTTACTAGTCTAGTGTTTATGCGTTACTTTTCTAGTGTTTATGCATTTTAATTCTGGTGTTTATGCATTGTTTATCTGGTGTTTATGCTTTTTTTTTTTAAAAAAAAAAAATTTTTTTTTAAAAAAAAAATATATTTTTTTTTTTTAAAATATATATTGTTTTTATTTTAAAAAAATGTTAGTATTCAATAATTCAAAGTAATAATTCGTTATGAGATCTTTATGAAAAAAAAAATATGTCATATTATAAAAAATTTTTTATGTTTTATTATTTTTTATTTATTAGGAATAGGTTTAGCTTATTCTTCAGGAGATACTAGAAATGTAATTAAACCAACTTTACCTAAAAGTTGTTATACTCTGAAAGCTAATGATTCTAATAATACAAATATAATACAAAATAAAATAGATTATTGTTCAAAATCAAATAAAATTGTTACACTTGATTCTGATAATAAATTTTTCCATTTTTATTCTGGACCATTAAATATACCTTCAAACGGTGGGTTGTTAATTAATAAAGGTGTAATACTATCTGCTATACCTAATCCTACATTGTTTGATAATGGTAATAATTTATGTGGTAAATTAGATAATCATGGTAAAGGATGTAAACCTTTTATATTAATAAATAATACTTCAAATAGTGGTATATATGGTGAAGGTACTATTGACGGACAAGGAAATTCCGTTATGAAAGGAACAAATAAAACTTGGTGGGGATTAGCAAGTGATGCTCAAAGAGAAGGTAAATCTCAAAACGTACCAAGATTAATAGAAATCAAAAATTCTAATAATTTTATCTTATACAATATTTCTTTAAAAAATTCTCCAAATTTTCATGTTTCTACTAGTAACGTAAATGGTTTTACTGCTTGGGGTATAAAAATAAACACTCCAGCTAATGCTAGAAATACTGATGGTATTGATCCAGGGACTACTAAAAATGCTACTATAATTCATTCTTATATAAGTACTGGGGATGATAATGTTGCTATTAAAGCTAGTGGAAATAAAACAGAACATATTTCCATTATTAATAATAATTTTGGTAAAGGACATGGTATGTCAATAGGTAGTGAAACTTATGGAGGAGTAAATGATTTATTAGTAAATAATTTATCTATGAACGGAACTACAAGCGGTATAAGAATTAAGAGTGATCGTTCTAATGGTGGATTAGTTCAACAAATAAATTATAAAAATATATGTATTAAAGATGTTCAATACCCTATATATTTAGATATGCATTACCATAAAAATGCTGTTGGTAATAAAATACCTCAATTCAAAAATATCAATTTTGATAATATAAAAGTTTTAACTCCAGGAAAATTTATATTCAATGGATTAGACAATAGTATTATTGATGTAAAATTTAATAATGTTAAAGTTAAAAAAGGATCTACATGGGAAAAAAATAATGTTAATATTTCAGGTTCTTATGTAGAAGAAATATCAGATAATAATTGTCCAATATTCAATAATTAATAAATATTATTTATTTTTTTTACTTATATCCCCAAATTAAAAATTTTTAATTTGGGGATTTATTTATATATTAATTAACTATAAATTTTAAATTTTTATGAAAAAAAATAATTCATCTGGAAATATGAAATTAAAAATAAATGGTTTAACTTCTACTATTTCAAATAATTTCTTATCTGTAAAATTTAGTGAAGATGCATCTGTAGAAAAATTAATTATTGGTGATAAAAACATAGTAGATAATCTTAATAATAAAAAAACTTTTTATTTAGATTGGAATGGAGGTAAAGAAATTTTTTCTCCTGTCAGTTTATCTATAGTTGAATATTCAACAAATATTGTACATATAATGTACATGCAAAAATTTATAGGTTATATAGAAATAGAATATCATTTCATTATAAGATCAACTATATCTGGAATTTATAATTATGTAATAATTAGAAATTTAGGAAATACTGAATACAGATTTAGCGAAATAAGAACTGTATATAGATTTGATAATTCTTTAATGAATAGATTAAATAATGGTATTATTGATACAAAATCATATTTATATTCTTATTTAAAAAATCAATCTTTCATTCAAGATGAAACTTGGCAATTAGAAGATGGATCATATTATTCTAAATATGATTTAGCAGGATATATAAGAGAGATAAATACTTATGGAGTTTATGGAGGGGGGTATGGTTCATGGTTGATAAATTTTACTCATGAATACTATTCAGGAGGACCTCTCAAACAAGATTTATTAGTTCATCAAGATTCTTTAATGTTAAATTATTTAACTAGTACACATTTTGGTACAAATGATTTCTTTATACCAAAAAATTGGACTAAAATGTATGGTCCTTGGCTTATTTATTTTAATAAAGGAAAAAATTCTAATCTATTTCCTAACGCACAAAAAGTTTTTAATAATGAAAAATTAAATTGGCCATTTTTATGGTTAAAAGAAAAAGAATTTCAATTAAATAGAAAAACAATAAAAGGAAAAATTGATAATTCTAAAGAATATACTGTAATTTTATCTTCTTCTTTACATGAAGAATTTGACCAACAAACTTTAGGTTATTTATATTATTGTAATACTTCTAATAATGGAAAATTTAATATTTCTGGTATAAGACCAGGAAAATATAATATAATAATATATCCTATTTCTGGTTATAATTGTAACTATATATGGAAACGTATAATTAATATTTATTCAGATATAAATATGGATACTATTAAATTAGACGATGATATGAATCAAATAATATGGGCAATAGGAAAAACTAATCGTAAATCTATAGATTCTAGATTTAGTTCAGAAAATAGAAATTATATTTGGCATACTTTAGTACCTAAAGATATAAATTTTTATATAGGAAAAAATAATGTACAAAAAGATTGGTATTATGCACAAACAATTAAAGGTGTTTGGAAAATATATTTTTTTGATACTTTAGATTCTAAAAATAGAATATTAAATATAGGTATAGCTGGAGCTAGTAATAATTTATTAGAAAAAAAATTTTTTAAACCACAATTAGAAATTTATATTAATAATATTTTATTAAAAAAATGCTTTTACGAAAATGATAAATCTATTTACAGAGGATCATTAAAAAGTGGAAATTTCCACAGCGAAAAAATATATATTTCTAGTGAAATGATAATAACTGGACTAAATGTAGTTAGTCTAAATTTAATAGGTGGATCAATAATATATGATACTATTAATTTTACTTATTAATAAAATTAATTATAAAAATAATGAATTATTATAGATGTTGGTTACCAGATGTATTAGATATTGAATGGGAAAAAAAAATAGAAAATTTAGATTTTATAAATAAAATTTATTTTCCTTTTTATTACAAAAGAATGTATGTTTTAAAAAAAGAAATTATATTTTTTTTAAATAAAAAAAATACATTATTTTTTATTAAAAATATAAATAAATGTACATTTATTTTTAAATTAAATTCTTCTTTAAAAGAAGAAGAATATTCTATTATTTTTGAAAACAAAAAACTACTAATTTTATCTAATAGTTATTCAGGATTTTTATATGCTTTTTATAATTTAATAAATTTAATACAATTAAAATATTTCAATAAAAAAAAAAATTTTTCAATAAATAAATCTCCTAATATAAAAATAAGAATGATTAACCATTTAGATAATTTAGATGGTAGTATAGATAAAAGTTATTCAGGTAATTCTATTTTTTTTTTAAATAACAAAATTAATTTTAATTTAAATAAAATTAAATATTATACAAGATTACTAGCGTCTATAAATATTAATAATATTTGTATTAATAATATTAATGTAAATCTAAATTCCACATTTTTAATAACAAAAAAATGGCTAATTCAATTAAATGAAATATATAATATATTATATGAATATAACATAAAATTATATATATCAATTAACTACAAAAGCCCAATTATAATAGACAATTTATCTACATATGATCCTTTAGATATTAATGTTAATAAATGGTGGGATAATAAAATAAAAGAAATATATAATATTATGCCTAATTTTGGAGGATTTGTAATAAAAATTAATTCTGAAATATCTTCAGGACTATTAAGTTATAAAAGAAATCATATTGAAGGATCTAATATTATTGCAAAACCATTAATTAAATTTAATGGTTTATTATTTTGGAACTGTTTTATTGATAATTATAAACAAGATTGGAGAAATAGAAATATAGATAGAGCATGTTATACATTTAATAATTTTAACAATTTAGATGGATTATTTTATAAAAATGTAATTTTACAAATTAAAAATGGTCCAATAGATTTTCAAGTTAGAGAACCTGTATCACCTTTATTAGGTAGTATGAAAAAAACTTCACAAATCCTTGAATTACAAATAAATCAAGAATATACTGGACAACAGATAGATTTATGTTGGTTACCTAAACAATGGAAAGAAATTTTTAATTTTAATACTTTTTACAAAAAAAAAAAATCTAATATATCAAATTTAATATCAGGTGAATTATACCCAAAAAATAAATATTATGGAGTAACTGTAATATCTAATTTTAGTAATTGTTATAATTGGTCAGGTAACTATTTAACACAATCTAATTTATTTTGTTACGGTAAATTATTATGGAACCTAAACATAGATTTAACAAAATTATTAACTGAATGGATTAAATTATCATTATCTAATGATAAAAAAGTTATCAATACTATTAAAAAAATAATGCTTAATAGTTGGAATGTTTATGAATCATATACTTCACCTTTAGGTTTAGGATGGATGTTTACACCTAATACACATTATGGACCTAATATAGATGGATATGAATATTCAAATAATGGTACATATCATTACTCAAATCAAAACAGTTTAGGGGTAGATAGAACTACTAATGGTACAAACTTCGTAAGTCAATACTCTAAAATTAATAAAAATATATTCAACAATCCTAATACATGTCCAGAAAAACTATTGCTTTTCTTTCATAATTTACCATATTCATTCATTTTAAAATCTAAGAAAACAATAATTCAACATATATATGATTCTCATTTTAAAGGAGTAAAAAAAATATGTGTATGGATATATTTATGGAAAAAAATAGAGAAATATATTCCAAATAAAATATTTTTAAATATTAAGAAAAGATTATATAAACAATATATAAACTCTAAAGAATGGAGAGACCAAATAAATACATATTTTTTAAGAAAATCAGGAATTAAAGACAAACTAAATAGAAAAATTCATATTTAATTCATTAAAAATATAAATTTTTTAAAAATTAAATAAATTAAATAATATTTAATATATTTTTTTTTAAATCCTAAATTTTAAAAAATTAGGATTTAAAACTAACATATATTAATATTTAAGTAATATATTATATATGAAATAAATAGTTTACTAATTATCAAAGTAGTAACTATAAATAAATAGATAATATTTTTTAATATGTTTTTTTTACAAAGTAAATATATTTTTCTCATATCCGAAAGGATTTTATTAAATAAAATAACCCCTATCTCTCAAAAGAGAAAAAGTTATTAATCATATTATAAATAGTATACATATAACATGTTTTTTTTAC
>CP144771.1:145047-312597 GCA_036689245.1 Candidatus Stammera capleta | reverse complement strand
AAAAAATTAATATTGATTTTTTAAAGTTTTTTTTTATTTATTACATAATATGATTTATATATGTAAATATTAGTATCAATAATAAATAAAGTTTTATTTTTTTTATAGTTTTTCATTTTTTTTTGAAAAAAATATTATTTAATAATATTATAAATTATTTTATAGTGTTTTTAAAAATAATTAAATATATTAAATTAATTATTTAATAAAAATATTAATACAATATAATTGTAGTTATAAAATAAGTTTTTTTAAGGAAATATAAAAATGTTTTTAAATAATAGTTGTTTTGATGTAATAGTAATTGGTGGAGGTCATGCTGGTATAGAAGCTTCTTATATTTCTTCTAAATTATGTGACAAAATTTTATTAATTACATATAATATTAAAAAAATTGGTGAAATATCTTGTAATCCTTCTATAGGTGGAATAGGTAAAAGTCATTTAGTAAAAGAAATAGATGCTTTTGGTGGAATTATGGGGAGATTAGCAGATTTATCTGCAATTCAATATAATATTTTAAATACTAGTAAAGGTTATGCAGTTAGATCTACTAGAATACAAATAGATAAAAATAAATATAAATTTAATGTTTTAAAGTTTTTAAAATCTCGTAAAAATATATTTTTATATGAAGGAGAAGTTACAGAGTTATTAATTTCTAATAATTCTGTAGTAGGAGTAGTTACTAATAAAGATGTTTTTTTTTCTAAATCTGTAATATTATCTACTGGTACATTTTTAGATGGTAAAATTTTTATAGGAAATGAATCTAAAGATGGAGGTAGATTATTTGATCATTCTTCTAAATTATTAGCAAGTTTTTTAAAAACTTTATCTTTAAATTTTTCTTATTTGAAAACAGGTACTCCACCTAGATTAGATATTAATACTATTAATTTTGATAAATTAAAAATTCAAAAAAATATTGATAAAGTTTATTTTTCTAATTTTTATAAAATAGATAAAATAAAAATTTTACCTCAAATTAAATGTTTTTTAGCTAAAACTAATAAGTTTACTCATAAAATTATATTAAAAAATTTAAAATTTAATCCATTATATAATGGATTAATTAATAGTATAGGTCCTAGATATTGTCCTTCTATTGAAGATAAAGTAGTTAAATTTCCTGATAGAGATAGTCATCAAGTGTTTTTAGAAAAAGAAGAATTATATGGAAAAATTATATATCCTAATGGTATTTCTACTAGTTTTTCATTAGATATACAAAAAAAAATAGTTAATTCTATTATTGGTATGGAAGAATCTATTATTTCTATACCTGGATATGCTGTAGAATATTTATATTTTGATACAAAATGTTTACATAAAACTTTAGAAAGTAAATTAATAAAAAATTTATTTTTTGCAGGTCAAATAAATGGTACTACAGGATATGAAGAAGCTGCAGCTCAAGGATTAGTATCTGGTGTAAATGCAGCTTTTAATTCTAAAAATAAAAAATATTTTAAAAATAAAGTTTATTTACCAGATAGATCTAATTCTTATATAGGTGTTTTAATAGATGATTTATGTACTAAAGGTGTTACTGAACCTTATCGTATGTTTACTGCTAGATCAGAATATAGAATTTATCTTAGAGAAGATAATGCTGATTATAGATTAACTCCTATAGCTCGTAAATTTGGATTAATAGACAATGATCATTGGTTTTATTTTAAAAAAAAAATGAAAGAAATTAAAAATATTTATATATTTTTTAAAAAAAAAAACATTTTTTTAAATAAATTACCAGTAAAATTATTAAATTATTTATCTAAAAAAAAGAAGAAAATTAGTTTTAGGGAATTAATTATTAATTCTAATGTTAGAATAGAAGATATAGTTTATTTACTTCCTGATAATTTATTTAAAAATAGTTCTTTTTTAAAAGAAGTTGAAATTTTTATTAAATATGAAGGATATTGTAGTAAACAAAGTAATGAAATTAATAAATTTAAAATTTATGAAAATATTAAAATTCCTTTAAATATAAAATATGAAAATATTATTGGTTTATCTAAAGAGGTAATATATAAACTTAATGAAGTTAGACCTGATTTTTTAGGTCAATTATATAGAATTCCTGGTATTACTCCAGTAGCAATACTTATTTTATTAGTATATTTGAAAAAAAAAAAAATAAAATAAAATATAAAATTTCTTTACATATTAAAAATATGTATTTTGAATTATAATTAATATTATTAATATTAATTTTTAAAAAATAAAAAGTATAATATAATAAATATTATTTTTTAATTAAGTATTAATTTTAAAAAAGTTTTATTAGTATTAAAAAATAATAATTTTTTAAAAAATTATTAATTTTTTAAAAATTTAGTGATTTTTATGAAAAATTTTGTTTTAAATTTTATATTACCAAATAATTATATTGATCATCATTTAAAACATTTACAATTTAATATTTTAGGTAATTTTTTAACTAAAAGTAGTAAATTATATTCATTTTTTCTATTTAATATAGATTCAATATTTTTTTCTTTTATTTTAGGTTTTATTTTTTGGTTTTTTGTTATATTTTTAGTTAAAAATATTAATTATAATAAATTACCAAATAATATATTAATATTATTAGAAATAATTATTGTTTTTATACTTTATAATGTTAAAGATATTTTTGGTAAAAAAGATAAATATGTATTTTCTTTAGCATTTACTGTTTTTACATGGATTTTATTTATGAATTTAATAAGTTTATTACCTTTAGATTTATTTCCATTATTATTTAGTAAAATGTTTGGTATACAATATTTGTCTTATATTCCAACTACTGATGTAAATATAACTTTGTCTATGGCATTAAGTGTTTTATTTTATAGTTTTTTTTATAAATTTTACTATTTTGGTTTTAAAAAAAAAATTAAAGACTTTTGTTTACATCCATTTAATAGTATTTTTTTAATACCTTTAAATATAATTTTAGAAACAGTAAATTTTTTTTCTAAAATTTTATCTTTATCATTAAGATTATTTGGTAATATTTATTCTGGTGAAATTATTATTATTTTGATATCTTTTATTATTCCATGGTGGTTACAATGGTTGTTTATTTTACCATGTAATTTTTTACATCTTTTTATTTCTTTTTTACAAGCATTTATTTTTATGATATTAACGATAGTTTATATATCGTAATATTTTTTTTAAAAAAATTAATTTAGGGGATTTAAATGTGTACTAATGTAGTTTTATATTTTTCAGTAGCTGTTATGATGGGTTTAGCTGCAATAGGTGCTTCTATAGGTATAGGTATATTAGGAGGAAAATTTTTAGATAGTATATCTAGGCAACCAAGTTTATCTAATTTATTACGTAGTCAATTTTTTATTGTTATAGGTTTAATAGATGCTATTCCAATGATAATTATTGGTTTAGGTTTATATATTATATTTGTTGTAGTTAAATAAAATTATGGAAATTAATGTTACTTTTATAATTCAAATAATATTATTTTTTATTTATATGTATCTTGTATTTAAATATATATGGCCTTATTTAAATAAGGTTATAGAGAAGAGAAAAAAAGATATATCTATAAGTTTCATAAAAATACAAGAAAATAAAGAAAAAATTTTAGTTTTAGAAAAAGAAATAAAAAGCAAAAAAAAATACAGTGATAAAATAGTATTAAATATAATTAATAAGGCTAAAATTAAAGCTAAAAAAATTATTGATGAGTCTAAAGATTTAGCTAAAATAGAATATAAAAAAATTATTTTAAATGCTAAAAATGAAGTATTAATAGAAAAAAAAATTATGTATAAATTATTTTATAATGAAATAGATAAAACAATCTATTTTATTTTAATTAAATTAACTAATAATATTTTGAATAAAAAATTAGATAATGAATATATTAAAAAATTAATTAAAAATTATAGGTTTTTAAAATAATGATAGATATTATAAATATATCTTATTCTGTTTCTTTAGCTATTTTAAATATTGTTTTATTACAAAAAAATTTTATGGAGTGTAAAAGAGTTTTATTTTTTTTATTAAGGTTATCTAAAATTAATAAAATAAAAGAAATTTATATAAATGATAAGAGAAAATTTAGTAAATTAATTTATTTAATAATGCCTAAATTATTAGATAATGTTTTTTTTAAAGATTTTGTGTTTTTTTTAATTAATAAAAATATGTTTTTATATATAAATTATATAATTAAATTTTTTATAGAAATGTATAAAAAAAAAAAAAAATTAATTACTGTAATTATTTATACGTGTACTACTATAAGTAGTAAAAATAAAGTAAATATTAAAAAATTATATATTAAAAAATTTTGTAATTTTAATTTAAATTTTATTTTTAGAATTGATAAAAAATTAATAGCAGGTTTTAAAATATATATTAATGATTTAGTTTATGATAGTAGTTTAATTAATAGTATAAAAATTAATTTTTGTAGTAAAGAGTAAAAAATGTCATTAAAATTTGATGGTATTAGTGAGTTTATTAAAAATAAAATATGTAAATTAAATAATAAAACTGATATTTATTATGAGGGATTAATAATATCTATAGTTGATAATATAATTAAAATTATTGGTTTATCAGGTGTTTTTATTAATGAATTAATAGAATTACCTAATAATATAGGTTATGCTTTAGTTTTTGATTTAGACAGATATTCTGTTAATGCTATATCTTTAGTATCATTTTTATGTTTAGAAGTTGGTATGAAAGTTAAAAGTACTGGTCGTATATTAGATGTACCGGTTGGTAATAAATTATTAGGTAGAGTTGTAAATTCTTTAGGTAAATATATAGATGGTAGAGGTGATATAGAAACTAATATTTATTATCCTATTGAGTATGATTGTCCTAGAATAATTGATAGAAGATCTATTAATAGACCTTTATATACTGGATATAAATCTATTGATAGTATGATCCCTATAGGGATGGGACAAAGAGAATTAATTATAGGTGATAGAAAAACTGGAAAAACTAGTATAGCTTTAGATATCATTATTAATCAACGTAATTTTAATAATATTAAATGTGTATATGTAGCTATAGGACAAAAATTATCTACTGTTTTTAGTTTAGTAAAAAAATTATATTATTATAATGCTATGGATTATACTGTAGTAATAGCTTCTTCAGCTTCTGATAGTGCTATTATGCAATATATAGCTCCTTATTCTGGTTGTTCTATAGCTGAATATTTTAGAAATCAAGGTGATGATGTAATAATCATATATGATGATTTATCTAAACATGCTATATCTTATAGACAAATTTCTTTATTATTACGTAGACCTCCTTGTCGTGAAGCTTATCCTGGTGATATATTTTATATACATTCTCGTTTATTAGAAAGAGCTGCATATGTAAATTATAATTTTATTAAAAAATATAATGTTAATTATAAAAAAAATTATTTAACTGGATCTTTAACTGCTTTACCTATAGTAGAAACATATGAAGAAGATATTTCTTCTTTTATACCTACTAATATAATATCTATTACTGATGGACAGATTTTTTTAGAATCTAATTTATTTAATTCAGGTATTAAACCAGCTATTAATCCTGGAATATCTGTTTCTAGAGTAGGATCATCTGCACAAACAAATATAATGAAACATTTGTCATCTTCTATTAGAACTTCTTTATCTCAATATTACGAATTACTAAATTTTTCTCAATTTTCTTCTGATTTAGATAAAGATACTATTAATCAATTAAGTTATGGTAAAAAAGTTGTTGAAATATTAAAACAAAAACAATATAAACCTATATCTTATATACAACAAGTATTAATATTTTTTTCATTAAAATATGGTTATTTGAAAGATATTAATGTTTGTAGTTTATATGATTTTGAAAATAAATTGTATAAATATTTTATTAGTAATTATTTTGATTTAAATATTAAAATTAAATTAATTGATGAATTAGATAATAAATTAATATCTAATTTAAAGAATATTATTTCTTCGTTTAAATTAATTTATTTAAAATAATTTTAATAGAGGATTTTATTTTTGAGTAAAAAAGATTTAAAATATAAAATAAATAGTATTAATTATATATATAAAATAACTAAATCTATGGAAATGATATCTATTTTAAGATTTAGAATTTTATTAAATAAGTTAAATAATAATAAATTATATAATAATTTTTTAGTTGATTTAATAAAAAAAAAAATAAATTTAAATGGTTTAAATCATATTTATTTAAGAAATTTTATACCTACTAATATAGTTTATTTATTAATATCTAGTGATCAAGGATTATGTGGAAATTTAAATTTAGGTTTAGTTGATAAAGTTTTAGATAATATTATCTATAATAAATTTTATAATAAAAGTATAAATTTTTGGATTATAGGAAAAAAAAAAATTTTTTTAGATAAAAAAATATTTAGTAAGTATTGTAAATTTAATATTTTACATAAAAAAATTTCTTTGTTTAAAAATATAAATAATATTGATTTAATAATAAAAATGATTATTAATTATTATAAAATTAATGTTAATACATATTTTTATATTGTAAATAATATATTTTTAAATAAAAGAATATTTTCTACTAAAATAAATAAATTAATACCTATAAGTATTAATAATTATTTATATAATGTTAATTATGTTTATGAAGAAGATAATTTTTTATTAATAGATAATTTATTAAATAAATATTTAAATTCTATTATATATAATAATATATTAAATAATATGGTTTCTGAATATTCTTCTAGAATTTTAATTACTAAAAATGCTTCTAAAAATGCTAATGATTTATATAAAAAACTCAATAATTCGTATAATAAATTACGTCAATTTAAAGTTACAAATGAAATTATTGAATTATTTTCAAGTTTATAAATTAAATAATTAATTATTTTATGAAAAAAAAAAGTAAAGGTATAATAATAAGAATATTTGGTGCTGTTGTTGATATTGAATTTAGTAATAAAAATATACCTAAAATATTTAATTCTTTAAAATTAGTTAAAAATAATAAAGATATTTTAATTTTAGAAGTTCAATCCCATTTAGGAGATGGAATAATAAGAGCAATATCTATGGGTTCTTTAGATGGAATTTGTAGAGGTATGGAAGTTGAAGATTTATTAAAAAAAATTTCTATACCAGTAGGTAAAATACTTTTAGGTAGAATTATAGATGTTTTAGGTAATCCATTAGATGGTAAAAAAAAAATATTGTCTAAAGAATATCGTTCTATACATAGAGATTCTCCAAAATATATTAATCTTTCTTCTTCTCAAGAAATATTAGAAACTGGTATAAAAGTTATTGATTTAATTTGTCCATTTTTAAAAGGAGGAAAAATAGGTTTATTTGGTGGAGCTGGAGTAGGTAAAACTGTAAATATGATGGAATTAATAAGAAATATAGCTGTTAAACATTCTGGATATTCTGTTTTTACAGGTGTAGGAGAAAGAATTAGAGAAGGTTATGATTTTTATCATGAAATGTGTTCTTCTAATGTTATAGATAAAGTTTCATTAGTTTATGGACAAATGAATGAACCCCCAGGTAATAGATTTAGAGTAGCATTAACTGGTTTAACTGTAGCAGAAAAATTTAGAGATGATGGACATGATGTTTTATTTTTTATAGATAATATATATAGATATATATTAGCTGGTACAGAAGTTTCGGCTCTTTTAGGAAGAATACCTTCTTCAGTTGGATATCAACCAACTTTGTCAGAAGAAATGGGCATATTACAAGAAAGAATAGCATCTACTAAAGATGGATCTATAACTTCTGTACAAGCAGTATATGTACCAGCTGATGATTTTACTGATCCTTCAGCAATAGTTACTTTTTCTCATTTAGATGCTATTATAGTTTTAGATAGAAAAATAGCTTCTACAGGTATATATCCTGCTGTTGATCCTTTATCTTCTAGTAGTAATCAATTGAATCCTGATATAGTTGGTGAAAAACATTATAATGTAGCTCAATCTGTTAAAAAAATTTTACAGAGATATAAAGAATTAAAAGATATAATTACTATTTTAGGAATAGATGAATTATCAGAGGATGATAAATTATTAGTATCACGTGCTAGAAAAATTCAGAAATTTTTATCACAACCTTTTTTTGTTAGTGAAATTTTTACTAATTTATCAGGTAAATATGTTTCTATAAAAAAAAGTATTAAAGATTTTAGTGATATTTTAAATGGTAAATATGATAATATAAATGAAAATCGTTTTTATATGATTGGTGGTATAGAAGATAATTTTTTTTCTTAAAAAATAATTTTTAAATTATATGTATTTTGATATTTTATTAATTAGTAAGAATAATATTTATTATAATAAATCAGCAGAAAGTGTTAGATTAAATTCTTTAAATGGTGAATTAGAAATTTATTCTAATCATTGTTCTATTTTATTTTCAATATATAATAGTATATTAAGTATATATTTAAATAAAAAATTTGAGTATTTTTATATTTTAAATGGATTATTAGAATTTAATTTAAATAAATTAACAATTTTAGTAGAAAATTTTATTGATTCTATTAATTTAAATAAAGAAGAAGTTTTTAAAAAAAAAAGAGAGATAGAAATTAAAATTAATAAATATAAAAAAAATAATATAAATAAATATTTAAACTTATTAGATAAGTTACTTATATATAATAAGTATATTATGTATTTAGATTACATAAATTAATTATGTAAAAAAATATTTTTTTATTTTTAAAAGTCATTATATTAATATATAATATATATTTATATATTATATAAAAAATTTATATATAATTATCTTTTGTAATTAATATTTAATATTTTTGGGGGTTATAGCTCAAATTGGTAGAGCATCTGTTTTGCAAGTAGAAGGTTAGCGGTTCAAGCCCGCTTAACTCCATATAAATTTTATGCCGGCTTAGCTCAATTGGTAGAGCAACTGACTTGTAATCAGTAGGTAACCAGTTCGATCCCGGTAGCCGGCATTTTATTTTTAAAGGTGGAATTCCCGAGTGGTTAAAGGGGACAGACTGTAAATCTGTTGTCATTTAGACTTCGAAGGTTCAAATCCTTCTTCCACCATTTCAAATTATTGCGAGTATTGTATAATGGTTATTATTTTAGCCTTCCAAGTTAAAGATACGGGTTCAAATCCCGTTACTCGCTATTTATTATATATATATATAAAATTAATATATTTTATATGAAATGAATATTTTATATGTTATATTGTAAGGTTTTGAAAAATTTTTTTCTTTTAAAATAATATATTTATTATCATGAATAATTATATTATTTATGTTTAATATTTTAAATAAGTATTTATTTTTATTAAGATTTTTTTTTGTTGTTTTAGTTGTATTTGTTACCATTAAATCTATTTTAGATTTAAAATTTATTTTTAGTTTTCTTAAATATGAAATTATTTTTTTAATAATAGATATAATATAAATTTCTCTATTATATTTTATATTTTTATAAAGAGGAAATTTTTCTACAATTATATAACTATTTTTATCACATATATAATGATCATATTTTATTATTTTTTGCCAAAAATATTCTGTAATAAATGGAATAATTGGATGTGATATTTTTAATATATTTTTTATTATTTTAAATAAAATAATATTTTTATTGTTATTAATTAATTTTAAAAATTCTAAATACCAATCACATAATTCATGTTTAATAAATTTATATATATAATTACATAATAAATCTATTCTTAATTTTTTTATTTTTTGTGTATAATTAAATATTAATATATTTAATTTATTTAAAATCCATTGATCTATTAATGATATTTTGTTTATATTTTTTATTTTAGTATTAATTTTTATTTCTTTATATTTTTTAATTTTAATTAATGTATATCTACATGCATTCCATAATTTATTACATAAATTATAACTATTATTTAATTTTTTAAAATCTAAATTTATAGATAAATTTTTATTTATTATTGAAGCTAACATAAATCTTAGTGAATCTGTACCATGAGGTTTTATCCCATTAGGAAATTGTTTTTTTGTATTATTTATAATTTTTTTTAAATTTTCTTTATTTATTATTTTTTTTTTTCTTTTATTAATTAACTTTTTTAAAGTTATACCTTTTATAATATCTATTGGATTTATTACATTTCCAATTGATTTAGACATTTTTTTACCATTTTCATCTTTTATTAATCCTGTAATAAAAATTTTTTTAAATGGTATTTGAGGAATTTTTTTTTTTTTTATTAAAGTTAAAGTCATCATTATCATTCTAGATATCCAAAAATATATTATATCAAATCCACTTACTACTAAATTTAATGGATGAAATTTTTTTAATTTTTTTTTATTTTGTGGCCATCCTAATGATGCAAATGACCATAATGATGAAGAAAACCATGTATCTAGAATATTTTTGTCTTGTATTAGTATAGTATTTTTTTTAATTTTATATTTTTTAATTATATATTTTTTATTATATCCTAAATATATATTTTTTTTTATATCGTACCATATAGGTATTTTATGACCCCATATTATTTGTCTTGAAATACACCAATCTTTTTGATTTTTCATCCATGAATAATATAGTTTTTTATATTTAGAAGGATAAAAAATTATTTTTTTATTTTTAATTATTTTAATTGATTTTTTAGATAATTTTTTAGTTTTCAAATACCATTGATCTGTTAAAAATGGTTCTATAATTGAATTAGTTCTTTTATTTAAAAAAATTTTTTTATGATGTTTTTCAATTTTTTTAATTAATTTTTTTTTTTTTAAAAAATTAATTACTTTTATTTTTGCTTCTTTAGAACTTAAATTTACTATCCAATTAGGATTATATAAATTTATTTTATTTTTTATTTTTTTTCCTTTATAATTAAAAATTTCTGATTTATATCTAATAAATCCTTTTTTATTAAATATATTAATCATATTTAATTTATGTTTTTTAGCTATATCAAAATTTTTAAAATTATGAGCAGGGGTAATTCTAATACATCCGTATCCTTTATTTGGATTTATTGAATTATCAGAAATAATTTTTATATAATTATTATTAATTGGATTAATAGCATATTCATTAATTATTTTTGAATATCTTTCATCTTTAGGATTTACAGCTAAAGCTGTATCACCTAATATTGTTTCTGGTTTAGAAGTAGAAATTATTATATATTTTATTTTTGATTTTGTTAAAATTTTATATTTAATAAACCAATTACAACTTATTTTTTTAATTTTATTAATTTCTAAATCTGATAATACTTTTTTATGTTTTTTATCCCAATAAATAATTTTTTTAGATTTATATATTAATTTTTTATTATAAAGTAATATAAAAGCTTTTTTAACTGAATATGAAAAATTTTTATCTAATGAAAATCTAGTAATATCCCAGTTAACCGAACTACCAAGTAGTTTGGTTTGTTTATATATTTTTTTTTCATATTTTTTTTTCCACAACCATATTTTTTTTTTAAGTTCGTTATTTTTAATTTTTTTATTTTTTTCCTTTTTATAAATATTATTTTCTACAATTATTTGTGTAGATATACCAGCATGATCAGTACCCATTAACCATATAGTTTTTTTACCTAACATTCTATTATATCTTACTATTATATCCATAATAGTTTGTTGAAAAGCATGTCCTATATGTAAACTTCCCGTTATATTTGGTGGAGGCATTATTATAGAAAATCTATTTAAATTTTTTGTAAAATAATTAGGTTTAAAAAATCCTTTTTTTTCCCATGTTTTATATATTTTTTTTTCTTTTTTTTCTAAATTATATTTTTTTTTCATATAATTATTTTAATTTATCATTATAATAATTAATTAAAAATTTAATTAATAAATTAATTGGTCTTCCTGTAGATCCTTCATTATCCCATGCAGTACCTGCTATATCTAAATGTGCCCATTTATATTTTTTTGTAAAATATGATAAAAAACATGAAGATATAATTGTTCCACCATATGGATGGTTTATTGAACAATTTGTTATGTCTGCGATATTTGATTTAAGGTATTTTTTATATTGTTTAAATATTGGTAGTTCCCAAATATAATCATTAGATTCTTTACTTGCTTTTATTAATTTATTTTTTAATTCTTTATTATTTGACATTAATCCAGTAATTTCATTTCCTAAAGATATAACACAAGAGTTTGTAAGTGTAGCTATATCTATTACAATTTCTGGGTTGTATTTTTTAACATATGATAATGTATCACATAAAACTAATCTTCCTTCTGCATCTGTATTTATTATTTCTATAGTTTTACCTGATAAAGTTTTAACAATATCTCCTGGTCTTGTTGAGTTTGCATCTGGCATATTTTCTGAACATGATAATATACCTATTACATTTAATTTTATCTTTAATAAAGATAATATGTACATTATTCCATATACTACTGATGCTCCAGACATATCATATTTCATTTCATGCATATATGAAGATTTTTTAATTGATATTCCTCCAGAATCAAATGTTAAACCTTTCCCTATAATTATAATAGGTTTAACATTACTATCATTATCTTTTAAATATTTTATTATTGATATAATTGGTTTATTTTTTGAACCTTTACTAACTGATAAATATGCATTCATTCCTAATTTTTTCATTTTTTTTTCATTTATGCATGAAATTTTTATATTTTTATCTTTAAATTCTTTGCATATTTTATTATATATATATAGTGGATTACATATATTAGGTGGCATATTACTCAAGTCTTTTGATTTTTTTATTCCTTTTGATATTATTAAACTATTTTTTATTGTTAATTTAGCTAATTTTGTTTCTTTTATATTATTTAGTAGAAAAAATATTTTAATTTTTGAAATTTTTTCGTTATTTATTGAAGTTTTAAATAAATTAAAGTTATAATTTAATTTTTTAAATTTTTGAATTGTAATGTCTATTATGAAATTAATATTATTAATTATTTCAATATTATTTAATGATATAATAATCGATTTGTAATTAATATTTTTAATTAAATAAAAAATTTTTTTTATTATTTTAGTTAAGTTTATTATTTTATTATTTTCTTTTTTAATTTTTGTAACTAATATATCTGGTTCTGAATTAATTTTATTTTTTATTAGTAAATATTTATTATTTTTTTTTTGAAAATTATATATTTCAATTTCTTTTTTTATTTTTTTTATATTTTTAGTATTTAAATTTTTAATATTATTTATTATATTTTTATCAAAAAATATAATTAAAAGTTCATAGTTATCTAAATTATTTATTTTATTTTTAATATCAAATTTTATTTTCATAAATTATTTTAAATTATTTTAAAAATTATTTTTAGTAAAATTATTAATAATATTTAATTAATTATATATAATATAATATATAATTGTTAGTGATATTTAAAAAGTATATTTATTATTTAATAAATAGTTAATTTAATAATTTAATTATTATGTGTGATAGAAATATATTTTATAATGGTAATAATATAGTTTATATTAATGAACCTTATAATATTGAATTTGTTGATTTTATAAAACCTGGTAAAGGTAAACCTTTTGTTCGTGTTAAAATTCGTAATCTTATTAATGGTAAATTAGTAGTAAAAAATTTTAAATCTATAAATAATTTAAAAAAAGCTAATATTCTAAGTATAGAATATATATATATATATAATGATAATAAATTTTGGTATTTTATTAATAAATATAATTTTGATCAAATATTTTTAGATGAAATTTTATTAAATAAGAATATTAAATGGTTACAAAAAAATAATATTTATAATATATTATTTTGGAATAATAAACCTATAAATATTAAAATACCTAATTTTATTTATGTTAAAGTAGTTGATTTTATATTTAATATAAAAGGTAATACTATAAAAAATAGTAATAAAAAAGCTTTATTAAAAAATGGAAATTATATTGATGTTCCTTTATTTGTTAAGAAAGGTGATATTATTAAAGTAGATACTAGAAAAAAAAAATATATATCTAGAAAATAAGTATTAAATTTATTTAAATTTAATGTAATTTTATTTATATTAACTAAATATTTATTTTTTTTATTTTTAATTTCTAAATTTAATAATTTATTTAATTTTTAATATATTTAATTATATTAAATATATAATATTATTTTTTTTAAAATAATTAATTAATGTAAATATTTTATAAATTTAATTAATTTGGTGTATTTTAGGGTTTTATATTATATGGAAAAAAATCATAAAATTTTGATTGTTGATGATGATATAAGATTAAGTTCTTTATTAGAACGTTATTTAAATGATCAAAATTATTTAGTTAAGAGTGTTTCTAACGCTAAACAAATGAATAGGGTTCTTTCTAGAGAATTATTTGATCTAATTATATTAGATTTAATTTTGCCTGATGAAAATGGTTTATCAGTATGTAGAAAATTAAGAAATTATGATAATTTAATTTCAATAATAATTATTACAGCTAAACATGAAGAAATAGATCGTATTCTAGGTTTAGAAATTGGAGCTGATGATTATATTTTAAAACCTTTTAATCCAAGAGAATTATTAGCTCGTATAAGAGCAGTTTTAAGAAGACAATATAATGAATTACCTGGATTTCCTTCTAAAAAAAATATTATAGTAAAATTTGGTAAATTTAAATTAAATTTATCTACCAGAGAAATGTTTAAAGAAAATAAATTAATATCTTTAACTAGTGGAGAATTTGCAGTATTAAAAGTTTTAATTAATAATTCAAAGAAACCTTTATCAAGAGATAAATTGATGAATTTAGCTAGAGGTAGAGAATATATTGCTATGGAACGTTCTATTGATGTACAAATATCAAGATTACGTCGTATCTTAGAAGAAGATCCAATTCATCCTAGATATATACAAACAATTTGGGGATTAGGTTACGTTTTTATTCCAGATGGAAGTAGTAATGAAATATAATAATTTTTTTCCTTTAAGTTTTTTAAATCGTTCTTTATTTTTATTTTGTTTATTGTTAATTTTTAATTTATTTTTTTTTTATTTTTTTTTAAATAAATTAGTTATAATATTATTTAAAAATAGTGTTAATTTATTTTTTATTTATAAAATAAAAAATTTTTATTTTGAAAAAAAAAATTTTATTTTAAAAAAATATATTATATATTATTTATGTGAACTTTTTAAGTATAATAAATATACCAAAATATATTTTGGTAATTCATTATTATATATGAATATATATAATTCATATTTTTTTATTTTAGATAAAAATTTTTATTTAAATTATTTAAATTTTATTAAAATAAAAAACTTTTTTGATTTAGGTTTAATATATATATATATATATAATTTTTTTTTTATAATTTGGTTTTTTTTTTATATATTTAAAATTTATTTTTTAAATGAATTTAATATTTTAAATATTTTTAAGTTAAAATTTTTAGTTAAAAATTATAAATTTATAAAGTATATAATAAAAATTATTAATATAGAATTCTATTTTTTTATAAAAAAAAATTTTAATTTTATTAAAAATATAAATATTTATTTTAAAAATAGAATTTTAGATATAGCTGGTATTAGTCATGATTTAAGAATGCCTTTAACTCGTATAATATTATCAATTGAAATTATAGAAAAAAATTATTTGAAAAATAATTTTATTATTGATATAAAAAAAGATGTTGAAGAATGTAATATTTTAATTGATTGTTTTTTAGATTATATTAATTTTAATAAAAAAAATAAAATTAGATATGAAATAGTAAATTTTAATAATTTAGTTAATGAAGTTATAAATTCTAAAATTAGAATTATTAATAAAATTAAAATTTCTCTTATAGATAAAAATTTAAATGTACGTTTAAATAGTTTTTTAATTAAACGTGTAATTTGTAATATTTTAAATAATTCTATTATGTATGGTAATAATTATATTATAGTTAGTAGTGGATTTTCTAAAAAAAAAAAAAATTATGTATGGTTAAAAATAGAAGATAATGGTTTAGGAATATCTTATAAAGATATTGATAATTTATTTAAACCATTTACAAGAGGTGTAAGTTTATTAAAAAATAAAAATTTAAATAATTTTGGAAAAGGATTAGGATTATCAATTATTAAAAATATAATTATTAATTATCATAATGGTAAAATAAAAACTGGTAAAAGTAAAATAGGAGGGTTTTTAATTAAATTTTATTTACCATTATTTTAATAGAATTAAAATAATATGTTTTTACAGGGGTAGAAGGATTTGAACCTTCAGCTTTTGGTTTTGGAGACCAATATTCTACCAATTAAATTATACCCCCTTTTTATATAGGTCTAAGTGGATTTGAACCACTGACCTCACCCTTATCAGGGGTGTGCTCTAAACCAACTGAGCTATAGACCTATTTATATAATTGTATTTTTTAAAATATTTTTTAGTAATATAAATTCATATTATATATGAATATATATATTTAAAATATACATTTATTTATGTATTATATATAGTATATATTATACTAAAATAATTTTTTTTTAAATTATTTTTTTGTTTTAGTTATTAATAATTTTAGATTTATATATAATTTTATATGATTGATAATAATATTTTTAGTAAAATAGTAAATAATAAAGTTAAAATGAATTTTATTTATAAAGATAAATTTGTAACTGTTTTTAATGATATTAATCCTAAATCTTTAGTTCATATTATTATTATTCCAAATGTTTATATTAAGAATTTAAATTATGTAAATAATTCTAATATAAAAATATTAGGTAAATTATTAATTACTTCATCTAAGATTGCTAAAGAAAAAAAGATTGATAAAAGTGGTTATAGAGTTGTTATAAATTGTAACAACCATAGTGGTCAAGAAATAGATTATTTACATCTTCATCTTTTAGGAGGAAATTATTTAGGTGATTTTGTATCTGTTAAATAATTAATATTTTTATATAAATTAATAAAATTAATTATGAAAGTTACTGAATATTGTTTATTTACTTCAAAAAATGATTTTTCTAATAGTGGTAATTTAGTTTTTAATTTAATGGTTAAAGGTGGGTTAATAAGAAAATTATCATCTGGAATATATATATGGTTACCTAATGGATTTAAAATTATTAACAATATAATTAATATTGTTAAATTAGAAATGAGTAAAATAGGTTCTTTAGAACTTTTGATGCCTATAATTAATCCAGTTAATATATGGTTTAAAAGTAATAGATTATGTAAATATGGTAAAGAAATATTTACTTTATATGATAGGAAAAATAAATTGTTTATATTATCTCCTACACATGAAGAAGTTATAACTAAATTAATATGTGAAGAAAAATTATTTAATTTACCTAAAATTTTTTATCAAATTCAAACTAAATTTAGAGATGAAATTAGACCATGTTTAGGTGTTAATAGATCTCGTGAATTTATAATGAAAGATGCATATTCTTTTCATAAATCTAAAAAATGTTTAGATAGAATTTATTATGAAATGTTTAATATTTATGAAAATATTTTTAAAAAAATATGTCTTAATGTTTATTATAAGGAAGCAAATTGTGGTAAAATTGGAGGTTTTATTTCACATGAATTTCATGTTTTATCAAAAAATGGTGAAAATAAAATTTATATAGATAAAAAAAATTTATTTAATACTTATTCTGTAAATATTAAAAATATTGATTTTTCATTTTTTACTAAAAATTTTAATTTAAATAAAATTGATTTTATAGATATAAAAAATGAATTTAATTTAAGTTTTTTATTTAAAAATTTTTTTTATGTTAAAACTATTTTAATTAAATTTTATTTTAAAAAAAAAAAAAAAATTTTTTTTATGTTACCTTATAATAGAAAATTAGATTTATTAAAAATTAGTAAAATTTTTCCATTAGCTAAAAAAATAAAAGTTTATTCTAATAATGAAATTTTTATTAAATTTAATATAAATAGTTTTTTTTTAAGTCCTTTAGGTTTTAATTATAAGGTAATAGTAGATTATTCTTTAATTAGTGTAAAAAATTTTGTTATTGGTTCTAATAAAAATAATATTTTTTATAAGAATGTTAATTGGGGAAAAAATATTTGTGTATCAAATTTTTTTGATATATGTAAAAATATAAGTTTTAATTTAAAAAAAAAAAATAAATTTATTAAAAATAATGTTTCTGTTTATTCTTCTATAGAAATTGCTCATATATTTAAATTAATGGATGAATATTATAAGATATTTTTAAATAAAAATAAAATTAATAAATATTTATATATGGGTTGTTATGGTATAGGTATAAGTAGAATAATATATTCATTAGTTGATTATTATCATAATGATAATGGTATAATTTGGCCTAATTCTATAGCTAATTTTAAATTAGCTATTATACCTATAAATATGTATAAATATAATTATTTATATAATTTATCTTTTGATATATATTATTATTTATTAAAAAATGAAATTAATGTTATATTAGATGATAGAAAATTATATTTTGGTGAAATGTTAACTGATTTAGAATTAATAGGTGTACCTAATATACTTATAATAAGTAAAAAAGTTTTTAGTAATGGATATATAGAATTTAAAGATAGATTGAATAATTTAACTGAATTTATATCGTTAATAAATATATATAATTTTTTAATTAAAAAATTTAAATGAAAATTTTTTAAAATTTATTGACCAATATTCTTTATTTTTTGGAATACTTTTTTCTGTAATAAATAAGTTTGGTGATATAATAGGATTGTCATTATAATATATTACTGGTGTGTTTTTTCTTTCCCATGGATTAACTTTAATTTCTTTAAAAATTTTTTTAATTTTTTTTTTAATTTTTCCTTTTCTTTTAATTAAATCATTAGTTTGAAATTTAATATAAATTAATTCATTTTTATATGGTTTTCTAACTAAATTTTTTTTTGTTTTTTTTTTAATATATAAAAATCCTATTTTATTAGGTAAAATAAAATATTTTTTTTCTTTATTCCATAAAAATATTTTTGGATTTATTATTTTATAATTTTCTATTAAAAATATATGTTTATTATATATTTTAATAAAATATTTTCCTAAACTTAATTGGAAATTATTTTGTTCTTTTTTAATAAAAGAACATAATAAATTAATTAATTTAAAAGATATCATTTTATGATTATTTAAATTAATCCATTTTCTTAAAATAAAAATTTTTTCTTCTTTACTAAGTTTATTAATTTTAATAATATTTAATGAATTATTTTTTTCTAAAACATAATTAAATTTATTTTTTAATAAATTTTTAATTAAATTTTCTTGATTAAAACATATTTCTGAACTTCTATTTATTGTTTTTAAAAAAAATGGCCATCTATTTAGTAATTTAGGAATTATTTTTATTCTTAAATAATTTCTATCTAAATTAATATTTTTATTATTAGGGTCATTAATCCATTTCAAATTATGTTTTAAAGCATATTTATTTATATCTTTTTTAGAAATATTTAATAGAGGTCTAATAAAAATTTTATTTTTAAATTTCATTATTTTATTAATACCTGTTATTCCTTTTAATCCACTTCCTCTTTTAAGAGCTAATAATATTGTTTCACATTGATCATTTAAATGATGTGCAGTTAGCAAAATTTCATTTTTAATTATATTTTCATTATATAATCTGTATCTATTTTTTCTTAATTCACTTTCTAAATTAGAAAATTTGTTATTTAAAATTATATTTTTTATTATTAATTTAATTTTTAGTTTATTACATATTTTTATACAATGTTTTTCCCATATTTTACATTTTGTGTGTATATTATGATTAATATGGATTACTCTAATATTAAAATTATTTTTTTTTTTAAGTTTATACATTATATACAGTAATACTGTAGAATCTATACCTCCACTAAATCCTATTAAAAAGTTTTTATAATTTTTAATGTTTTTTTTAATTTTTTTAATTATTGATTTTTCCATTTTAAATTATGATTATTTATTACCTGTATGTCCGAATCCATGTATAAATCTTTTAGTTTTATTTTTAAAAATTTTTACTTCATTAAATTTAATATTTATTAAAGGAATAAATATAATTTGTGCTATTCTTTGAAAATTTTTTACTATAAATTTTTTATTGCTTCTATTAAATAGTGAAATTAATATTTCACCTTGGTAATCAGAATCTATTAAACCAATACTATTACCTAAAATAATTCCTTTTTTATGTCCTAATCCTGATCTAGGTATTATTAAAGCTGTAATATTTTTATTTTTTATATATATAGATATTCCTGTATTAATTAATTTTGTTGAATAAGATTCAATAGTTATATTATTATCTATACAAGCTCTAATATCTAATCCGGAAGATCCATTAGTTATTTTTTTAGGTATTTTAGATTTAGGATTTATTCTTATTATTTCTATAATATTTTTCATTTTTTTAAATATTTTTATATATTAATTTTATATTTTTTTGGTTGTATATTTTTTATATTATGTTACAATTCATATTAAATAATGGGTCGTTAGCTCAGATGGTAGAGCAGTTGACTTTTAATCAATTGGTCACAGGTTCGATTCCTGTACGACCCATATATAAATTATGTTTTTTTAAAGATAAAATCAACATGTAATATTTTTTTTTTGTATGGATGATATTGTATATCATGTATATTAGTATTTATTTTTTTATTTTTTAAATTAATTATTATTAATTTATGTTTTTTATTTTTAATAATATTAAAAATATCATTATGATTAATTTCAATTAATATATTATTCATATAATAATATATTATAGCTGGTATTTTATTAATTAATCTTATTTTTTTACTATATTTAGTACCAATTATTTTTCTATATTTAGCTTTAATTATATTTTTCATTATTATTCCAAGTATATATTTATTAATATATATATTATATATATAATAATTTTTATGATGAATATTTTAAAAGAAAAAAAAAAATATATAGGTATATATATAAATATATGGTCTAATATTTTAGACCAAATTAAATTTGCTAGTAAATTAAATTCTATGTCTTTTTCTTTTTTATTTAATAATTTTATATTTAATAACAAAAAATTATATCATTCTTTTCATAAAAAATTTAATTTAGCATGTATAAAATATAATTTTTCTAAAGATTATATATTACCTCATAGTAGTTTTTTTATTAATTTATGTTCACCTTATAAAAAAAAATTAATTGTTTATGTTAATAATTTTATTAATGAAGTAAACTTTTGTTTTAAATTAGGATTAAAATATATAGTTTTCCATCCTGGATATAATTTAAATTTAATATCAAAAGAATATTCTTTGATTATTTTGTCTAATTCAATTAATTATGTAATTAGTAAAACTAAAAAAGTTATATTATTAATAGAAAATATGTCTGGTCAAGGTACATGTATATGTTATGATTTTAATCATATATCAAAAGTAATAGATTTAGTATACGATAAATCTCGTATAGGTGTATGTTTTGATGTATGTCATGCATTTAATGCAGGTTATGATTTAAGAAATTTTGAAAATTGTGAAAATGTATTTTCAAAATTTGAAAATATTATTGGATTAAGATATTTAAAAGCTTTACATTTAAGTGGTAGTAAATATAAATTTTATTCTAAAATAGATAGACATACTATATTAAAAAAAAGTTATTTAGGAAAAATTGTTTTTTACTGGATTATGAGAAATAAATTATTTAATAATATTCCAATAATTTTAGAAACTAGAGATATTAAATATTTAAGAGAAGAAATTATTTGGTTATATTCTTTATAATTTTTTAAATTATTTTTCTATAATAACAAAAGCTTGAGCGTATTTTTTTTCATCTGTTATGCTTATATGAATTTTTTTAATTTTTTCTTTTTTAAAAATATTTTTTTTATTAATTAATTTAACTTTAGGTTTACCATTTGAATTATTGAATATTTCAATACAATTTAAAATTGTTCCATTTTTAATTCCTATACCTAATGCTTTTGAAACAGCTTCTTTAGCTACAAATTTTTTTGCTAAAAAATATTTTTTTTTTTTGTTTTTTTTATATTTTTTATATTCTAAATTAGTTAGAATTTTTTTTGATAATTTTTTTATAGTTTTTTTTTTAAGTTTTTTGATTCTTTTAATTTCTAATATATCTATTCCTATTCCATATATATTCATTTTTAAATATTAATTTTTAAGTTTTATATTATTTAATTGTTTTTTAATTGAAGTAGATAATTCATACAAAGATTGTTGTTCAGAATATTCTTTTTGTATTTCCCATGATAATTGGATTTCTGATAGATATGTATGTATTGGATAACCATTGTCATCTTCCATTATTACATGATACCATGGTAATTTTTTTATGAATTTATTATTTTTAAAATCTTCAGAATAATTATTATCATTTAAAGAATATTCTGGATCTATATCTATAATTACACCTAAAAATCCTAATAATTTATGTCGTACTATTTGTCCTATATTAAATTTACTTGATGTTATCATTTTTTTCTCTTATTAAAAAAGTTTTTAAAACTAATTTAATTTATAATATAATTTTATATTATAACAATAATAATAGTAGATTTTATTTATTTTAAATAAAAATTTATATTTATATTTTTTTATTTTTTTAAAAAAAATTAAATTAATATTTAATATTTAATTTTACTTTTAAATATATATAGTTAATATATAATATTAGTTATAACTTTTTTCAAGATTAATTAAATTTATTTAAAATATAAAATATTTAAATTTTTATATTTTTTAAAAAATAGATATTTAATTAATTAATTTAGTGTAATAAAATTTATTAGTATTAATGAGGTTTTAATGAGTATAAATATTTTAGATATTAATGATAATAATTTTAATGAAGAAGTATTAAATTATAATGGGTATGTTATAATGGATTTCTGGGCTAAATGGTGTGGACCTTGTAAATTATTTGTTAGTATTTTTAATGATTTATATAAAGAATATTCTAGTAAAATTAAATTTGTTAAATTAAATATTGAAGAATCTAATATTATTGTTAAAAAATATAATATACAAAGTGTTCCGACTTTAATTTTATTTAAAAATGGTATTTTATTACGTAAAAAAATAGGTTTTTTAGATAAATTTAATTTAGTAAGATTTTTTAAATTAGATAATATTAATTTAAAAAAATAAATATTTTTTCTAATTTTATATATTAATATTTTAAAAATTTTTTAAAATTATTTTTATTTATATAAATTATATTATTTTTTAAAAATTATAATTAGTAGTTTAATATTATGAATCTTACGGAATTAAAAAATTTATCAGTTTCTAAATTAATTATTTTAGGTGAAAAAATAGGTTTAGAAAATTTAGCTAGAATGCGTAAACAAGATATAATTTTTACTATATTAAAACAACATTCAAAAAGTGGTGAAGATATATTTGGAAATGGTGTTTTAGAAATATTACAAGATGGATTTGGTTTTTTAAGATCTTCTGATAGTTCATATTTAGCAGGTCCTGATGATATTTATGTATCTCCTAGTCAAATACGTAGATTTAATCTTAGAACTGGTGATACTATTTCTGGTAAAATACGTCCTCCTAAAGAAGTAGAAAGATATTTTGCTTTATTAAAAGTTAATAAAATTAATTATAATAAACCTGAAAATGCTCGTACTAAAATATTATTTGAAAATTTAACTCCTTTACATGCTAATTTTCGTTTATATATGGAAAAAGGAGATGGTTCTTTTGATGATATTACTTCACGTGTTTTAGATTTAGCTTCTCCAATTGGTAAAGGACAAAGAGGATTAATTGTAGCTCCACCTAAAGCAGGTAAAACAGTTTTATTACAAAGTATAGCTAGAAGTATAAGTAATAATTATCCTAATTGTGTTTTAATAGTATTATTAATAGATGAAAGACCTGAAGAAGTTACAGATATGTATCGTTTAGTTAAAGGAGAAGTTATAGCTTCTACATTTGATGAACCCGCTTTAAGACATATTCAAGTTGCTGAAATGGTTATAGAAAAAACTAAAAGATTAGTAGAACATAAGAAAGATGTAGTAATATTATTAGATTCTATAACTAGATTAGCTAGAGCTTATAATACTGTAATTCCTGCTTCTGGTAAAATTTTAACTGGTGGAATAGATGCTAATGCTTTACATAGACCTAAAAGATTTTTTGGAGCAGCTAGAAATGTAGAAGAAGGTGGTAGTTTAACTATAATAGCTACTGCTTTAATTGATACTGGATCTAAAATGGATGAAGTAATATATGAAGAATTTAAGGGAACTGGTAATATGGAATTACATTTATCTCGTAAAATTGCTGAAAAAAGAATTTTTCCAGCTATAGATTATAATAGGTCTGGTACTCGTAAAGAAGAATTACTTACTTCTATAGAAGAATTAAAAAAAATGTGGATTTTAAGAAGAATAGTTCAATCTATGAATGAAGTTGAAATTATGGAATTTTTAATTAAAAAATTATCTATGACTAAAACTAATTATAATTTTTTTGAAATGATGAAAAGATCTTAAACAATATTTGTTTTTTATATCTTTTATTTGTATTTTATATATTTCTTTTATAACTATTTTTTTTATGATAATATAATTTAACTATGTTAATTTATTTTATATAAAATAAAATATTTTAATTTTAATTTATATTATAAATATTTGGTGGTTATAGCTCAGTAGGTAGAGCGCTGGATTGTGGTTCCGGATGTCATGGGTTCGAATCCCATTAACCACCTTTTAAATTTTTAAAATACGGTGAGTAGCGCAGTTTGGTAGCGCAACTGGTTTGGGACCAGTGGGTCAGAGGTTCAAATCCTCTCTCGCCGATTTATTATTTTTATTTAATTTATGAAGAATATATTAGTTACATGTGCATTACCTTATTCTAATGGTCCTATACATTTAGGACATATTTTAGAACATGTTCAAGCTGATGTTTGGGTAAGATATCAAAAATTGTTGGGTAATAATGTTTATTTTTTATGTTCAGATGATTCTCATGGTACTGCAATTTTATTAAAATCTAGGGAATTAAATATTAATCCTAAAAAAATGATTTCTAAATTATATTTAGAACATAAGCAACAATTTTTAAATTTTAATATTTCTCATGATTTTTATTGTACTACTCATAATAAATATAATTATCTATTTTCTTTATATTATATAAAGAAAATTTCTGTTTTAGGTTTATTAAAAAAAAAGAATATTTATCAATTTTATGATAAATATCATAATATTTTTTTATCAGATAGATTTGTAATAGGTAAATGTCCATTATGTCTATCTAATAGACAATATGGTGATTCTTGTAATGTTTGTGGTAATATATATAATGTATTAGATTTAATAAATCCTATTTCTATTTTATCTAAAAAGAAACCTTTTTTAAAAAATTCTGAACATTTATTTTTAAATATAAATTTTTTCAGAAAAAAGATAATTAGTTGGGTACATAATTCATTATTGCAAAATGAAGTTAAAAATCAGTTATTAATGTGGTTAAATAAAAATATTAATGATTGGAATATTTCACGTGATGTACCTTATTTTGGTTTTAAGATTCCTAATATTTATATAAAAAGTAAATATTTTTATGTATGGTTGGATGCTCTTTTGTCTTATATTAGTAATTTTAAATATTTTTGTGAAATAAATAATCTTTTTTTATTTAATGATTTTTGGAATATTAATAGTAAATATGAATTATATCATTTTATAGGAAAAGATATTTTGTATTTTCATGGATTATTATGGCCATCTATTTTAGATTCAATGAATTTTCGTAAACCTTCTGGTTTAATTGTTCATGGACATTTAAAAATTAATAGTAATAAAATGTCTAAATCTAATAATAATTTTATAACTTCTAAAAAATGGTTAAAGTATTTAGATTCAGATAGTTTAAGGTATTTTTTAGTTAGTAAATTATCTAATCATATTAATGATATAGATTTATGTATGGATGAATTTTTAAATAAAATTAATTCTGATATAGTTAATAAATATATAAATATAATATCTAGAATATCTGTATTTATTGATAATTATTTTAATAGTTGTTTATCTAATAATTTATATGATTTTAAATTTTATAAATATTTTGTTAATAAATCAATTTTAATAAGTAATATGTTTTTAAATTTTGATTATTCTGGTGCTTTAATTAAAATTTGTGATTTTTGTGATTTAGTTAATAGTTATATTAATGATAAAAAACCATGGTTAATGGATATTAAAAGTATAAAATTACATGAATTTTGTTCTACAATTATTAATATATTTATAGTTATATCTGTTTATTTATCTCCTGTATTACCTGATTTATCATCTAAAATAGAAAAATATTTAAATATTAAATTAACTTGGAAATGTTTAAATAAACCTATTTTAGGTCATAAATTAAATAAATATAAAAAATTATTTTTTAGAATTGATAGTTTATTAATTAAAAAAATTTATAACTAAAAATTTTTAAAATTTATTTTATTTATTGATACACATAATGTGTATATTATATATATAATTTATGGTGTTTATATTATGGCTCTTTTAACTGTTCAAAAATCTGTTGATAAAATAGGTAATAGATTTGATTTAGTTTTAATAGCTTCATTTAGAGCTCGTCAAATACAACTTATGCTTAAAAAATCTTTATTAGATAATAAATATAATTATAAACCTACTATTTTAGCTTTAAAAGAAATAGAAAGTGGGTTAATTGATAGAAATTTAATTAATAATATTTTTTAAAATATTATATTATTTATATATTATATGAAAATATATCTTGTAGGAGGATGTGTACGAGATAAATTATTAGGTATTAAAATAAGTGATAGAGATTGGGTAGTAGTTGGATCTACATATAAGGAAATGTTAAGTTTAGGTTATAAATCAGTTGGTAATAGTTTTCCAGTTTTTATTCATCCTAAAACTAAAGAAGAATATGCATTAGCTCGTACAGAAAAAAAAAATGGTAATAAACATAATTCTTTTTTATGTAATTCTTCTAATGTTACTTTAAAAGAAGATTTATTTCGTAGAGATTTAACAATTAATGCTATAGCTATGGATAAATATGGATGTTTTTATGATCCATATAAAGGTATTATAGATTTAAAAAATAAGGTTATTAGACATGTTTCGTATTCTTTTATTGAAGATTCTTTAAGAGTTTTGAGAGTTGCTCGTTTTTACTCTTATTTATATAATTTAAAATTTTATATATTTAATTTAACTTTAAAATTAATGAAAAAAATTGTTTTTTCAGGTGATTTATTAAATATTTCTTCTGAGAGAATTTGGAAAGAAACTGAAAAATCGTTTAAAGGATTATATCCTTCTAAATATTTTTATATTTTATATAAATGTAATGCATTAGAAAATATTTATCCAGAATTTTCTTTTTCGTTTAATAAGAAAGAAAATTTATTTTATTTTAATTATTTATTAGATATTAATATTAATATTAATTTAAATATTTTGATAGAAATACGATTTGTTTATCTTTCTTTATTTATTAATAAAACTATATTATATAAAAATTTTTTTATGGATAAAAAAAAATTTATTTATGATCTAAATTTTTTAGTAAAAAGATTAAATATACCTAAAAAATTTTTATTTTTATCAATAAATTTTTTTAAATTTATTAATTTAATTAATATAAATTATTTTTTAAATAAAAAGGTATCAATAATATTAATTGAATCTTTATATTCAATTAATATATGGAATAAACCTGATTATTTATATAAATTTATAATAATTATTAATTATATTAAACATTTACCTTTAAATAATAAATTTATTTATTATTTTTTAAGTTTTTATTTAAAACGAATTTATTCGTTATTAAATAATATTAATATAAAAAAATTTATTAAATTAGGTTATTGTGGTTTAGAAATGAAAAATAAAATTTATAATTTAAGACTAAGTAAAATTAATTCTTTTTTAAATAAAGAATTTATTATTAATTAATTAAATTAAAAATTTTTATTAATTTTCCATTTTTTTTTGATTTTTATTTTTAAATTTTTATTAATATATTTATTTTTTTTATTTTTAAGTTTTATTAATCCTGTATATGCTATCATAGCTGCATTATCTGTACATAGTTTTTGTTTAGGATAAAGAAAATTTATTTTTAATTTTTTAGTCATTTTTATCATTTTTTTTTTTAATTTTTTGTTTGCACTTACCCCCCCAGATATAGTAACTGTATTTAATTTAAATTTTTTTAAAGCTAATTTAGTTTTTTTTACTAATACATCAGTTATTGATTCTTCAAAAGCATAAGCTATATTTGCTTTTTCAGTAATATTTAAATTTTTATATTTTTTAATTTTGTTTATTGTGTATGTTTTTAATCCAGAAAAGCTGAAATTTAAATTTTTTTTATATATCATAGGTCTTGGAAAATTATATTTTTTTTTTTTTAATTTAGCTAAAATTGATAATTTTTTTCCACCTGGATATTTTAAACCTAATTTATTAGCTATTTTATCAAATGCTTCTCCTGCTGAATCATCTAAAGATTTTCCTATTATTTTATATTTATTAAAGTTAAAAACTATAATTAAATATGTATTTGCTCCTGATGTCATTAAAGAAAGAAATGGAAAATTTATATTTTTTTTAATTATTACAGACATAATATGTCCTTCTATATGATTTATAGGTATAGAAGGCTTATTATATAAATAAGCTAAAGTTATTGCAGTTGTAGCACCTATTAATAATGATGTAGAAAGTCCAGGACCAGCTGTATATGCTATAGCATTTATATTTTTTAAGTTTTGATTGCATTCTTTAATTGATTTTTTTAATAATTTAATTATAATTTTATAATGATATTTTGAAGCTAAATTTGGAACTATTCCTCCATATTTAGAGTGTATTTTTTTTTGACTATGTATCTTATTAATTAAAATTCCATTTTTTTCGTCATATATACTTATTCCAGTTTCATCACAAGAAGTTTCTATACCTAATATAATCATTTTTAGTTTTATTTTATATGTATTATAATAATATTTTATATTAATTTTAATTTATATATTAATACTATAATATTAAATTGTATTTATTGATAATTATTAGAGATTAAATTATTTATGCCTATAATAAAAATTAAAGATAATGAACCTTTTGAAGTTGCTTTACGTAGATTTAAAAGATTATGTGAAAAATCTGGAGTTTTATCTGAAATGCGTAAAAGAGAATTTTATGAAAAACCTACTACTATAAGAAAAAGAGCTAAAACTTCAGCAATTAAGAGATATATTAAAAAAATTAATAGAGAAAATAGTAATTTTTAAAATAATAATATTTATGATGAAATATATATCTAAATTTTTTATTAGGAATTTAATATTATCTAGTGATATTAAAAAAATAATATCTGGAAAAATAAATTTAAAAAAAATAGGTGGTAGATATAAAGCTATTTGTCCATTTCATCAAGAAAATAATCCTTCTTTTATTATTAACGAAATAAAAAAATATTATTATTGTTTTGGATGTAAAGTACATGGTAATATAGTTGATTTTTTAATGAATTATAATAAAATTAGTTTTATAGATAGTATAAAAGAATTAGCTGTTTTAACTGGATTAAAATTAGTCTATAGTAATAATAGAAATATTAATTATTTTTTATATGACAATAATAATTGTATATTTTATAAATATATGGTTAGAATAAATTCTATATATGTTAATACATTATTTAATAAAAATAATAAATTTTTTATTAAAAAATTATTTGATAGAGGATTAAATTTTGATTCTATTAAAGAATATTCTTTAGGATATTCTTCTTTTTATAAGATTTCTAAGCTAATTAATACTTATTCACATAAAGAAATAAATATTTTATTAAAATTTGGTGTTTTTTTTAAAAAAAATAATCATATTAATGATAGATTTTTAAATCGTATAACTTTTCCTATATATGATATAAATGGTAGAATAATAGCTTTTGGAGGTAGATCTTTAAGTAAAGAAAATATTTCAAAATATATAAATTCTGTTTCAAATATTTTTTTTTCTAAAAAAAATTGTATTTATGGTCTTTATAATATTTTAAAGAAAAATATTTTTAAATTAGATAAAATATTAGTAGTAGAAGGTTATATAGATGTTATAATGTTGAACCAATTTGGAATTAAATATACCGTTGGTTTATTAGGTACATCTATAAGTGATATTCAAATAAAAATTTTATTTAAATATACTAACAAAATTATATTTTGTTATGATGGTGATTTATCAGGTATCGAGTCTTCTAAAAGAATAATTAGTAAGTTAATAGATTATATTGATGAAAAAAAATCTTTTTATTTTATTTTTTTGCCTTTTGGAGAAGATCCCTGATTCTATAATAAAAAAAGAAGGTAAATATAAATTTGAAAATAGAATAAATAATTCTAAATCTATATTTGATTTTTTATTTTATTTAATTTCTCTTAAAGTAGATATTTCTACATATGAAGGTAAAATTAATTTTGTAAAACTTATTTTACCTTTTATTTCTAAAATTAAGTCTTCTGTAATAAAAATTATTTTATATAATAAATTAATTAATAAAGTAGGTAATTTAAATTTTAATTTATTTAATAAATTTATATTTATTTCTAAAAAAAAAAAAAAAAAAAAAAAAAATATATTAAGATATTTAATAAGTTTTTTATTAAAAAAACCTAATTTATCTTTTTTTGTAAATTTTAATGATTATTTATTTAAATTATATAATATATATATATTAAGATTATTTTTAAATATAGTTTATATATGTATATATAATAAAAATATTTTTGGAATAGAAATTATTAATTTTTTTGAAAATAATAGGATTAAAAATTATCTTACATTATTATTAAGTTGGGATAATAATATATTTAAATTAAATAAAAAAATAGTTTTTGTTGATTTTTTAAAAAAATTAAAATTATTTATTATAAATGAAAATTTAAAAAAGATGATATTAAAAGAAAAGTTATATGGTTTAAATAAAAAAGAAAAAAAAAAAATATGGTTTTTTTTAAAATTAAAAAATTTATTTTTTTAATTTTTATTTGAGTATTGAATTATTTTAATTAATATTTAATAAATTTATTTATAGTTAATGTAATTATTATTATGGAAAAAAAATCTAAATTACAGTTAAAAATTTTAATTAGTAAAGGTAAAGAACAAGGTTATATTACTTATTCTCAATTATATGATTATTTATCTTTATATAAAATTAAATATTCTTCTATAGAAAAAATAGTACATATTATTAATAATTTAGGTATTCCAGTTTATGAAGATATATCTGATGTTAATGATTTAGTAGTTAATAATAATATATATAATAGTGTAGAAGATAATACTTTAGAAATAGTTTCTAATATTTTTTCAAAAGTTAGTTCTGATATTGGTAAAACTAATGATCCTGTAAGGATGTATATGAGGGAAATGGGAGCTGTAAAATTATTAACTAGAGAAGGAGAAATAGATATATCTAAACGTATGGAAGAAGGTATTAATGGAGTACAATTTTATTTAGCGTTATATTTTAAATCTATAGGTTATTTTTTAAATCAATATGATAATGTAAAGAATGGTAATTTACGTTTTTGTGATTTAATAAGTGGTTTTATAGATTATAATACTGATGTAAATAATTATTATTTATATAATAATTGTAGTTATATTAATATGAATAATAAGTATAAAAATTTTAATTATTTAGGTAATCATGTTTTTTATAGTTTTCAGTCTGTAGATGATGTTGTTTCAGAAAGAAAATTTAGTAATTTACGTTATCAATATATTTTATTTAAAAATTATTTAAAAATTTATGGTTTTAAACATCCATATACTAAATATGAATTTAATAAATTGTTAAATTATTTTATGAAATTTAAATTAGTTAATAAACAATTTGATTATTTAATTTCAAAAATTAATGTTTTAGTTAATAAAATTAATTTAATAGAAAATAAAATAATGAAAATATGTGTAGATGAATGTTTAATGCCTAAAAAAATTTTTTTAAATTTTTTTTTAAAATATGGAGTAGATAGTAAATGGTTAATAAATTTTATAAATTTAAATAAAAAACCTTGGTCTTTTAATTTAAAAAGTAATATAGATAGAATAAATTTAGAATTAAATAATTTATTATTAATTGAAAAAAAAAATTATTTAAATATTTTTCAAATTAAAAAAATAAATAAAAATATTATAAGAGGTCAATATTTAGCTCAAAAAGCAAAAAAAGAAATGGTAGAAGCTAATTTAAGATTAGTAATATCAATAGCTAAAAAATATACAAATAGAGGTTTGCAATTTTTAGATTTAATACAAGAAGGTAATATAGGATTAATGAAAGCTGTAGATAAATTTGAATATAGAAGAGGATATAAATTTTCTACTTATGCAACATGGTGGATAAGACAAGCTATAACTAGATCTATAGCTGATCAAGCTCGTACTATTAGAATTCCTGTACATATGATAGAAACAATTAATAAATTAAATAGAGTTTCTAGACAAATATTACAAGAAATAGGTCGTGAACCTACACCAGAAGAATTATCTATACGTATGTTAATGTCTGAAGATAAAATTAGAAAAGTTTTAAAAATAGCTAAAGAACCAATTTCTATGGAAACTCCTATAGGAGAAGATGATGATTTACATATAGGAGATTTTATAGAAGATCCATCTTTAGAATTACCATTAGATTCAGCTACAACAGAAAGTTTACGTAATGTAACTAATGATATTTTATCTAGTTTAACTCCAAGAGAAGCTAAAGTACTTCGTATGCGTTTTGGTATAGATATGAATAGTGATCATACTTTAGAAGAAGTAGGTAAACAATTTGATGTAACTAGAGAACGTATAAGGCAAATTGAAGCTAAAGCTTTAAGAAAATTACGTCATCCTAGTAGATCTGAAATTTTACGTAGTTTTTTAGATGATTAATTTAAATTTTTAAATTTATTTTTAAAATATTTTTTAATTTTAATAAATATTTAAATGTTATTTTAAATGGTGATATCATGTCAGATGATTTAATTAAAGAATCTTTAATAGAAAAAGAAATGTTAAAATGTATTTTTTATTTTGAAGAAAAAATTAAAAGAATTCATATTAGTCGTATTAATACTAAAATTATTTCTCATTTAATTATTAAATGTTATGATAAAACTTATGTTTTAAATGATTTATCTAGAATATCAATAGATAATAGTTCTACTATTAGAATATCTCTTTTTGATAAATGTATAATTAGAAATGTAGAAAAATCTATTTTATTATCTAAATTAGATGTTTATATGTTAAGAGATAAATATGATATTATTTTACATATACCTATTTTAACTGAAGAAAGAAGAAATAATGTTTTAAAAAATTTAAAGATAGAAAAAGAATTAGCTAAAGTAGCTATAAGAAATAAAAGGAAATTTTTTAAGAATAAAATAAAAGATTTATTAAAAGATAAAGATATAAATGATAGTTATTGTAAAATTATTAATAATAAATTACAAAATATAACTAATTCTTTAGTTGAGAAAATTAATATAATTTTTAAAATTAAAGAACGTGAAATTTTAAACAAATAAATTGATTAATAGTAATTAAATAAATTATTTATTAATAATGAAATTTATTTTTTATTTAAATTTAATTTATATATTTTAAATATGAATATTAATAACAAAAAAATACCTAAACATATTGCCATAATTATGGATGGTAATGGAAGATGGGCTAATATTAGAAAAAAAAACCGTATTTATGGTCATAGAGAAGGTTTAAAATCTTTGAATAAAATTATTGATTATGTTATAAAAATTAAATTAAATGTTTTAACATTATATGCTTTTAGTAGTGAAAATTGGAATAGACCATATTTAGAAGTTAATGAATTAATGAAATTATTTTATTTATCTATTAAAAGAAAAACATATTATTTACATAAAAAAAATGTTTGTGTAAAAATAATAGGTGATAAATATAATTTACCTTCTTATTTATATAAGAATATTGTTAAAATAGAATATTTAACTAGGCATAATAGTGGTTTAAAATTGAATATTGCTATAAATTATGGAGGTAGATGGGATATAATTAATTGTATTAAAAAAATTATTGATAAAATTTTTTGTAAGATTATTAGTTTAAGTAAAATAAATGATATTATTGTAAGTAAAAATTTATGTTTAGGTAATATTATTCCAGTTGATTTAGTAATTAGAACAGGTGGAGAAAAAAGAATAAGTAATTTTTTATTATGGCAAATAGCTTATTCTGAATTATATTTTACTGATGTTTTATGGCCTGATTTTAATATTGATGATTTTTTACGTGCAATAGAAAATTTCTCTTTTAGAGATAGAAGATTTGGTAAAATAAGTAATTAATTATTTAATATATTATTATAATATATAATTTTTTAATATAATATATATATTAAAAATTAATTAAATATAAAAAGAAATTATTATTTAATAATTAATGTTATTTTACATGAAAAAATTTTTTGTTTTTTTTATTTTTTATTTTTTTTTTAGTTTTAATTGTTATAGTAATAATTTTATTGATAAAAAAAATTATACATTAAGTGGTATTGATAAAAATGATTTTTTTTATAAATTTATTATAGAAAAATATTTTTATAAAAAAATTAATTATAAAGAAATTAATTTAATTATTAAAAATTTGTATAATTTAGGTTACTTTAAAGATATTAAAGTATATAAAATTAATGATAAATTTAATTTTAAATTTTTTAAAAAAAATATTATATCTAATATTATAGTAGAAAATACTAATGATTTTAGTAATAGATTTTTTTTATCTTTATTAGATAAATTTAATATTAAAAAAGGTTATTTTTTAAATGAATTAAATTTGTTAAAATTTAATAAAAAAATAATATTATTATATAGTAGTATAGGTAAATATAATGTTTCTTTAAAAGTAGATAAAATTTTTATAAAAAATAGTGTAATATTAAAGTTAATTATTAATGAAGGAAATTATTTAAATTTGAAATATATATTTTTAAATGGTATAGATAAATCTGATAAAAAAAATATATTATATTTATTAGATAAAAATTTAAATAAAAATTTTTTAGTTTTTTTTAAAAGAAATAATTTTAATTTATATAAAATTATTGATTTTTTTAAATATGTAAAATTTTTTTATATAAGTAATGGTTATTTAGATTTTAAAGTTGAAAAAATATATTTTAAGTTTCTTAATGATAAAAATATCAAATTATTTGTATTTATTAATAAAGGATTTAAATATTTAATTAAAGATATTGTAATAAATAATAATTATAAATATAAAAATATTGTTGATAAAATTAAAAATTTATATATTAATAATAATAATGATTTTAATTTATTAAAAATTAGTGAAATTTATAAAACTATAGAATTATATTTTAGAAAAAAGGGGTATTATGATATAAAAATTAATTTTTATATTAAAAAATATGAAAATAATTTAATAAAAATTTATTTTGATTTAAATTTAGGTAAAATTTTTTATGTTCGTAAAATAATATTTAATGGAAATAAATATTTAAAATTTAATTTTTTAATTGATAAAATTCCTAAATTTAAAAATTTTATATTAAATGAAAATTTAGTTAGAAAAGGAGTAGTAAATTTATTAAATTTAGGATTTTTAGATAATGTTTTAGTAGATATTAAAAAAAATAATTTTTCTAATAAAGTTGATGTTATATATAATATTAAAGAAATTAAAAATAATGGTATATTAAATTTTAATTTAGGATATGATATTAAACATGGTATTGAATATAATTTATTTTTGTCTAAAAATAATTTATATTATTTAGGTGATAAATTTATTATTAAAGGATTAAAAAATAATTTAACTAATAATAGTTATTTAAGTTATGTTTATCCTTATAATTATAAGGATATATTTATTGATAATAATTTTTTTTTTAATTTTAAAAAAAAAAATAAAAATTATAATAATATTTCATTAAGAAATAATTGGGGTTTTGAAAATAATATTATATTTTATTTAAATAAATATTTAAATATTAAGTTAGGTTTAAATTTTAAAAATAATTCTTTATTTAATATAGAATCAAAACAATTATCTTTAAATATGTATTTAAAATATTTAAATAATAATTTAAATATTAAGAAAAAAATTGTTAAAGAATATATTTTAAATGATTTGTTATTAGTTAGTAATTTACTTATAAATAAATTAGATAATAATTTATTTCATAATTCAGGATTTTATTTAAATATAAACAATAAAATTACTATTCCAGGTTTTAGTAATTTTTACTATAAAAATACATTTTCTTTTTTAAAATATATACCTTTATTTAATAATAAAGATTGGATTTTGTTTTTTGATTTTTTTAATGGTTATGGAAATAGTTTATATAATGGTAAATTTCCTTTTTATGAAAATTTTTTTTCTAATGAAAGTAATTTTATTCGTGGTTTAAATATTGATAGTATTGGTCCTAAAAATATTTATTTAAATTGTATTAGTAGTAATTCATGTAAATATAATGAACCTTCTGGAGGTAATTTTATAAATTCTTTTAATACTGAGTTAATAGTACCTTTTAATAATATTTTAAATACAAATTATTTAAAAAAAATTAGGTCATCAATTTTTTTAGATACTGGTTTTATATTAGATACAAATTTAAAAAAAATTAAAGATATTACTAATTATGATACTAATCTTAATAGTATTAAGAATATGTATAAAATTTCTGTAGGTTTATCTTTTAAAATTAATACTCCTTTAGGTATATTAAATATATCTTTTGGATATCCTTTAAAAAAAATTAATAATGATCAATTAAATATTGTTCAATTTAGTATTAAAAATGATTTATAATTGTTATTTAATGGTATTAAAATATGAAAAAATTTATATGTTTTATATTTATTTTATTATTTTTTCCTTTTTTTGTAAAAGCTTCATGTAAAATTGCTTTTTTAAATTTTAATTATGTTTTAAAAAATTCTATAGAATATAAAAAATTTAATGAAAAATTAAATTTTGATATAAAAAAATATATTGTTAAATATACTAAAAAAATTAAAAAAATTAATGATGAAGAAAATAATTTAAAAAAAAAAATTAAGTTTTTTAGTGTTAAGAAAATTAATTCTATTAAAAATGATATTTTTATAAGAAAAAATATTATATTAAATGATATTAAAAAAACAGAAAATATTATAAATAATAAAAATATCTTTATGTATAATAAAATTATTTTAAATATAAAAAATATAGTTAAATATTTATCTAAAATAAAAAATATAGATTTAGTTTTAGATTCTAATTTTGTTATTTATTATAATTATATTAATGTAATTAATATTACTCATGATGTAACAAAAATAATGAATTTAAAGTAAATTTTTATTAATATATTTTATTGTTTTAAAATTAATTAGTAAAAATATAATATATGAAGTACAAAAATGATTTTGTACATCTTAATGTACATAGTGATTATTCTTTTAAAGATGGTTTATGTAAAATTGATAGTCTTGTAAAAAGAGCATCTAATTTAAAGATGTCATCTGTTGCTTTAACTGATTTTTTTAGTTTGTCTGGTATTATAAAATTTGTTAAATCTTCTTATAATTATAATATTAAACCTATTATAGGTACAGATATTAATTATTATTATAATAATAAAAATAATATTTTTCCTTTAACTTTATTAGTTATTGATAAATATGGTTATAAAAATTTGATTAAATTAATATCAATATCTTATAAAAATATTGATGGTTATCCATTAATTAATTATAAATTTTTAGTGGAATTTAATAAAGGTTTAATTTTTATATTTCCTATTGAAGATAATAGTGATATAGGAAGATTTATTGTTTTTAAAGATTTTATTTCTTTTAAAAAAATTATTTTGTTTTGGAATAAATATATTTATGATAGGATTTATTTTGGTATATCTAGAATAGGTAAAATTAATGAAAATAGTAATATATTAGATATATTAGAATTATCATTTAAGCTTAAAATACCATTAGTTGCTACTAATAAAGTTTATTTTATTAAAAAAAGTGATTTTTATATTAATAAAATAAGATCTGCTATATATCATGGATGTTCTTTACGTAATGTTAATAAAATGATTTTTTATACTAGACATCAATATTTTAAAAATCAATTAGAAATGAATTGTTTATTTTTAGATATTCCAGAAGTTTTAAAAAATAGTATAGAAATATCCATAAGATGTAATTTTTTATTTTTAAAAAGTGAATTTTATTTACCTAAATTTACTTTATGTAATTTTAATTCTTCTTATAAATATTTAAGGTATATATCATATAAAAATTTAAAGAAAAAAATTTTTGTTTTAAATTTAAATAAAAAAATTTATTTTAGGCGATTAATAAAAGAATTAATTGTTATTAAAAAAATGAATTTTTCAGATTATTTTTTAATAGTTATGGAATTTGTTAATTGGGCTAAAGAAAAAAAAATTTCTGTAGGTCCTGGTAGAGGATCGGGAGCAGGATCTTTAGTAGCTTATTCTTTAAATATTACTAATATTGATCCTATAAAATTTGATTTAATCTTTGAAAGATTTCTTAATTTAGAAAGATTATCAATGCCTGATTTTGATATAGATTTTTGTATGTATAGAAGAGATGAAGTTTTAAGTCATATTGAAAAAATTTATGGTAAGGAATCTGTATCACAGATTGTTACTTTTAATACTATGACTGCTAAATCTGTCATTAGAGATGTAGGTAGGGTTTTAGGTTATTCTTATTATTTTGTAGATTATATAGCTAAATTGATACCTTTTGGTATAGATGTTACTTTAAAAACTGCTTTTTCTTTTGAAAGTAAATTAAAATATCTTTATGATACTGATAGTGAAGTGAAAAAAATATTTTGTTTATCTTCTAAATTAGAAGGTATAATTAAAGGAGTTAGTAAACATGCAGGTGGTATAGTAATTTCTCCTACTTTAGTAACAGATTATTGTCCTATTTTTTATGATTATGAAACTAATAAATTAATTACTCAATTTGATAAGAATGATATAGAATATATTGGTTTAGTTAAATTCGATATTTTAGGTTTAAGGACTTTGACTATTATTGACAATACTATTAAAATAATTAATAAAGGAAGAAATATTTGTGATCATATAAATATATCTAATATACCTTTAGATGATTTTAAAAGTTATAATATTTTAAAAAAATCTGATACTACTGCAATATTTCAGTTAGAATCTAATGGTATGAAAGATTTAATAAAAAAATTAAAACCATCTAATTTTAAAGATATAATAGATTTATTAGCATTATTTAGACCTGGACCATTAAAATCAGGAATGGTAGATAATTATATTAATCGTAAAAATAAAATAGAAAATATATATTATCCTGATAAAAAGTTTCAACATGACTTATTAATACCTATATTAAAAGATACATATGGTGTTATTTTATATCAAGAACAAATAATGTTAATAGCTAGAATTTTTGCTGATTATAGTTTACAATCTGCTGATATGTTAAGAATAGCTATGGTTAAAAAAAATTATGATGAAATAAAAGAACATAAAAAAAAATTTTTTAATAAATCTGTTAAATTAGGTATTAAACCAAATATATCTTTAAAAATTTTTTTATTGATTGAAAAATTTTCTAGTTATGGATTTAATAAATCTCATTCTGTTTCTTATGCTTTAATAGCATATCAAACTTTATGGTTAAAAGCTAATTTTATATCTGAATATATTGTTTCTTTTATGAATTCTGATATAGATAATATTGACAAAATAGTTTTAGTAATTAATGAAATTAAAAAAAAACAAATTAAAATAATTCCTCCTAATATTAATGATAGTTATTATTATTTTATAATTGATAGTAATAAAAATATTATTTATGGAATTGGTGCAATAAAAGGATTAGGTAAAAATTCTGTAGAATATATTATTAATATTCGTAGTAAAAATGGTAAATTTAAAAATTTTTTAGAATTTTGTTTATTAACTTATTCTAAAAAAATTAATAAAAATGTTTTAGAAAAATTAATATTGTCTGGTGTATTTGATATTTTTAAAAATGATCGTTTTGAATTATTAGATATATTACCTAATGTTATAAAATATGTTGAATATAAAAATAAATTTATATTTAATAAGCAATTAAGTATATTAAACTTTGATTCATATATAGATGTATCTTTTTTAAAAAAATTATCTTTACATAATAATATTAAATATTCAGAAGAATATAAATTAAGTAAAGAAAGAGAAGTTTTAGGTTTATATTTGACTAATCATCCTATTAATCTTTATATTAAAGATATATATAAAAAATATATTAATTTAGTTAAAATTAAAGATTTGTGTTTTTTAAAAGTTAATACTAGTGTAGTTATTACAGGTATTATAGTTTCTATAAAATTTTTATCTACTAGAAATAAAAATCGTATTTGTATAATCATAATAGATGATAGTTATGGATGTATTGAAATTCTAATTTTTAAAGATATTTATATTCTTTATTCTAATTGTATAGATTTATATAACACAGTAGTTTTATATGGTTATTTAAAAAATTTTTATAATAATAAATATAATTTTACTTTAATAGTAAGCAAAATTTATTTGTTTAATTTATTTAAAAAAAAATAAATTTTTAATTTTATTTAATAAAAATATATTATTAATATTAAATTGAGTTTAATTTATGTCTAAATATTGTTTTATAACTGGTAAAAAAACTATTTTTGGAAACAAAAGATCTTATTCTATGTCTAAATCGAAAAGAAAATTTATTCCTAATATTCATTATCATAAATTTTGGTCAGAAGAGAAAAAAAGATTTATTAGATTAAGATTAACTACTAAAGCTATTAGATGTATAGATAAAAATGGTTTAGAATGTTTTATAAAAAATAAAAAAGAGTTTAAATAATTATTTATGGCTAAAAGTACTAGGTTAAAGATAAAATTGGTTTCTTCGTCAGGTAGTGGTCATTTTTATACTACTTATAAAAATACTAGAAATACAGTAAAGAAAATAAATATTAATAAATATGATCCTGTTATTAGGAAACATGTTATTTATAATGAGTTTAAAATAAAATAAATTTATTTTTTGAAATATTTTGTTGGTAAAATTAGAGATATAGAACTTTTTTTAATTATTATTTTAGTTTTTTTATTTATTAAAACTTCTACATATTTAGAAGTTAAAATTTTTGTAATTTTACCAACAATGCAATTGTTTATTAAAATTTCGTCATTTTCTTTAAGTTTTTTAATTATTTTTATTTTTTTATTTTTTTTTATTTGTTGAGGATATATTACCATAATATATAATAAACTTATAAAAGTAAATAATATTACTAATATAGAATGTTTTTTTATTAAATTTAAAAATATTTTCATTTTTATTAAATTAGTAAATTATAAATCTTTTATGTTTTTTTGTAAGTATTTTTTTATTCCTTCAATGTTAGGTTCTATTGCTTTTTTACCTTTTTTCCATTGAGCAGGGCATACTAATCCGTTTTTTTCGTGAAAATTTATTACATCAATTATTCTTAATATTTCTTTTATATTTCTTCCTATAAAAAAATCATTTATTGATTGGTGTCTTATTATGTTATTTTTATCTATTATAAATGTAGCTCTTAATGATAATCCTGTATTAACATGTTTAACATTGTATAATTCTTGTATTTCTTTATTTATATCTGATATCATTGTAAATTTTATTTTTCCTATTCCTCCTTTTTCTATAGGAGTATTTCTCCATGTTATATGACTATAGATTGAATCTATAGATACTCCTATTATAATAGTGTTTCTTATTTTAAATTCGTTTAATCTTTTATTAAAAGCTAATATTTCTGAAGGACATACAAAAGTAAAATTTAAGGGCCAAAAAAATAGTACTTTATTATAGTTTTTATTATTTTCTTTAAAATTGTATTTTTCAATTATTTTTCCATCAGGAGATATTGCATTTGAAATGAAATTTGGAGCTTTTTTACCTACTAACATAATATTAATCCTTATTTATTTTTTTTAAAATATAATTTTATTATATAATAAAATGATAAATAAATTTTATATATTTAAAAAAAAATTAAATATTGATGTTTATTTTTAATATTAATTATAATATTTATATTTTATATTATTATGAAAGGAAAATTTATAGTTGTAGAAGGTATAGATGGTTCAGGAAAATCTACTATATGTAAATTTTTAGTTAAGATTTTAAAAATTTATGGATTTAAAAAAATAAAATTAGTTCGTGATCCTGGAGGTAATTTATTTTCAGAAAATATACGTAATTTAATTTTAAATAATAATTTTAATAGTAATTTTATTGTTAAAGAGTCAATATTATTGATGTTATATGCATCTCGTATTCAATTATTAAAAAAAGTTATTTTACCTAATATTAATTTAGGATATAATGTTATATCTGATAGATATAATTTTAGTAGTTTAGCTTATCAAGGTTATGGATGGAATATTAGTAAAAGTTTAATAAGATTTTTAGATAAAATATTTATTAATTTTTTTTTACCAGATTTAGTAATATATTTAGATATATCACCTTTCTCATCTTTGATGAGAATATATAATTCTAGAAAATTAGATTTTATAGAAAGAGAAAGTATAAGATTTTTTTATAGGGTTTATTCATTTTATAAAAATTATTTTAGAATTTATAAAGGTAATAAAATAATTATAAATGCTAATTTAAGTTTAAAAAATATATTTATTTTTTTAAAAAGAAAAATTTATTTATGGTTAAATCAAAAAAATTTTTAAAATATCCATGGTTAAATTATTTTTATAAAAAAATTATAGATTTATGGAGTTTAAAATACTTTAATTATAATTTAATTATTAGTTATTCTTCAGAATTAAAAGTTAATATTTTAGTTTTAGAGTTAATTAAATGGATAATTTGTGTTAAAAAATATAATTATATTAGTTGTAATAATTGTTTAAATTGTAATTTATTAAATATTTATAATCATCCTGATATATATATTATAAAAAATTATAAGAATATTATTAATTTATGTGAAATAGAATTTATGAAAAAAAAATTATTTGTAGATTCTTATTTATCTGAATATAAAATTATATATTTCCCTAGAACTAAATTTTTAAATATGTTTACATTTAATTCTTTATTAAAATTAATGGAAGAACCTCCTTTTAAAACAATATTTATATTTTCTTGTTTAAATAATATTAATATACCACCTACTATATTAAGTAGATGTTATTTATATAGATTATCTTCTCCTAAAGAGTATTATTTATTGATTTTAATTAATAAAAAAATTTCTTTTTATGATAAAAAATCTATTATTTCAGCTATTCGTTTAAGTAATAAGTCTCCAATAATTTCTTATTATTATTTAAGAAAATTATGGAAAAAAAGATTGTTTTTTTTAAATAAATTTTACATCAGTATATCTGATGATATAGATTGTTTAATAAAATTAATTAATGATAAGTTTTTAAATTTTAAATTATATTGGTTATCTACATTATTTATTGATATAGTTAAATATAATTTAGGAGATTATATAAATATTATAAACATAGATATGTTTGATATAATAATATTCTTTTATAAAAGAATTAATATTAATAATATTTTTTTAATTTTAAAAAAAATATTTCTTTTAATGAATGAATTAGTAAAATCTATTAATATTAATAGAAATATATTAATTACTGATTTAGTTTTTTTAATTAATTTAAATTTATAAATTTATTAGTTTTTAAAAAAATTATGTTTTTAATAGATTCTCATTGTCATATAGATATATTAAATTATAATAGTAAATTATTTAATAATATTAAAGAATATGTTAATTTTTGTAAAAAAAAAAATATTTTATATATTTTAGCTGTATCAATAGATTTAAAAAGTTTTTTAAAAATTTTTAGAATGTCAATAAATATACCTAATATAGGTATATCTTGTGGTATACATCCTTTGTATTGGAAAAATAATATTAGTATTAAAAAATTATTTTTTTTAAAAAAAATATCTTTACATAAAAAAGTTATTGCTATAGGAGAATCTGGTTTAGATTATAAATTATCTAGTTTCTTAAATAAAAAAATACAAATTAAACTTTTTAAATTTCATTTAAATATAGCAAAAAAAAATAAAAAACCTATTATTATTCATTCTAGATTTTCTTTTAAAGATACTTATGATATTGTAAGTAGATTTAATATATTGGATTTTGGTGGATTAGTACATTGTTTTAGTTATATTAAAAAAAATGAATTATCTAAATTATTAGATATTGGTTTATATATTTCTATATCAGGTTTAGTAACATTTATAAATGCTATTGATATACAAAAAATAGTTAAATATATTCCTTTAGATAGATTATTAGTTGAAACTGATTCTCCTTATCTTAGTCCTCATCCATTTAGAGGAAAATTTAATGATTCTACTAAAATTTTATTAATATTTAAAAAAATTTCTGAAATTAAATGTATAGATATTAATGATTTAATATTTATTAATAAAAAAAATTTTATTGCTTTATTTAAAGTTAATTTAAATATTAAATATTTAATTTAATTTTTTTTTATTTATTATAAATATTCCTTTAGTACCATTTTTTAATTTTATCCATTTAAATTTTAAATTTGGAAATTTTTGTATTATATTGTTTTTTTGATGTCCAGTTTCGCAGATTAAGTATCCGTTATCTGATAAAAATTTTTTTGATTGTTTAATAATTTGTTTTATTAAAAATGTTCCATTTTTTGAGGATACTAATGATATATATGGTTCATATTTATATTCTTTAGGTAAATATTTTATATCTTTTCTATTTATATATGGTGGATTAGTTATAATTAAATCGTATTTTTTTTTAATTTTATTAAATAAATTTGATTTTATTAAATTTATATTTTTTACTTTATGTAAAGTAATATTTTTTTTAGCTACATATAAAGCTTTACTTGATATATCTGTTGCATCAATTTTAGATTTTGGAAAAATATATGAACATAGTATTGCTATACATCCACTTCCTGTACATAAATCTAAAATATTTTTTGGTTTTATTTTTTTTATTATTTTAAATTTATTGTTTATTAATTCTGATATTGGTGATCTAGGGATCATTACATTTCTATTTATATAGAATATCTTCTTACAGAAGATAGCCTTATTAGTTAAATAAGGTGTAGGTATTCTTTGTTTAATTCTTTTTTTAATTAATTTTAAAATTTTTTTTTTTTAAAAATATTTATTTTTAAATTTAAATTTTTTTTTTGGAATTTTAAATTTAAATATGTATATATTAGATATATTATTTCTGAATATTTGTTATTTGTACCATGTCCACAATATATTTTTTTATTTTTTATTTTTTTAAGAATTATTTCAATAAAATTTGATATTTTTATTTTTTTCATATTAATTTTATTTTATCTTTTATATATATAAAGTCAATATAAATATTGACTCTTTTATGATTTAAAAGCATAATTTAACTATACTTATATATTTTAAATATATGTTTTAATTATAATTATATTTTTTAAAAATAATTAATTATTGCGGAAGTGGCGAAATTGGTAGACGCACTAGATTTAGATTCTAGTACTTTTAGTGTACGAGTTCAAATCTCGTCTTCCGTATTTTATTATTGGGGTATAGCCAAGTGGTAAGGCATCGGGTTTTGATCCCGACATTCTCAGGTTCGAATCCTGGTACCCCTGTTTTTAATTAATAGGCTATATAGCTTAATAGGTAAAGCACAGCATTCATAACGCTGAAGATATAGGTTCAATTCCTATTATAGCTAATTTAATATAATTAAAAGGTATTAATTTTTTAATTTTGTAATTTTTGTTTATATAAATTTTTTAAAGGATATTTATGTATAAAAAATTATATATAAAAACTTGGGGTTGTCAGATGAATAAATATGATTCTGACAAAATTTTTTTTTATTTAAATAAATATAATGAATTTGTAATTACTTTAGATATTAATGAAGCTAATGTTATTATTTTAAATACATGTTCAGTAAGAGAAAAATCTCAAAGAAAATTATATGATAAATTAGGTTATATTAAAAAAATAAAAACTTTAAATTCTAAATTAATTGTAGCTGTTGGTGGATGTGTAGCAGTACAAGATAAAGAAAAAATATTTTTAAAAAGTAATATTGTAGATATAATATTTGGTCCTAAATCTTTAAGTAAAATTTATTTTTTATTTAAAAAATTTAATGAATATGGTAATAGAATAATAGATATTAATTTTTATTATTCAAATGTTAGTATAATTAAAAAAACTATTGATAGTTTTATTTATAATATTTCTATAATAGAAGGTTGTAATAAATATTGTTCATATTGTATTGTTCCATTTACTAGAGGAAAAGAAATTAGTAGATTTCCTGAAGAAATTATTTCTGAAATAAATTATTTATCTTTAAATGGAGTGGTAGAAATTAATTTATTAGGTCAAAATGTAAATGCTTATTCTAGTTATTTTTCTAATGGTAAAAAATGTAGTTTTTATCATTTATTAAATTTAATATCTGATATAAATGGTATTAAAAGAATAAGATTAATTACTAATCATCCTATTAATTTTAATAAAGATTTATTATTAGCTTATAAAAATATAAGTAAAATAGCTAATTTTTTACATTTGCCTATTCAGAGTGGATCAGATAGAATACTAAAATTAATGAAAAGAAATTATACTGTTAATTATTATAAAAAATTAATTGATTCTATTTTATTAATTAGACCAAATATGATATTTAGTTCAGATTTTATAGTAGGTTTTCCATCTGAAACAGAAGATGATTTTATTTTAACAATGAATTTAATATCGGAAATAAAATTTGATAAAAGTTTTATATTTATTTATTCTCCTAGACCATATACTAAATCTTATTATATTGAAGATAATGTTAGTATTAAATTGAAAAAATATAGATTAAATAAAATTAAGGAATTAATATATAAAAATTCTATTTTTTGGAGTAGTTCTATGTTAGGTAGTATACAAAGAGTTTTAGTTGAAAAAAAATTTAATTTTAGAAATAATATATGTTATGGTAGAACAGATAGTAATAGGTTAATATGTTTTTTTGGTGATAGAAAATTTATTGGTACATTTGTTTATGTTAAAGTAATTGATTTTAGTAAAAATTTTTTATATGGTTATATATGTAAGTAAAATTTTTTTTAAATTTTATATTTAAGTTATTTATATTTTAAAATATTAATGAAAAAAAGTAATTTTTGTTTAAAAACTAGATATAGTTTAATAAAAGCTAAAAATAAAGTACAAATTAATTATTTAAATAGTATTCAAAGTAAAGTTATTACTTTTGGTATAGGTGTTTCAGGAACAGGTAAAACATATTTATCTGTAGCTGCAGCTGTAGATTATTTAAGAAAAAGGAAAATATATAGAATTATATTAGCTCGTCCTATAGTTGAAGCAGGAGAAAAATTAGGTTTTTTACCTGGTAATTTTAATCAAAAAATTGATCCTTATTTATGTCCTATATATGATGTTTTATTTGATATTTTAGGATCTGATTGTAAAAATAAATATATTGATAGAAATATTATAGAAGTAGTTCCATTAGCTTATATGAGAGGTAGAACATTTAATGATTCATTTATTATTTTAGATGAAGCACAAAATACTACTATTAAACAAATGAAAATGTTTTTAACCAGATTAGGATTTAATTCTAAAGTTGTTATTAATGGTGATATTTCTCAAATAGATTTACCTAATAATATTAGTTCAGGTTTAATACATGTTATAAAAATTTTAAAAAATTTAGATGATATAGGTTTTATTTTTTTTAGTATTAGTGATATTGTACGTTCTAATATAGTTGCTAAAATAGTTAAAGCTTATGAAATTTACAATAATTAAATTAATTATTTATGTTATTTTATAAACGTTTTATTAATATTTATTATAGATGTAATGATTGTAGTTTTTATCCTTCTTGGATATATTTTAATATTTGGTTATATTATATATATCTATATTATAATATAGATAATTCAATTAATATTATTTTAGTCAATGAAAAAAAAATTGTTTTTTTAAATAAAAAATATAGATATATTAATATGGTAACTAATGTATTATCTTTTAGATATTACTTAGTAAGTAGTATAAATTTTTTTTTAGGTGATATATTTTTATGTCCTAAGTTAATTTTATTTGAGTCTATAAAAAATAATATTGATTATTTTTATTATTTTTCTAAAATTTTAATTCATAGTATGTTACATATATTAGGTTATAGTCATTATAATGAATTAAATTACAAAAAAATGTTTTATTTAGAATCTTTTTTTTTATCTAAATTAATTTAATTAAAATGTGTTTAAATTCTTTAAAGAAGTTTAATACTTTAAATTTATCTATTAAATCAGATAGTTTATTTATATTAGATGATTTTAAGTATCTTAAAAATTTTTATTTGTTACATTTTAAAAAAAAGAAACCTTTAGTTTTAATAGGTGAAGGTAGTAATATATTGTTTTTAAATAATTTTTATGGTACAGTATTAATAAATAGGGTAAAAGGAAGAATTATTATAGACCAAAATATTGATTACTGGTTATTAGAAATTAATTCTGGTGAAAATTGGTCTGATTTAGTAAATTTTACCTTAAATAATGGTATATATGGTTTAGAAAATTTGTCTTTTATACCTGGTTCTGTAGGTTCTTCTGTAGTTAATAATATAGGAGCTTATGGTTTAGAATTAAAAAATTTTTTGAATTATGTAAAAGTATTTGATATTTTAAGTGGAAAAGAAATTTTTATTAAAAAAAAAAATTGTTGTCTCTCTTATAGAGAGAGTTTATTTAAAAATATTTTTTTTAATAGATTTATAATTTTAAAAGTTGGTTTAAAAATTAAAAAAAGATGGAAACCATTTTTATGGTATAAAGATTTAATTAATAGTTTTGATTATAAAGATAATTCTATTAAATCTGAAGATATTTATTTAAAGGTTTTTTTTTTAAGAAAAAAAAAATTACCTGATATAAGGTATTTAGGTAATGTGGGTAGTTTTTTTAAAAATCCTGTAATTGATTATTCAATTTATTTAAATTTAATTAATTTATATCCTGAAATTTTTGATTTTTTAAATATTTATTTTTATAAAAATTTTTTTTTTAAAAAAAAAATTTCTGCTGCTTATTTAATTGATAAATGTGGTTTAAAATACAAACATTATGGAGGAGCAAGATTATTTCATAAAAATCCATTAATTATAGTAAATAGTTATAATGCATCATATAATGATATTTATCATTTTTCTTTTTTTATTAGAAAAAAAGTATTTTTAAAATTTAAAATTTTATTAAATTTTGAAGTTCAATTTATTGATTCTAATAAAATTGATAAACTTTTTTTGTATTTAAGTAATCTAAATTTTTTTTATTAATTTTAATATTAGTATATTTTGTAAAAAAAAAAATTATTTTTTTATTAAATTTAATAAACTAAACTAATTTTAGTTTGAATTATTTTTTAATTTAAATTTTATGAAAAATTTTTGTTTTTATGATTTTTTATTTTTTTTTATAAATTTTATAAGTTTTTTTTCTTTTTTTTATTTATTAAAATTTTTAAATTTTTTTAGAAAAATTTTATTTTTTTTAAATGAATCTAAAAAAGAAGTTTCTAAAATTATATGGCCTTCTTTAATAGAATCTATACAAATAACTTTTGTAGTTTTATGTTTAAGTTTTTCAATATCTTTTTTTATATATATATTAGATAAAATTTTATCATATTTTATATATTTTATTATTAATTTGAGGTTATAAAATGTCTTTTCTAGAAAAAAAAAAATGGTATGTTGTTCAAGTTTTTTCTAGTTTTGAAAATAAGGTAGTAAATTTTTTAAAAAATCGTATAAAATTATATAATTTACAAAATTATTTTGGTGATATTTTAATACCTACTGAAGAAGTTGTAGAGGTTAAAAAAGGAATAAGAAAAAAAAGTGATCGTAAATTTTTTCCTGGATATTTTTTGATTTATATGGTAATGAATGAAAAAAATTGGTATTTAGTACGTAATATACCACGTGTTATTGGTTTTATAGGTGGAAATTCAGCAAATCCAGCTTTTTTAAAAAAAGATGAAGTTGAATATATAAAAAATAAATTGAGAAATATAGATGGTAAATTAATTCCTAAGGTATTATTTGAACCAGGTGAATTAATACGTGTTAATAGTGGACCATTTTCTGATTTTAATGGTCTTGTAGAAGAGGTTGATTATGATAAAAATATTTTGAAGGTATCTGTATCTATTTTTGGTAGATCTACACCAGTAGAGTTAGATTTTTCTCAAGTTGAAAAAAGTAGTTAATTAAATTTTATTAAATTTAAATATTATGTCAAAAATAGTAAAGTTTGTTAAATTGCAAGTTTTATCAGGTATGGCTAACCCTAGTCCTCCTGTAGGACCAGTATTAGGTCAAAATGGATTAAATATAATGAATTTTTGTAAAATGTTTAATGATCAAACTAATAATATGGAAAAAGGTATTCCTTTACCTGTAATTATTACTGTTTATTCTGATCGTAATTTTACTTTTATTATTAAAACCCCTCCTGTATCTGTACTTTTAAAAAAAAAATTATCATTAGATAAAGGATCTTCAAAACCTGGAAGTAAAATTATAAGTTATATTAAAAAATTACATATTATAGAAATTGCTAAATTAAAATATCCTGATATGAATAGTAATAATATTAATTCAATTTCTTTGTCTATTATTGGTACTGCTCGTTCTATGGGAATATTAGTAAAAGAATAATTTAAAATTATTAATTTTAAAGTTATGATTAAAAAAATAATTAATTTTGTTGATATGTTTGATAAATTGAAAAATAAATCTAAATTTAAATTTATTGAATCAATTGATGTAGCTATTAATTTGGATATTGATACTAAAAGATCAGATCATGTTATTAAAGGTACTGTTTATTTACCTCATGGTACTGGTAAGAAATTAAAAATTGTAGTTTTTACTGAAAGAGAAAATTATAATATAGCTTATTCTTCTGGTGCTTATTATGTAGGTATGGATAAATTATTTAAAAAAATTATTGATAAAAAAATAGTTTATGATTTAGTTATATCTGATGTTAATTCTACTAAATATATTAGTAAATTAGGTGTAATATTAGGTCCTAAAGGTTTGATGCCTAATTTAAAATTAGGTACTATAACTGAAAATTTATCTGAAACTATAAAAAAATTTTTAAACAATAAGATAATTTATAAAACTGATAAATTTGGTATAATACATTCCCTTATAGGTAAAATTAATTTTTCTAATGATAAATTATCTGAAAATTTGATGTCTTTAATATTATCTATTAAATCTAATAGACCTATTAATTGTAAAGTTGATTCATTTATTAAAAAAATTACTATTTCATCAACAATGGGAAAAGGGTTTATAGTTAATATTTAATTAAAATTATATTAATTTGAGTTATTTATGTTATTAAATTACAATAAAAAACAAAATATTATTTTGAATATTAAAAAAAAAATAAATCAATCTTTGTCTATAATTTTATTAAATTTTATTAATATTACTTCTAATGAAATAAATATTATACGTAAAGATATATCTTTAAATGAAATATGTATGATTATGGCTCGTAATACTTTATTTAAAATTGCTTTTAAAGATACTAAATTTAATTGTTTAATAAAATATTTTAATGGTCCTACTATAGTTATTTTTTCTATTAACAGTTATAGTTTAGCATCTAAAGTTTTTTATCCTTATAAACAAAAATATAAAGGTAAAATTAATATAAAAGCGATTTCTGTAGATGGTAATTTAATCTCTTTAGATTTAAATAAAAAATTATCTTTTTTATATTCTTTAAAATTAGCCATAATGTATTTTATTTTTTTAATTAAAAATATATTTATTTTTAAAATTTTTCGTGTATTAAGATTAGTTATTAACAAAAAAAATATATAAATTTAATGATTATTACTGATTAAAATATGAAAATCACTAAAGAAGAAATTATAGAAAAAATATATTCTATGTCTTTAATTGAAGTTATAGAATTAGTAGATCTTATAGAAAAAAAATTTGGTATTGTTAAATCAGATTATAATATGTCTTTAAATTCTTTAGAATCTTCTAAAAGAAATGAAGAAAAAAATGAGTTTGATTTTTATTTAAAATCTATTGGATCTAATAAAATAGCTGTTATAAAAGTTGTACGTAGTTTTATTAATTTAGGTTTAAAAGAAGCTAAAGATTTAGTTGAATCTTGTCCTGTATTAATTAAAAAAAATGTAAATAAAAAAGATTTAGAATTATTTAAAAAATCTTTTGAAGAAGTAGGAGCTGTAATAGAAGTTAAATAAATTTTTTGTTATTGAGTATTAAATAATTATTTATTATTAAAATTATATGGTTTATTCTTATACTGAAAAAAAACGTATACGTAAAAATTTTTCTAAAATTAAAAAAATTTTAGATGTTCCATATTTATTATCTATTCAAATAGAATCTTATAAAAAATTTTTATATTCTACTGATAATGTTTGTTCAGGTTTAGATTTATCATTTAAATCTATTTTTCCTATTTCTAGTTATAGTAAAAATATTGAATTAACTTATATAAGTTATAGTTTTGGTGAACCACTATTTAATGATAGAGAATGTAATATTAAAGGTTTAACATATTCTGTTTCTTTAAAAGTTAAGTTATGTTTATTAGTTTATGATGAGTTTTCTAATAAAAAAAAAATAAAATTTTGTAGAAAACAAGAAGTATATATGGGTGATATACCTTTAATGACAAATAGAGGTACTTTTGTAGTAAATGGAACTGAAAGAGTAGTAGTATCACAACTACATCGTAGTCCTGGAGTATTTTTTGATCATGATAAAGGTAAAATACATTCTTCTGGAAAAATTTTGTATAATGCTAGAATTATTCCATATAGAGGATCTTGGTTAGATTTTGAATTTGATTCAAGAGATAATTTATTTGTTCGTATAGATCGTAAAAGGAAATTACCTGTTACAGTTTTTTTAAAAGCTTTAGGATATAGTGTTAATGAAATACTTAAAATATTTTTTGATTTTAATGTTTTAGAATTTATTAATGATGATTTATATTTACATATTATACCTAATAGGTTAAGAGGAGAAATATTAGATTTTGATTTAAAATTTAATAATAAAATATATGTAAATAAAAGTAGAAGAATAACATTAAAACATATTAGAAATTTAGAAAAAGATAATGTTAATCTTGTTAAAATACCATTAGATTATGTAAACGGTAAAATATTAGCTCAAGATTATGTTAATAAAGAAACTAATGAAATTATAGGTTATGCTAATTCAGTTTTAGATGTTGATTTATTGTGTAAAATACGTAATTATGGTTTTAATAAAATTAATATTTTATATTTTAGTGAGTTATATGGAGGTTTTTATATATCATCTACTCTTAAAATTGATGGAGTTTTAGATAGGGATTCTTCTCTTATAGAGATATATAAAATGATTAGGCCTGGTGAACCCCCAACTATAGATGCAGCAGAAAGTTTATTTAAAAATTTATTTTTTGTAAATGGTAAATATGACCTATCAGATGTAGGTCGTATGAAATTTAATAAATCTATTGGAAGAAAAAATATATGTGGTAGTTTAATTCTCCAAAAAGAAGATATAATAGATACTTTGAAAAAATTAATAAATATTAAAAATGGTAATGGTATAGTAGATGATATAGATCATTTAGGTAATAGAAGGGTAAGGTCTGTTGGAGAAATGGTAGAGAATCAATTTAGAATAGGTTTAGTAAGAATAGAAAGAACTGTGAAGGAAAGATTATTTTCTTTAAGCGGAGAATTAATAGATTTATATCCTCAAGATTTGATTAATGCTAAACCTTTATCTGCTATAATAAAAGATTTTTTTTGTTCTAGTCAATTATCTCAATTTATGGATCAAAATAATCCTTTATCTGAAATTACACATAAACGTAGGATTTCTGCTTTAGGTCCTGGTGGATTAACTAGAGAAAGAGCAGGATTTGAAGTAAGAGATGTACATCCTACACATTATGGAAGAGTTTGTCCTATAGAAACCCCAGAAGGACCTAATATAGGTTTAATTAATTCTTTATCTCTTTATGCTAGAATTAATAATTATGGTTTTTTAGAAACCCCTTATAGGGTAGTTAAATATGGTGTAGTTACTGATAAAATAGAATATTTGTCAGCTATAGAAGAAGGTGATTATGTAATATCTCAATCTAATGTTAAATTAGATAATTTTAATAAATTTAAAGATAATTTTTTGTTATGTAGATATAATGGGGAATTTAATTTATTTAAAGTAAATCAAATTAATTATATGGATGTATCTCCTCAGCAAATAGTATCTATAGGTGCATCATTAATTCCTTTTTTAGAACATGATGATGCTAATAGAGCTTTAATGGGTGCTAATATGCAGAGACAAGCAGTACCTAGTATAATATCTGATAAACCTTTAGTAGGTACTGGAATGGAATATAAAATTGCTGTTGATTCAGGAGTAGTAGTTATAGCTAAGAATGATGGTGTAATTAAATATGTAGATTCTTCTAAAATATTTATTGAAGTTTTATTAGAAAATAATTCTTTAAATAAAATTCCTAAAATAGATGTTTATTATTTAACTAAATTTTTAAAATCTAATCAAAATACATGTATTAATCAAACTCCATGTGTAAAATTAAATGATTCAATATTAAAAGGTGATATATTAGCTGATAGTTCTTCTACTGATTTAGGAGAATTAGCTTTAGGACAAAATTTAAGAGTAGCATTTATGTCTTGGCATGGTTATAATTTTGAAGATTCTATATTAATTTCTGATAATGTTGTTCGTAAGGATTTATTTACTAGTATTCATATACATGAATTGTCTTGTATTGCTAGAGATACTAAATTAGGTTCAGAAGAAATTACTTCTGACATACCAGGTGTTAGTGAATCTATTTTATCTAAATTAGATGAAAGTGGAATAATTTATGTTGGCGCAGAAGTAAAAAGTGGTGATATTTTAGTAGGAAAAGTTACACCTAAAGGTGAAACTCAATTAACTCCAGAAGAAAAACTTTTAAGGGCTATTTTCGGTGAAAAAGCTTCTGAGGTTAAGGATTCTTCATTAAGAGTTCCTAATGGAGTTTTAGGTACTGTTATAGATATTCAAATTTTTTCAAGAGAATATAGTGTAAAAGATAAAAGAAATTTGGAAATAGATAAAATAAAATTAAATGATTTTAAAAATAATATTTATTATGAATTATATTTTTGTGAAAAATCTTTAATTTCAAAAGTAAAGGAAATCTTATTTAAAAATAATTATGATTTAAATAAATTTAATTTTATTAAGTCATATAAAGATTTAAAAAAAATAAATATTTCTAATATTTGTATAAAATTAAATATATGTAGATTAATAAAAAGTTATAAAAATATAATTAAATATTATAGAAATAAAATAAATAAATTTAAGTTAAAGATTAAATATGGTAATGAATTAGCTCCAGGTATTTTAAAAATTGTTAAAGTTTATTTATCTGTTAAACGTTATTTACAATCTGGTGATAAAATGGCTGGTAGACATGGAAATAAAGGTGTTATATCTAAAATATGTTCTATAGAAGATATGCCTTATGATAAAGATGGTGTTCCTGTAGATATAATTTTAAATCCTTTAGGAGTTCCTTCGAGAATGAATATAGGTCAAATTTTAGAGACACACATGGGAATGGCTGTTAAAGTTATAGGAGATAAAGTAAGTAAAATGTTAAATGATAATTTAGATTTAGTAAAATTAAGAAAATTTATTGGAAAAATTTATAATTTAGGAAGTAAATATAATAAAAATGATTTAATTTTATTAAATGATGATGAATTATTTGAATTAGCAAAAAATTTATCTAATGGAATACCTGTATCTACTCCAGTATTTGATGGTATTAATGAAAAAGAAATAAAAAAATTTTTAAAAATTGCTGGGTTAAATTCTTCAGGTCAAACTTATTTATATGATGGATTAACTGGAGAAAGATTTGATAGACCTATTACTATAGGTTATATATATATGATGAAGTTGAATCATTTAGTAGAAGATAAAATACATGCTAGATCAACTGGATCTTATAGTTTAGTTACTCAGCAACCTTTAGGTGGTAAAGCCCAATTTGGTGGTCAAAGATTTGGAGAAATGGAGGTTTGGGCATTAGAAGCTTATGGAGCTTCATATACATTACAGGAAATGTTAACTGTAAAATCAGATGATGTAAGTGGTAGAATTAAAGTTTATAAAAATATAGTTAATGATGATCATCAAATGGATCCTGGAATGCCAGAATCTTTTAATGTTTTATTAAAAGAAATTTGTTCTCTTGGAATTAATATAGAGTTAGAAAATAATTAATTTTATTGTAATTATTTTAAAGGTATATTATTTGTGAATGATTTTAATGATTTTTTGAATATTAAAAAAAATAAAAATAAAGAATTTAATTCTATTAAAATATCATTAGCTTCACCAAGTCATATTAGGTCTTGGTCTTATGGTGAAGTAAAGAAACCTGAAACGATAAATTATCGTACTTTTAAACCTGAAAGAGACGGTTTATTTTGTTCTCGTATTTTTGGACCTATTAAAGATTATGAATGTTTGTGTGGAAAATATAAAAGATTAAAATATAAAGGTATAGTTTGTGAAAAATGTGGTGTTGAAGTAACTAAAACTAAAGTAAGAAGAGATAGAATGGGACATATAGAATTAGCTTCTCCTATAGCTCATATATGGTTTCTTAAGTCTTTACCTTCTAGAATAGGTTTACTTTTAGATATACCTTTACGTAATATAGAAAAAGTTTTATATTTTGAATCTTATATAGTTATTGATTCTGGAATTACAAAATTAAAATTATATCAGCTTTTAAATGAAGATCAATATTTAGATTGTATTTCTAGATTTGGTAGTGAATTTGTAGCTAAAATGGGTGCTGAAGCTATAAAATATTTGTTAGAAAACATTAATTTAAAAAATGAGTATAAAAAATTATTTTTTGAATTAAAAAATATTAATTCTGAAACTAAAAAAAAAAAAATTACTAAACGTATTAAATTAATAGAATCATTTATTAATTCTAATAATAAACCAGAATGGATGATATTAAATGTTTTACCAGTTTTACCTCCTGATTTAAGACCATTGGTACCATTAGATGGTGGTAGATTTGCAACTTCTGATTTAAATGATTTATATAGAAGAGTAATAAATAGAAATAATAGGTTAAAAAGACTCTTAGATTTGTCTGCCCCAGAAATAATTATAAAAAATGAAAAAAGAATGTTACAAGAATCTGTAGATGCTTTATTAGATAATGGTCGTAGAGGTTTTGCTATAGTAGGATCAAATAAAAGACCTTTGAAATCTTTAGCTGATATGATAAAAGGTAAACAAGGAAGATTTAGACAAAATTTATTAGGTAAAAGAGTTGATTATTCTGGCAGATCAGTAATAACTGTAGGTCCTTTTTTAAATTTAAACCAATGTGGTTTACCTAAAAAAATGGCTTTAGAATTATTTAAACCATTTGTTTATGGTAAATTAGAAATTAATGGTATAGCTAATACTATTAAATCTGCAAAAAAAATAGTTGATCAAGAAGATTCTATAGTATGGGATATATTAGATGATGTTATAAAATATCACCCAGTTTTATTAAATAGAGCTCCTACATTACATAGATTAGGAATTCAAGCTTTTGAGCCTATATTAGTAGAGGGTAAAGCTATACAATTACATCCTTTAGTATGTTCTGCTTTTAATGCTGATTTTGATGGAGATCAAATGGCTGTGCATGTTCCTTTAACATTAGAAGCACAATTAGAAGCAAGATCTTTAATGATGTCTACTAATAATATATTATCTCCTGCTAGTGGAGATCCTATAGTAGTTCCATCACAAGATGTTATATTAGGTTTATATTATATGACATGTGATAGAGTTAATTCATTAGGTGAAGGAATGTTATTATCTAGTTCTTATGAAGCCGAATATGCTTATAATAATGGTTTAGTATCTATTCATTCTAAAGTTAAAGTTAGAATAATTGAATATATTAAAATATCTAAAGAAAATAAATTTAAAAAAAATAAGTTTATAGTTGATACTACTATAGGTAGAGTTATATTATGGAATATTTTTCCTAAAGGTTTATCTTTTTCTTTTGTAAATAAGATTTTAGATAAAAATGAAGTTTCAAAGATATTTAGTGTATGTTATCAATTATTAGGTTTAGAAGAAACTGTAATTTTTTCTGATAATATAATGCGTATTGGTTTTAGATATGCTACTATATCTGGTTTATCTGTTGGTATAGATGATATGGTAATACCTTCTGATAAAGAAAGTATTATTTCAGAGGCAGAATATGAAATATCTGAAATTCAGGAACAATTTCAATCAGGTTTAGTAACTTTAGGAGAAAAATATAATAAAGTTATAGATATTTGGGCTATAGCTAATGAAAAAATTCTTAAATCTATGATGGATACTATATCGATAGAAAAGATTTATGTAAATGGTAAATATATAAATCAAAATTCTTTTAATAGTGTTTTTATGATGTCAAATTCTGGTGCTAGAGGTTCAACTGCTCAAATTAGACAATTAGCAGGTATGAGAGGTTTAATGGCTAAACCTGATGGTTCTATAATAGAAACTCCTATTACTGCTAATTTTAGAGAAGGTTTAAATGTTTTACAATATTTTATTTCTACTCATGGGGCTAGAAAAGGTTTAGCTGATACAGCTTTAAAAACTGCTAATTCAGGTTATTTAACTAGACGTTTAGTAGATGTTGCTCAAGATTTAGTTGTTATTGATGATGATTGTGGTACTGAAGATGGAATTTTTATGCAATCAGTTATTGAAGGTGGTGATATTAAAGAATCATTAAGAGATCGTATTTTAGGAAGAGTTTTAGCAGAAAATATATTTTTAAATAATACTAATAAAATATTATTAAGAAAAAATATTTTATTAGATGAATATTATTGTAATATAATAGAAAATCTTGCTTTACATACTGTTAAAGTGCGTTCTGTAGTTACATGTGAAACTAATTTTGGAATATGTTCTTTTTGTTACGGAAGAGATCTTGCTAGAGGACATTTAATAAATAAAGGTGAGGCTGTAGGTGTAATAGCTGCTCAATCTATTGGTGAACCTGGAACTCAGTTAACTATGAGGACTTTTCATGTTGGTGGAGCAGCATCTAGATCTGTTTCTGAATCTAATATTAAAATTAAAAATAATGGTTTTTTAAAATTAGTTAATTTAAAATTTGTTAAAAATTCTACTAATAAATTAGTAGTAATTTCTAGAAATGTTGAATTAAAAGTATTTGATAAATTAGGATTTATTAAAGAAAGTTATAAATTACCTTATGGATCTATAATAAGTAAAAATGATAAAGATCGTGTATATTCAGGTGAAGTTATTGCTACTTGGGATCCTCATGTAATGCCTATTATAACTGAAGTAACTGGTTATATTAAATTTATTGATATGTATGATGGTCAAACTATTATTAAACAAACAGATGATTTAACTGGTTTAACTTCAATAGTAATATTAGATCAAGCTGATCGTGTATATAAATCTAGTTCAAATAAAGGTTTATTGAGACCATCAATTAAAATAGTAGATAAAGAAAAGAATGATATTATTATTCCTGGTACAGATATAGTAGCTCAATATTTTTTACCTAGTAAAACAGTAATTTATTTAGAAAATAATTCTTATGTTTTTTCCGGTGATGTTATTGCTAAATTACCTCAAGAATATGGTGGAACTAGGGATATAACTGGTGGATTACCTCGTGTAGCTGATTTATTTGAAGCTCGTAAACCTAAGGAATCATCTATATTAGCTGAAATATCTGGTAATATTTCTTTTGGTAAAGAAACTAAAGGAAAATATCGTTTAATAATTACTTCTTTAGATGAAAAAAATGTTCATGAAGAAATGATATATAAATGGAGAAAATTAAGTGTTTTTGAAGGTGAATATATAGAAAAAGGAGATGTAATATCTGAAGGTCAAGAGTCTGCTCATGATATTTTGAGATTAAGAGGTGTAGAATCTGTAACTAAGTATATTGTTAATGAAGTTCAAGAAGTTTATAGATTACAAGGTGTTAAAATTAATGATAAACATATAGAAATAATTATTAGACAAATGTTAAGAAGGGTATTAATAATTGATTCTGGTGATTCTGATTTTTTAAAAGGAGAACAAATTGAATTTTCTAGAGTTAGATTAGTAAATAAAAATTTATTATTAAATAATAAAAATGTTATTAAATATAATAGAGAATTATTAGGTATAACAAAAGCTTCTTTAGCAACAGAATCTTTTATTTCTGCAGCATCTTTTCAGGAAACTACTAAAATATTAACTGAATCAGCTGTATCTTCTAAGATAGATGAATTAAGAGGTTTAAAAGAAAATGTTATAGTTGGTCGTTTAATACCTTCAGGAACAGGATATGTATATCATCGTATTAAAAATAAAAAATTAAGTAATAAAATTAATTATATTGATAAAAAAGATATTGCTAGTGCTAATTTAAAAGAATTATTAAATTCTAAAGATTTATTTAGTAATGAAAAATAAATTATTAATTAGATAGTATTTTTTATAATGAAAAAAAATGTTTTTAGTGGTATCCAACCTACTGGAGGATTAACAATAGGTCATATAGGATTATTTAATTTATGGTCTAGTTTACAAAAAAAATATAATTGTTACTATTGTATAGTAGATTTACATTCTTTGACTAATTTAAAAATAAATTCTTTTTTATTAAAAAAAAATATATTAGATATTGTAGCTATGCTTTTAGCATTTAATATTAATCCATTAAAGTCTGTTATTTTTTTACAATCTAGTATTTTAGAACATACTTATTTATATTGGATATTAAATTGTTTTTCTAGTGTTGGTGATTTAAAACGTATGACTCAATTTAAGGAAAAAAAAAATAAGTTATTTAGTAATAGTGGTTTATTTACTTATCCTATTTTGATGGCTTCAGATATTTTATTATATAAAACTAGTTATGTACCAGTTGGTATAGATCAAATTCAACATATTGAATTTACTAGAAAAATAGCTAAAAAATTTAATAAATATTATAATTGTAATTTATTTAAAATACCTAAATATATTTTATGCAATAATTTTTCTAAAATTATGTCTTTAATTAATGTTGAAAAAAAAATGTCTAAATCTGATATTAATATTAATAATTATATAAGTTTGTTAGATTCTGATGATTTAATAAGATTAAAAATTAAAAATTCTGTTACAGATTCTGATAATCCTTCTAAAATTTATTACGATATGTATAATAAACCTGGTATATCAAATTTATTAAATATATTATCTTTAATAAAAAATGAATCTATTGAATTATTACAGAAAAAATTTTTAAATTTTAATTATTTAGATTTTAAAAATATAGTAGCTGATGAATTAATTAAATTTATTTCGTTATTAAAAGAAAAATTTTTTTATTTTAGAAATGAAAATAAATATTTAAAAGATTTATTAATATCTGGTTCTTTAAAATCTAATAGAAAAGTTAGTTTAACTATACAAGAAATTAATGAATTACTAGGTATTAGTAAGATATGATTTTAAAATTTTAAATTTGCCAATTTATAATTTTTTTTTTTTTATTTTTTAAAAATATATTTGCTTTATTAAAATGATTACATCCTATAAATCCTTTATTAACTGATAAAGGTGATGGATGAGATGTTGTAAGTATTAAATGTTTATTTTTATTTATTAATTTTTCTTTAGATTTAGCGTAATTTCCCCATAACATAAAAACTATGTTAGTTAAATATGTGTTAATATAATATATTATATTATTTGTAAAAATTTCCCAACCTATATTTTTATGTGATCCTGGTTTTTTATTTTGTACCGTTAATACAGTATTTAATAATAAAATTCCTTGTTCAGACCATTTTTTTAAATAACCTGTATTAGGTATTTTAAATTTTGGGTTTTCTTTTTTTAATTCTTTATATATATTTTTTAATGATCCTGGTATAATTTTTATATTTGGTAAAATAGAAAAAGCTAATCCATGTGATTGATTTATTTTACTATATGGATCTTGTCCTAAAATTACTATTTTAATTTTTTTGAAAGGTGTTAATTTAAAAGATTCAAAAATTTTATTTTTAGGTGGTAATATAATTTTATTATTATATTCTTTTATTAAGAATTTTTTTAATTTTATAAAATATTCTTTTTGTTTTTCTTTTTTTATTATATTATTCCAATTAATCATATATAATATTATATACTTTAATATAATAATATTATTATATTATATAAAAATATATTAAGTTAACATGTAAATGATGTTTAAAAACATATTTTATTTCCCAAAATTTTATTTTGTAATTAAACAATCTATAATATTTTTTATACCTATTTTTTTTTTTAATATTTTTAATAAACCATATTATGGTTTTTTGTTTTCTTTTATTTTTTCTTGCTGTAATAATTCTTTATTAGATATTCCAAATAATTTTTTTTTTTATAAAATAATAATAAGTGCAATAATATTTTCATTTACCAGTATGGTAATAATTTTTTTTTTAAAATACAATATTCCATTGTTTATTATATTTGTTTTTATTTTTTTTATATTTGGTTTATTTAGTGAAATTAATCCATTATATTCTGATTTATTTTGTGGAGTTATTTTTTCTTCTATTTTTGTTATTAATTTAATTAATAAAGTATATTTTATTTATATACCTATAATTTATTTTATAGGAACTATTTTATATGGTTTGATTAATTTATTATTTATTTTTTATTTTAGATATCAATCTATTAGAGAAAATTTAAGTTTTTTATATATAGAATTATCTTTATTATTTGAAAAAAAATTTGTTAATATTGTTGATTATGATAATTTAAATAGTTATGAAAATAGTTTATCTTTATCATATCAAAAAGTTATTGATTTAATTATTAAATGTAATGATCAAATATATATGTTATCTAATTTAGATTTAAATAATTACTCTTTAGTAAATTTTTTCAAAATATCAGTTAATATATACGAAAATATATCTGTAAATGTTTATTCAATTAAAGAAACTAAAAAAATTTTAAGTAATAATAATTATTATATTAGTTTAATAAATAACTTTAATTTATTAATAATTAATAGAATGAAAGAAATTTCTAATTTGATTTTATATAGAAAAGAAAATTTTATTAGTATGTTTTTAATTAAAAAAATTAAATATTTAAATTTAAATAAAAAAGTTAATTTAGTAAATTTTTATATAAAACATATTAATGTTATAATATCTATTTTAATAAATAATAAACCATTAAATAAAAAAAATTTTTACTATAATATTAATTGTATAGATAGTAAAATTACTTTTTTAAATAAAATAAAAAATTTTTGTTCTTTATATTCAATTAATTTTTATATATCTATAAAATATTCTTTTATATTTTTTTTTTCTATATTTATATTAAAAATATTAGGTTTAACTAAACCTTATTGGTTAATAATAACATCTATAATAGTTACTCAGAATGAGTTTTTTATAAATTTAAATAAAATTATTAGTAGATTATTATGTACGTTTATTGGAGTTTTTTTATCTTTTTTTTTATTTAAAATTAAAATATATAAGATATATATATTATTAATTATTTTTTTATTAACTTTATTAGGTTATTTAAATTTAAAAGATAAATATATTTTTTCTACTATGTTTTTTACATTAATTAATATTTTAAATTTAAAATTATTAAATTTTAATTTTACTAAAATATTAGTTTTACGTTTATTTGATACAATTAGTGGTTGTATAGTATCTATATGTATAGGATTATTATTTATAATTTTAAAAAAATGGAATGTAAATTTTTTGTTATATAATTTTATTTTATGGTTAAGTGTATGTAATATAACTTTAGATAAAATATTATCTAACAAATATTGTTATAGTGAAAAATTGGAAAATAAAAAAATTTTAATTTACTATTTTTATAGTAAATTATTTAAAATGTATATTTTTTTACTAAGTAATAGTAAATTATATAAACTTAATTTAAATAATGTTAAATTATTTATTTTTTATAGTAGATATATTATGGAATATATAAATATTTTGGTAGAATTAAAAAAAAAAAAAAAAATAGATATTTTTTATAAAAAGTATATTTTAATTTTTAAAAAAAAAATAAAAATTTGTAAAAATAAGTTATTATTAAATAAAAATTTTTTTAAAAAAATTGATATTATTAATGATATAGAATTTAATAATGATAATTTTTTTTTAAATAAAAAATATTATATAAAATATAATATAAATAAAATATTATTTTATTTAGATAAAATATTAGAATTATGTAATTAAAATTATTTTTTACAAATAAATCTATAATTTATATAGATTTTATTTTTTTTATTTAAGTATTTTTTTATATCTATTTTAGATAGATTAATAATTTTATTAATTTTATTATTATTTTTACCTTTAATTATATTAATATATTGTTTTTTTTTAACTATTAAAATACAATCAATACTTGTTTTTTTTTTTTCTAAATATATATTTTTAATTTTTATGAAAGTATTATATGGTATTTCATCTCCTGTTAATCTTAATATTTTTTCTCTTATAATTTCTGAAAAAATAAAATTTTTACTATAATTAGTAGTAAAGTTTAAAAAAAAAAAATTTTTATTTTTTGTTAAAAAAAAATTTATACATGTATTTTTTATATAATCTATTTTTTTAGAAAAATTTTTTTTTGATATAGGTAAAATTGTATGTATATATTTATTTTTTTTAATTATATTATTTATATATGGTAATAAAGTAAGTTTATTTTTTATTTTATCTATTTTATTAATTATTAATAATAAAGGTATTTTAAATAATTCTAATTTATTTAATAATTCATTTTCTTGATCGTTAAGTTTTTTGTCTATTACAATTATTATTAAATTAATAATATTAATTTTAAAATAATTTTTAATAAAATTTATTATTTTTAAAATAAATATTTTTATATTTTGATATTTATTTAATCCAGGTGTATCAATATATATATATTGTATATTTTTTTCTTTATCTATCCCAATTATTTTTTTTTGTGTTGTGTTTTTTTTTTTAGATGTAATAGATATTTTTTTTTTAATTAATTTATTAAATATAGTAGATTTACCTACATTATATTTTCCTATTATTGGAATATGTATATATTTTATGTTATTATATATTTTCATTTATAAATCTATTAAATAATTTTTAATGTTATTAAAGCTTTTTTAGCTGCTAATTGTTCTGCTTTTTTTTTATTATTACCTATACCCTCTGTAATTTTTTCTTTTTTAAAAAAATTTATTTTACATTGTACCGTGAATATTTGTTCATGATCTTTTCCTTTTTTTTTAATTACTAAATATTTAGGTAAAGGTAATTTAATTTTTTGTAAATATTCTTGTAATATAGTTTTAAAATCTTTTTTCTTTTTTTTAAGAAAAAAATTTTTATAATTTTTTAAAAAAAGATTACTAATTATATTTTCTACAGTTTTAATATTATTACTATCTAAAAAAATTCCTCCTATTATAGCTTCTACTGTATTAGATAATATAGATTTTTTATATTGTCCTTTCATTTTTATTTCACATTTACCTAAAAAAATATATTTACTTAATTCTAATTTTTGAGCTATTTTAAATAAATTTTTTTTATTTACTAAATTAGATCTTATTCTGGTCATATATCCTTCTTCTTCTAAATATAATTTTTTATATATTTTTTGAGTTATTATAAAATTTAGTATAGAATCTCCTAAAAATTCTAATCTTTCATTATGTTTATTACTATAACTTCTATGAGTTAAAGATAAAATTAATATTTTTTTATTTTTAAAGAAATATTTAATTTTATTTTCTAAATTATTAATATTATTATTCATAATTTATTTTAAAAATTTTTATTAAATTAATAATTTCAAAGAATTTTACCTATTCTATTTAATTTTATACTATTTAAATAATTATTATTTTGTGTTTCTATATTTAGCCATATATATTTAGCTTTACCAATAATAAATTTTTTATTTAAAAATCCCCAAAATCTACTATCTTCACTATTATCTCTATTATCACCCATAACAAAATACATATTTTCAGGTATTATCCATATTTTATTTTTTTTAATTTTTTTTTTTATATTTATTATAAATAAATTATGTTTTTTGTTATTTATTATTTCATTCATTATTTTAAGATTAAATGTTTTTTTTAAAAAAAAAATGTTATTTTCAGTTAAATTTATATTATTATTTAATTTATATTTTATTAAAGGTTTTAAATAACAAGATAAATTTTTTTTTATGCATGATTTATAAATTGTAATTTCTTTTTTATTTTCATTATAAATAATTTTATCTCTTGGTAATCCTATTATTCTTTTTATATAATATAATTTTTTATTTTTAGGATATTTAAAAACTATTATATCTCCATAGTTAGGATTTTTAATATATACTAATATATTATTAGTAAATGGATTTTTAATGTTATATGAAAATTTTTCTACAAATATAAAATCTCCTTTAATTAAAGTAGGCATCATTGAATATGATGGTATATGAAAAGGTTCATATATAAATGATCTAAATATTAATATAAATATTAAAGACCAAAAAATTTCTTTTATAAAATCTATAAAATAATTAATTTTATTTATTAAATATTTTTTTTTTAAAAAAAAATACATATTTTTTTTTATTTTTTTATTAAAAAGTTTAATAAATATAGATAACAAAGATATTATTATTAATATAATATTAAATATATTAATCATATAATATATATTTAAAATATTTTAAAAAAATTTAAAAAAGTTTTTTGAGGTATAAAAATATTACCTATTTTTTTCATTTTTTTTTTGCCTTTTTTTTGTTTTTCTAATAATTTTTTTTTTCTAGTTATGTCTCCACCGTAACATTTTGAAGTTACATTTTTTCTTAATGATTTTATAATTGATTTATATATTATTTTATTATTACATGAAGATTGTATAATAATGTCAAATTGATGTTTTGGTATTGTATTTTTTATAATTTCTACAAATTTTTTTCCATAATTTATGATATTTTTTTCATGTATTAATATAGATAATCCATCTATCTTTTTTTTATTTATAATAATTTCTAATAATTTTATATTAGATTTTTTATATTTTTTAAATTTATAATTAAATGAAGCATATCCGTTTGATATTGATTTTAATTTATCAATAAAATTTATTATTATTTCTGAAATAGGAATTTCATATTTTATAAATACATAATTAGTGTTAAATTTTATTTTTTTTTGTTTACCTCTTTTATTTATACATAATTTAATTATTTTTCCTATATATTTTATAGGAGATATAATTTTACATAAAGCTATAGGTTCTTTAATTTCTAATATTTTTTTTTCTGTAATTTTTTTAGTATTATTTATATAAAATTTTTTTTTTTTGTGGTCTTTTATTTTATAAACTACATTAGGAGTAGTAATTATTATATTTAATTTGTATTCTCTAATTAATCTTTCTTTAGTTATATCCATATGTAGTAATCCTAAAAATCCACATCTAAATCCTAAACCAAATATTTGTGAGTTTTCTGGTTCAAAAAATATTGATGAATCGTTTAAACTTAGTTTTTCTAAAGCTTTTTTAAATATTATAAAATTACAATTATTTATTGGATAAATTCCGGTATATATATTTGGTTGTATTTTTTTGAAATGTAATATTTTTTCTTTACTAGGATTAATGTATGAAGTAATAGTATTACCTATTTTAATGAATGTTGTATTTTTTACATTACATAAAATCCAACCTACTTCTCCACATAAAATTATGTTAATTTCTTTTTTTTCTGGTTCATTAATAAATATTTTATTAACATAAAAAAATTTTTCTTTATTAACAATCTTAATTTTTTCTTTTTTTTTAATAAATCCATTCTTTATTTTAACTAAGAATAGTGCTCCTAAATAATTATCAAAATATGAATCAATTACTAAAGCTTGTAAATTGAATTTGTTTTTTCCTTTTGGGTATGGAATTTTATTTATTATATATTTTAAAATTTTTTTAATTCCGTATCCAGTTTTAGCTGAACATAAAATTATATTTTTTTTTGATATTTTTAGTAAATCTTTAATTTGATTTTTTATGTTTTCTATATTTATATTTTTTACATCTATTTTATTAATTATAGGTATAATATTAAGTTTTAATTTTTTAGCTATATAATAATTAGATAATGTTTGAGCTTCTATACCTTGAGTAGCATCTATTAATAATAATACTCCTTCACATGCGTATAGTGATCTTTCTACTTCATAACAAAAATCTATATGTCCAGGTGTATCTATTAAATTTAATTTATATTTAATATTTTTATATTTATATTTTAAACAAACACTTTGTGATTTTATAGTTATTCCTCTTTCTTTTTCTAATTCCATTGAATCTAATATTCTTGTTTCGTTTTTTTTAAAAATTTTGTTTTTACATATTTCTATTATTCTATCTGATAATGTAGATTTTCCATGATCTATATGTGCAATAATTGAAAAATTTCTTATATATTTTTTCATATAAAATATTTATGTTTATTAATTAATATATAATTTAATGTTATATTATTATTTTATAATTTATTTTTAGGATATAACATGATTACAATAAAAACAAGATTTGCTCCTAGTCCTACTGGTTATTTACATATAGGAAATTTACGTACAGCGTTATTTTCTTGGTTATATGCAAAAAAATATAATGGTAAATTTTTAATACGTATAGAAAATACTGATTATGTTAGATCAAAAAATAAGTATATAAGTAATATTTTTTATATTTTAGAATGGTTTGGTTTATATTGGGATGAAATTCCTTATTATCAATCGGATAGAATTGATTATTATAATGACATTATTAATATAATGTTAAAAAATGATATAGCTTATAAATGTTTTTGTACTGTAGAAAGATTAAAAAAAATTCGTGATAAATGTTTTTTAAATAATAAAAAACCTAAATATGATGGTTATTGTAGAAATATTTCTTTTAAAAGAAATAAAAATAAATCTTATGTAGTAAGGTTTAGAAATGTTTTAAATAAAAATATTATTTTTAATGATATTGTTTATAAAAATATAAAGATAAATAGTAATGAATTAGATGATTTTATTATAAGAAGATCAAATGGTTTACCAACATATAATTTATGTGTAGTTTTAGATGATTATGATATGTCTATTACTCATGTAATAAGAGGTAATGATCATATAAATAACACTCATAAACAAATATGTATCATTGATTCTATGAAATATTATAGACCTAATTATGTTCATTTACCTATGATTTTAAATATAAATAAAAAAAAATTGTCTAAAAGAGATAATTTATTTAATATTAATAATTATATTAATTTAGGTTTTTTACCTGAATCTATATTGAATTATATAATTAGATTAGGTTGGTCGTTTGGTAATAGAGAAATATTTTCTATTAATGAAATGATTAAATTATTTGATTTTAAAAATATTAATAAATCTTCTTGTATAATTAATTATACAAAATTATTATGGATTAATAAATATTATTTATCTAGTTTAGATTATAAAAAATTATTTTTTTATTTAAAACCATTTTTTTTATTCAAAAATATTAATATATTTAATATTAAAAATATATCTGAAATAATAACTTACTTTTCTAATAGAAGTAATACTTTATTAGAGTTAGTAGAAAATTGTATTTTGTTTAGTGATAAATTTCATTTAAATAAAAAAATTTCTAAAATATATAAATATAAATATATTTATGTAATTTTATTTTATTTTTTTAAAAATATTTATAATATTTCATGGGATATAAATGATATTAATAAATTTATGAATAGTATTATAAATAAATTTGTTTTTTTAAATAAAAAAGAAATATTTATGATATTAAGATTTTTTCTTACTGGTAAAGAAAAAACTATTAGTTTGAATTTATTAATTTTATATTTAGGTAAAAAAAAAACTTTATATAGAATATTATATTCTATAAAAAAATTTTTTATTTTCTAATAAATTATATAATTTATATATAATATTTTTGTTGTTTTTATTTTTTAAAAAAAGATTAATTGATTTAATTTTAGTTTTTCCTATATTTTTTATTTTTTTTTTATTTAAAATTTTAAAAATATCTTTAATATTTTTTATTTTATTACCTATTATTTTTGATGTTGATTTTCCTATATAAGGAATAGATAATGAATATATTAAATTAGGTAAAGTTATATTTTTAATAGATAAGTTAATTGATTTTATTATTTTGTTAGCTAATTTATATTTTACCCCTTTTATTTTATTTAAAATATTAATATTTAAATTTAAAATATCTAATATAGAATTTATTTTTTTTTTAATTATTAATTTTTCAATTAATGATGGTCCTATATATAGGATATTAAATCCATTTTTTGAAATAAAATTTAAAATATTTTTTTTTATTTGATCATTACATGTTAATCCAAAATAACATTTTGGTATTTTTTCTTTAAGATTTATTTTATTGTTACAAGATGGACATTTTTGTGGTATTTTAATTTTTTTATCATTCGATTTAATAACTTTGTATATTTTAGGTATTACATCTCCTGATCTTTCTATAATAATAGGATTATTAATAGATAATGATAATTTATTTAAATAGTTTATATTATGTAAATTTACTTTGTTAATTCTAATATTAGAAATTATTATTTCTTTTATAACGCCTATAGGTATTATAATACCACTTTTTCCTATTTGATATTTAATTTTTTTTATTTTAGTAATTTTTTTAATAGATTTAAATTTTAATGCTATAGCCCATTTTATATAATTTGTATTTTCACCTATAATATTTTGTATTATTCTATTATTAATTTTTATAACTATACCGTCTATTTCATAGTTTAGTTTATATCTTTTTTTTTCTATTTCTTTATAAAATTTATATATTTTTTTAAATGATGAATAAACTTTAGTATTTTGTTCTATATTAAAACCTAATTTTTTAATTTTTTGTAAACATTTATAATGATTTATATTAATTAATCTATTATTATTATTAATAATAATATCGTATCCTATAAAAGATAAATTTCTTTTTTTAATTATTTTTTTGTTTAATGTTTTTATAGTTCCTGAAACTAAATTTCTTGAATTAGAGAATATTTTTTTTTTATTTTTAGTATTATATTTGTTTATTTTTAAAAATTTTTTTTTGGAAATATATATTTCTCCTCTTATTTCTATATTTAAGTATTTTTTTTTAATTTTTAAAAAATTAGGAATATTTTTAATATTTTTTATATTTTCAGTAACGTTTTCTCCATATATACTATTTCCTCTTGTTAAAGCTTTTATTAAATAATTATTTTTATATATTAAGCTAATAGCTATTCCGTCTATTTTTAATTCACAACAAAAATTAGTTTTAGGATATTTATTAATTATATTATTTATATATTTTTTAAAATTATTATAGTTATAAATATTATCTATTGATAACATTGGTAAATTATGTTTTTTTAATTTAAATTTTTCAGATATATCTGAATAAATTTTATCTTTAATAGAATATTTGTTTTTAAATTTTGGATATTTTTTTTCTAGATTTTGTAATTTTTTAATTAAAAAATCATATTTTTCATTTTCTATTAAATTTTTATTTAATACATAATAAGAAAATGAATATTTTTTTATTTTTTTTCTTAAGTTTATTAAATTTTTTATGTTTTTATATAACATAATTATTTTTGTCTAAAATTTTAAAAATAATAAATTCTTTTTTTTTTAAAAAAATTTTTTTTCTGAAAATTATTTTCCATTTTTTTTTATTAAATTTAGGAAAATATTTATTACCATATATATTTTTATTATATAATGTTAAATACATTCTATTAGCTAATTTAATAGTTTGTTTATATAAACTTTCTCCACCTATTATCATAATTTCTAAACTTTTTTTTTTAGCTATTTTAATTGCTTTTTTAATAGAATTAGTAAATATTATTTGTTTATTATATTTATAATAATTATATTTTCTAGTAATAATAATATTATATCTTTTAACTAAAGGTTTTTTTTTAATAGATTGCCATGTTTTTCTACCCATTATTATGGGTTTATTAATTGTATGTAATTTAAACCATTTTAAATCTATAGGTAGATTAAATGGTAAAAAGTTATCTTTTCCTATTATATTATTATTACTAATAATAGATATTATACTTATCATTTTTTAAATTAATAAAATTAAAATAATCTTTTAAAATGAGTTTTTAAAAAATATATATAATAATATATTATATATTATTAATATAAGTAATTTAAAAAAAAAAGAAATTTTTTATTTTTTCATATTAATTATGAAATATATATTTTTTTTGATTGGTTTCTTAGTATATCAAATATATTTTAGTGGTAATAAAAGAAAAAAATTTTATAAAAAAGCATATAAAGTATGGTTAAATAATATTAAAAAATTAAATTTAAATATTAAAAAAAAAATAAACAAAAAAATATATAAATCTATATTTGATTTATGTTTTAATAAAATTAATATTCCTGTAGTTAATTTTGATAAAATTTCATTATTTACTAATAATAAAAAATTAATTAATTCTTTAGTTTTTGATATTAATTCTTCTTTTAAAAGTATTTATATAATATTTTATATTTGGGAACCTGGATTTTTATCTAATAAAGTTGCATTATCTTTAATTAAAGCTTCTTATAGAGGTGTAAAATGTAAAATAATTTTAGATTCTATAGGAAGTTTGAATTTTTTTAAAACTATATGGCCAAATTTAATGATAAAATCTGGAATTGAAATATTAGAATCTTTTAAATTTAATATTTTAAATTTATTTTTTATTAGAGTTGATTTAAGACAACATAAAAAAATTATATTAATTGATAATTATATTACTTATATAGGTAGTATGAATTTAATAGATCCTTATATTTTTAAAAAAAATATTGGTATAGGTAAATGGATGGATATAATGTTTAAAATTAATGGTTTTTATTTAATGAAAATAATGAAAATTGTTTTTTTTTATGATTGGGAAATAGAAACTGGTATAGATATTTTTGAAGATTATAAAAGTTATAATTTTATTAATAAAAATAATAAATTTTACATAAATAAATTTAAACCAAATAGTTTAGTACAAGTTATTACTTCAGGACCTGGTTTACCTGGTGATCTAATACATAGATCTTTATTAGATATAATATTTTCTTCAAAAAAAAGATTAATAATTACTACTCCTTATTTTATACCTTCTAATTTTTTATTAGATGCTATTTGTACTGTAGCTGATAAAGGAATAGATGTTAGAATTATTATACCTAATGAAAATGATTCTTTTTTAGTTTATTGGGCTAGTAGGTATTTTTTAAATAAATTATTATTATCTAATGTAAAGATTTATTTTTTTAAAAATAATTTTTTACATACTAAAACTATATTAGTTGATAATAATTTAAGTTTAATTGGTACAGTTAATTTTGATATGAGAAGTATATGGTTAAATTTTGAAATAGCATTAATTATTAAAGATAATATTTTAAATAAAAAATTATTTGATTTACAAGAAAAATATATTTCTCAATCAGATTTGATTAGTTATGATATATGGAAAAATAGACCTTTTTATAATAAAATTTTTGAAAAATTAACTTATTTATTGAATCCATTACTTTAAAAATAATTTTTTAAATTTAAAATGGATTATTAATATTTATAAATTTTGTATCAATATTATATTGTTTTTGTATCCATATACCTAATTTTTTTATTCCTTCTATTTCAGAAGAATAATGTCCTATAGAAAAATAATTTATGTCATATTCTTTAATAATATCAAAAGTTATATCTGAAATTTCTCCTGTTATGTATGTATCTATATTATATTTATAGATAGAATATTCTATATATTTTTGACCTGAACCACTACATATTCCTATAATTTTAATTTTTTTATTTTTACTTTTATGAAAGTAAAATTTGGATTTAAATATTTTGTTTATTTTTTTTATGAAATTACTTTTTTTATTACCTATTAATATAGGATATTTATTGTCTGAATAAATTTTAATTTTTAAATTTAATAAATTAGCAATAATTATGTTATTACCTATTTTAGGATGGAAATCTAGTGGTAAATGCCATGAATATAAATTTATATCATTTATTAATATATTTTTAATTTTTTTTTTAAGTATACCATTTATATTAGATAATTTTTTTTTCCAAAATAAACCATGATGTACTATAATTGCATCTGCATTATTTTTAATTGCCTTTTTAATTAGAGGTAAATTTATAGTAACACCAGTAATAATTTTTTTTATTTTTTTTTTTCCTTCTATTTGAAGTCCATTATATATATTATCTTTATAATTATTTATATTTAAATATTTATTAATTATTTTTTCTAATTTTAAATTATTCATTTTATTTTTTAAAGACGGAGGTGGAGGGATTCGAACTCTCGAACGATAAACGTTTACGGTTTTCAAGACCGCTGCCTTAAACCACTCGGCCACACCTCCAAAAATATTATAATAAATTATTTATTAATAAAAATTAATTAATAGTATAACTTTATTATAATATATAATATTACTTTATTAAAGTACCTTCTGATTTACCTACTATTATATTATATAATATATTAGGTTTTTGAATATTTAAAATTATTATTGGTAGTTTATGTTCTTCTGCTAAACAAAATGCAGTTAAATCCATTATTTTTATTTTTTTCTTTAATACATCTTTATATGACATATATTTGAAAAAATTTTTGTTTTCTTTATTTTTATATTGTTCATAAATTCCGTCTACATTAGTACCTTTAATTAAAAGGTCAGATTTTGTTTCTATAGCTCTTAAACATGATGCAGAATCTGTAGTAAAAAATGGATTTCCTATACCACCTGTAAATATAACAATTTCATTGTTATTAATAATTTTTATAGCTTCTTCGTAATTATACATTTTACATATTCCAGATATTGGAATAGCTGACATTAAATGTGTTTTTATATTTTTATTGTTTAAATAATCATTTAATATTAATCCATTAATTATAGTAGAAATCATTCCTACTTTATCAGCTGAAACTCTATTTATTCCTATTTTAGAAAAATATTTACCTCTAAATATATTTCCTCCTCCTATAACTATAGAAAGTTGAATGTTTAATGATATTATTTTTTTAATTTCTTTACTTATAAAATCCATAATATTTATGTCTGTAATAAAATCTTTTCCTTTTAATATTTCTCCGCTAATTTTTAATAAAACTCTTTTATATTTTGTTTTAATTAGTTTTTTCATTTTTTTATGTTTTAAATAGTTTTGTTTTTATTATTTTACTTGAAATCTATAAAATTTTTTAACTAAAATATTATTTTTTTTTAAGTAATTATTAACAGTTAATTTAGTATTAAAAATAAATTGTTGATGATAAAGAGTAATTTCTTTTAATTTTAATTTAATTTTTTTTTGTATTTTTTTTTTATTTTCTATTTCATTATAATTATTAATTATTTTTTTTTTTTTAATATTGTTAATTAAATCGTATTTAATGATATCAGGAATATCATTAATACTAATAAAATTTGGATTTGATGCTGTAATATGCATTGATATTTTTTTAATTTTTTTATTATCTAATTTAATGTTATTTTTATTAATTTTTTCTACTAAAATTATTGTTCCTATTTTATAATTATGTAAATAATTATTAATATATTTACCTTTTAATAAACAAAAATCTTTTATTTTTATATTTTCATTAAATTTATTTTTTAAAAAATTTATTTTTTTATGAAATTTTTTTTTAATTTCTTCTAAATATAAAATATTATTTTTTAAAATAAAATTTAATATTAAATCAGAAAAATTTATTATTTCTTTATTTAAAGTCGTAAAATCTGTTTTGCAATTTATTTTAATCATTGCAGCTTTTTTAGATTTTATTTTATTTGATATTAATCCATATTTAAGATTATTATCATTAATATAATAATTTAAATTTTTTAAATATTTAATAGATTTTTCTAAATTATTATCATTAAGTAATAATGCTTTTTTACATTTATCTATACTTAATTGGGTTTTTTTTCTTAATTTCTTTAATAAAGAAATATTAATTTTATTCATGATTTTTTTTAATTTTAATATTTTTTATAGTTTTTTCTATTATTTTTAAATACCATTTTATTGATTTTTGTGAATCATCATTTCCTGGAATAATATAATTTATTCCTTCTGGACTAGTATTTGTATCTACTATTGCAAATATTATTATATTTAATTGTTTTGCTTCTTTTATAGCTAATTTTTCATGTTTTGCATCTATTACAAATATAGCATCTGGTATGCCTCCCATATTTTTTATGCCTCCTAAACTATTTTCTAACTTTATTAATAATCTTTTTTTAGTTAATGATTCTTTTTTAGTTAATTTTTCAAAAATTTTATTTTTTTTTTGTTTTTCAAGATTTTTTAATGATTTAATTGATTTTCTAACAGTTTTCCAATTTGTTAACATTCCTCCTAACCAACGGTTATTAACGTAAAATTGATTACAATTAATAGCTGTTTTTTTAATTATTTTACTTGCTTGTTTTTTAGTACCTATAAATAATATTTTTTTATTATTTTTTTGTAATTTTGTAATTTCTTTTAATGAATTTTGTAATAAAGTTATAGTTTTTTCTAAATTTATTATATGTATAGAATTATATTTTTTATAAATAAATGGTTTCATTTTAGGATTCCAATATTTTGTTTGGTGACCAAAATGTATACATGCATTTATCATTTCTTCAATTTTTATATTTATCATATTATTTATTTTTTTTAAAAAAAAAATTATAAGAATATTATATTATAAATTTTATATAATTAATTTTAAATTTTATATAGAATAGTAATATTGTTTAATTTTTGTTAATAATTAATATTATGTCTATAATAATAAAAAATAAAAAAGATATTAGAAATATTAAAATAGTATCTAAAATAGCAAGTGAAATTTTAATTTATATAAAAAAATATATTAAACCAGGTATTAGTACAGAAAAAATAAATTTATTATGTCATGATCGTATAGTTAATTATCATAATGCTTATCCTGCATCTCTTGGATATATGGGATTTCCTAAATCTATTTGTACATCTGTAAATGATGTTGTTTGTCATGGTATACCTAAATCTAGTAAAATTTTAAAAGAAGGTGATATTATTAATATAGATGTTGCGGTAGTTAAAAATAAATATTATTCTGATATATCTAAAATGTTTTTTGTTGGTACTCCTAATAAAATAGCTTTTAATTTATGTAAAGTAACTAAATATTGTTTGAATAAAGTTATTAAATATATTAAACCAGGTATTAAGTTAAATTTAATAGGTGAAATAATACAAGATTATGTTAGTAGTTATAATTATTCTGTAGTTAAAGATTATTGTGGTCATGGTGTTGGATTTTATTTACATGAAGATCCTAAAGTTTTACATTATAAAAATAATATTGATATTATATTAAAAAGTGGTATGATTTTTACTATTGAACCAATGATTAATTTAGGTAAAAGTGATACTAAAATATCAAGAGATGGTTGGACTGTAAAAACAAAAGATGGTAGTTTATCTGCTCAATATGAGCATACTATATTAGTTAGTGATAACGGTTGTGAAGTACTTACTATATAGTAAGTGATATATTATTTATAAATTTTTTCCATAATAAATTTCTTTCATTTCTTTCCATAATAAAGATTTAATTTTTTTTATTTTTATTTTATATTTTTTATAATTTAAAATATATTTTTTAATATTTATATTTTTCAATATCATTTTTGTATAAAAAATATTTTCTTGATGAATATTTAGATCAATAGAATCATATTTTTCTTTTATATCATTAGATAAAAAATTTTTTATAGAATTTATTTTGTGATCTATAAAATATTTTTTTCCTATTGTATTTCTTGTAAATCCTCTTATTCTATAATCTATAGTTATTATAGATGATTTAAATTTTAAAATTAAATAATTTAAAATTTTTAAAGGTGAAATTAATCCACATGTAGATATTTCTATATCAATTCTAAATGTTGAAATTTTAGTATCTGGGTGTTTTTCTGGGTATGTGTGTATACATAAATGACTTTTATTTAAGTGAGCTAATATAATAGCTGATTTATTATTAATTATATTTTTTTTTTTAATTTGTTCTTCACTTATTAAAAATGTAACACTAGATCCATATGGTATATAATTTTGATTTGCTATATTTAATATTTTAGCACCAATTTTATTACATATTTTTTTTAAGAAAATAGTTAATTTTTCAGCGTTATATTTTTTATTTATTAAATTTATATATTTAATTTTTTCTTTTTCTGAATCTGTATAACAGATATTATATATACAGAAATTTAAATTTTTGGTTAAATTATTAAATTCATGTAGTTTTATTTTTTGCAATTTTTTTCACCATTATTAATATAATTTAATTTTTTTATAAAATATTGTGGTAGTATAAAACTACTTTTGTGTATTAAAAAATTATAATATTTAAAATCTAAATTATCAATTTTTTTATTTAATATATGTTCATTTGTATTATATAAATTAATTTTATTTGAACTCCATATAAATAACATATTACCACCATAATATGTTGGTATTGATGCTTGATAAAAACCTGAATATTTAAATATTTTTTTAATATTTAAATAATGATTAATAGCTTCTTTTATTTGAAGCATATATGTACCACTTTGTGTTATTAATATACCATTTGAGTTAAGTGAATTTTTACATTTTTTATAAAATTTTTTTGAATATAAATTTTTTCCGTATCCTACAGGATCTGTACCATCTATTATTAAAATATCAAATTTTTTTTTATTTTTTTTTAAAAAACTGTATCCATCGTTTATTATAATTTTAACTCTTTTATCTTTAAAAGAATTTTTGTGATGTTTAAATAGATATTTTTTTGAACATTTTAATACTTCTTTGTCTATTTCTACTAAAGTAATAGATTTAATATTTTTAAATTTAATTATTTCTCTTATACATCCACAATCACCCCCTCCTATTATTAATATTTTTTTTGGATTTGGATGTGAATATATAGGTATTAATGTTATCATTTCATGATAAATAAATTCGTCATATTCTGTAGATTGTATAATATTATTTAATGATAAAATTTTACCTAATAAGGAATTATAAAATATTAATATATTTTGAAATTTAGTTTTTTTTTTATAAATAATATAATCAATATTAAAAAATTGTCCTATATTTTTATGTAATTTTTCTATATATATTTTATTATTTATTTTCATTTTTAATTTTTTGTTAATAATAATATTATTATTTAATATAAAAAATATTAAATTTATTGTTTAATTTGATATTTTTTTTAAGTTTATATTTAAAATATATGAATGTTATATTTATATATAAAAAGTAATTATTTAATTAATGATTTTTTTTTATTTCAGATAAAATTTTACAATCTATACATAGATTAGCTATTGGTTGAGCTTCTAATCTTTTAATACCTATTTCTATTTCACAAATATCACAATATCCGAAATTATTTAATTTTATTTTTTTTATTGTTTTTAAAATTTTATTTATTAATTTTCTTTCTCTATTTTTATATCTTAATGTAAATGTAAATTCTTCTTCTTGTACTGCTCTATCTATAGGATCAGGAAAATTTATTGATTTTTTATTTTGATTATTATTTATTTTATTAGTTAATTTATTATATAAATATAACAAAATTTTTTTAAAATGGTTTTTTTGATCAATATTCATATATTTTTCATTTGATTTAATTTTGTATGGTTTTATTTTTGTTATATTTAATATACTAGTTAAATTTTTTTTTTTATTTTTTTTTATATGCATTGTTAGTTAATATATATAAATTTTTAAAATTTATTTTTATTATTTAATAATAATATTTGGCTTAATATTAAGTTAGATTTTTTAAATAATTTAAAATATCCTATTCTTTCTAATTGTAAGCTTGTTTTTTTATTAATATATTTTATATATTTTTCTATATATCCATATTTTATTATTATTGATTTTTCATTTATTATTGATAATATATTTTTTTCTTTATTTGGATCTTTAGATATAAATAATTTATTATATAATATATATTTTGTTTTTAAAGAATTTTTTAATGAAATCCAATGTATTATACCTATATTTTTAGTTTTTTTTTTATGTATATATATACATTCAATGTGTAAAATTTTATCTTCTTTTTTAATAATTTTTTTTATTTTTATAATTCCTGCGTATCTTAATTTTACTGATTGGTTTATTGTTAGTCTTTTAAATTGTTCATTAGAATTTTCTTTGAAATCTTCTTCATCAATATATATTGATGAATGTAAATATATATATCTATATCCCATAGAAGGATTTTGTGGATGGTTAGGTATTTTAATTTTAATTTTTTTTTTTAAATTTTTTATTTTTATTTTTAATGGATTTATTACCCCCATTATTCTAAAAGAAATTTTATTTAAATCTTTTCTTAAACAATTTTCTAAAATTGATATATCAATAATATGTTCTTTTTTACTTACTCCTATTAATTTACAAAAATCTATTATAGATTTAGGTGTAAATCCTCTATTTTTCATACCACTTAATGTCATTAATCTTGGATCATTCCATCCATTTACTTTTTTTTTATTAATTAAATATTTTATTTTTCTTTTAGAAGTTATTGTATATGTTATATTTAATTTAGAAAATTCATATTGTTTAGGAATATGATTAATACTTATATTTTTTAGTATCCATTCATATAAAAGTCTATTATTTATAAATTCTAAAGTACATATAGAATGTGTTATTTTTTCTATTGAATCTGCTATACAATGAGCAAAATCATATGTTGGATATATACACCATTTTTTTTTAGTTTTATAATGTGAATTATATTTTATCCTGTATATTACAGGATCTCTTAGAATTATATTTTTTGATTTCATATCTATTTTAGCTCTTAAGCATTTTTCTCCTTCTTTATATTCTCCATTTTTCATTTTTTTAAACATAGATATGTTTTCTTTTATATTTCTATCTCTAAATGGACTATTTATTCCTGGATTTTTAAGTGATCCTCTATATTTTTTTATATCTTTAATAGATAAATCATCTATATAAGCTAATTTTTTTTTAATTAATTTAATAGCATATTTATAATATATATTAAAATAATCTGATGCATATTTTTTTTTATGCCATATATATCCTAACCAAATTAAGTCTTTTTTAATATTTTCAATATATATTTTTTTTTCTGTTTTAGGATTAGTATCATCAAATCTTAAATAAAATTTACCATTATAATCTTTTGAAATATTGAAATTTATATATAAAGATAAAGCATGTCCTATATGTAAATATCCGTTTGGTTCAGGTGGAAATCTAGTTTTTATAGTTTTATATTTTTTATTTTTTAAATCTTTATTTATTATTTTATAAATAAAATTTTTTTTTTTCATATATACTATATATATACTTATTATAAAGAGAAATTTTTAATTTTATTTTTAAGTTTATTAAGCCATTTTTTATTTAAATCATTTTTTTTTTTTTTGAAATTTTCTGAAAAATTATAATGAAATATTTTTTCTTTTTTAATTCCTATACATTTATTTATTATATTTTTTTTTATCATTTTAATTACATAATTACTCATTCTATATGCTAATATTTTATCTAAACTAACTGGAGTACCTCCTCTTTGTGTATATCCTAGTGAAGTTGCTCTAGTTTCTTTTAGAGTATATTTTTCTATATATAAAGCTAATTTATTAACATTACATATATTTTCTGTAATTATTATAATCATATATGATAAATTATTTTTTTTAATTTCATATTTTATTTTTTTTAATAATATTTTTTTATCAAATAATATTTCAGGTATAATTATAAAATTACATTTACAAGCTATGTATGCTGATATAGCTAAATCTCCATAATTTCTTCCCATTATTTCTACAATAGATATTCTATTATGTGATATAGAAGTATCTTTAATATTTTCTATTGATTTTGTTATTGTTTCTAATGCTGTATAATAACCTATAGTATAATCAGTTCCATATATATCATTATCTATTGTTCCAGGTAAAGTTATACATGGAAAATTCATTTTTGATAGTTTTTTAGCTCCTTTATATGACCCATCCCCTCCTATTATAATTAATAATTCTATTTTTTTTTTTTTTAAATTTTTAATTATTTGTTTTCTAACATCATAATTTTTTAATTCTGGAAATCTAGAACATTTGAGAAATGTTCCTCCTTTATTATTTATGTTTTCTATATTTTTTATAGATAAAAGTTTTATTTCATTATTAAAAATTCCTTTATATCCGTTAAATATTCCGTATACTTTTATGTTGTTTTTGTTTCCATTAATTACTATATTATTAATAGCTGAATTCATTCCTGGAGAATCTCCTCCACTAGTAAGTAATCCTATTTTTTTAATCATTTTTTAATATATTAAAAGTTTAATTTTTTGTAAATTTATATATAATATATATTATATATAATGGTTATATTTATATAAATATGTATTTAAATAAATTTATAAAAAAAAATATATTTTAAAAATGTTACTTCAATTTTTGGGTACTAATGCAGGTATACCAAGTATAAAAAGAAATGTTACTGGTATATCTTTAATTATGAATAATAATATTAATGATGTTTGGTTATTTGATTGTGGAGAAGCTACTCAACATCAAATATTACGTACATCTATTAAGTTAAATAATATAAAAAAAATTTTTATAACTCATTTACATGGTGATCATATTTTTGGTTTACCAGGTTTATTAGCTAGTAGATCTGCTTGTTATTCTAATACTCCTATAGAAATTTATGGTAGTAAAGGTTTAAAAAAATATATTGAAATGTCTTTAAAATTAAGTAATTCTTATATTAATTTTTCAATTGATATTTTTGAAATTGATGAAGGAGAAATTTTTAATGATGGTCGAATTAAGGTTCTTTCTTTTTTATTAAATCATTCTATAGAATGTTATGGATATCGTATTGATGAAATTAATAATAAAGTAATATTAGATATTAATAAATTAATTATTGATAAAATATATCCTGGACCTATATATAAATATTTAAAGATGGGAGAAAAGATTTACTTAAATGATAAAATTATTAATGGTAAAAATTATTTAAATTATTCTATAAATAAAAAAAGTATAGTTATATTAGGTGATACAGCTCCAGTTGATAATATTGATATTTATGTTAAAAATGTTGATGTTCTTGTACATGAAGCTACTTTATCTAATGATTTATTATTAAAGGCTAATTTAAGAGGTCATTCTACTAATATTCAAGCTGCTAATTTTGCTAAACGTTGTTTAGTAAAAAAATTAATTATTACTCATTTTAGTTCTAGATATACTAATAAAGAAATTAAAGAAATTCTTACACAATGTGTTAAATTATTTTTAAATACTAAAATAGCTTATGATTTTTCAACATTTAAAATTTAATTTTTTTTTAAAAAAAAATATTTTAATATATTTTTATATGTATAATTAACTATGTATATAGTAATTATATTAATTAATATACTGAATATTATATCTTCAGTTCTATGTAAAAAGAATATTATTCTACTAAATATGTTTAGTATTAGTAAATATTTAATATATTTTAATATTAAATTATATTTAATATTTTTTTTTGATAATAATATTATCCAATAACTACTAAATATAGTATGTCCTGATGGAAATGAATAATTTTTTTTTTTAATCCAATTTTTTAATAACCATATAGGAATTATTTTTATAATTTTACTTAAATAAATTTTTTTTTTAAAAAAATTATTTTTTTTATGTATTATATATAATAGACCATTATATGGTCTTAATATTTTCATATATTTTTTAATTAATAAAGTAGTTATAATTGATACTAATATAGTTATATGTATTTTAATAATTGTTAAAAAAATATTTTTATTATTTTTTTTTTTATTTATATATATTATTAATAAAATAATATGAGTAAATATAATATATGGAATTTCTATAATTTTATTAGTTAAAAATATTATTTTTAATAAATTCCAAATTGTTTTTTTTATTGATGTATAAAATATATAATATTCTATACATTTAAAAATAAAATAAAAAATAATTATTTTTTTAATATTTATATATTTATTGAACATTTTATTTAATTATTTATTTATTATAAATTTTTATTTTTAAAATAATTAAATTTGTATTTTTTTTTTAATAAAAAAAAAAATTACATGAAAAATTAGTTTTTTTAGTATAAAAAAATATTTTTTTTTGTTTTTTTGTAGTTTTTATAATATTTATATTAGAAATATATTTTTTAGTTTTTTTTATTATATTTTTTATATTATTTACAAATTTTATTTTTTTATTAAACACTTTTTGTATTTCTTTTTTAAGGAACTCAAAATGAGTACATCCTATTATTATAGTATCAGGTTGATTTTTTAAATTAATCCAATTTTTAAATATTTTTTTTATTTTTGATATATTTATAATGTTATTTTTTATTTTTTCTTCAGCTTGATTAATTAATTTATATGAATATTTTTTTAAAAAAATAATTTTACTTGGTATTTTTTTAATTTTTTTTTTAATATAATTACTATTAACTGTAATAAATGTAGCTATTAATCCAATAATATTATTATTTGTTTTTTGTATTGCTTTATTTATATTAGGTAAAGTTGTTATTATTTTAAAATTAAATTTTTTTTTAATATATTTTAATAAAATAATACTTGCTGTATTGCATGCTATTATTAATAAAATTATTTTATGTTCTTTTGATAAATATTCAATTATAGTTATAATTCTATTAATTATATAAGAATATTTTTTATTACTATATGGAAATCCTTTATTATCCATAATATATATATAATTTATATTTGAAGGTATTATTTTATTTATTTTATCTAAAATAGATAGTCCTCCTATACCAGAATCTAATACTAAAATAGTTTTTTTTGAGTCCATATATTTAATTATTATTAAATTTTTTATTATAATATTTGTTAAAAATTTTTATAAAATTATATACATATTATATAATTAAATTAATATATATAAAATATTTTATTAATATATTATTAGGTGAAATTTTATGTTTGATATTGGTATATTTTTTGGTAGTGATACAGGAAATACTAAAAAAATAGCATATTTAATTTATGAAAAATTAAATAAAAAATTTAAAGTAAATATTTTAGATGTATCTAAATGTAAAATAGATGATTTTTTAATTTGTAAATTTTTAATTATAGGTACACCGACATGGTATTATGGAGAATTACAATATGATTGGAATAATTTTTTAGATTATTTTAAAAAAATTAATTTTGATAAAAAAATAGTAGCTTTTTTTGGGTGTGGAGATCAAAGAGATTATAGTGATTATTTTTGTAATGGTTTAAGAATATTATATGATATTGTTGTAAATAGTAATGCAAAAATAATAGGTTATTGGTCTAATAAAAATTATAAATTTAATTTATCTAAAAGTTTATTAAAAAATAATAAGTTTATTGGATTAATATTAGATGAGGATAATCAATCTGATATTACTATAAATAGAATAAATAAATGGATTGAAATTATAACATTAGAATATAAAAAATTAAGTTTTTAATCATATATATGATAAATAATTTTGTAAAAATTTTTAGTAAATTTTTAAAATTTTTTTTTGTATTTATTTTATTTATTTTATTAAGTTTTAATGTATATTCATATTGTAGTTTTTTTTCAAAATCTAAAATATTTGTTGATTTTTCTCCTTATGGAAATATAGAAAAAATAATATTAAGTAGTATTAATAATGCTAAAAAAGAAATATTATTAGCTGCTTATACTTTTAATAATAAAAATATATCTAAAGCTTTATTAAAATCTTATAATAAAGGTATTAATATTAAAATATTAGTTGATGGTAAGTATAATAATATATTAAAAAGAAAAAAATTATTTTATTTATTTAAAAATAGTAATATTCCTATTAAATTAAATTATTCTTATAAAATTATGCATAATAAATTCATGGTTATTGATAATGATTCAGTAGAAACTGGTTCTTATAATTATACATTTAATGCTAAATATAATAATGCTGAAAATGTTATTTTTTTAAAACATGTTCCTAAATTATCTTTAAAATATAAAAATGAGTTTTTTAGATTATGGAATGAAGGAGTATATTTAAAAAATAATTATTAATTATATATAAGATTAAATTTTTATAAAAAAAAATATTTTTTATATAAAAATATAAAAAAATATATTTTAAATATATAATGGTATATATTTAAAATTTTATTTTTTAAAAAAAAGTATTTTTAAACTTAGTAAGTATTTATAATATTATTTATAATTAAAATATTATTAATTTTTGAGGTTTAAAATTTATGTCTTTAATTAAAATGCAAGATTTAAATTTATTAAACAAAAGAGTTATGATTAGATTAGATTTAAATGTACCTATAAAAAATAGTAATATTATATCAGACAAAAGAATTGTATCTTCTTTGCCTACTATTAAAAAAGCATTAAATAATGGAGCAAAAATTATTTTAATGTCTCATTTAGGTAGACCTATAGAAGGTGAATATAATAAAGAATTTTCTTTATTACCTGTAGTAAATTATTTAAAAAAATATTTTGATATTCCTATTAGATTAGTTAAAGATTATTTAGAAAATGATTTTAGTTTTTCTGTAGACTATAATGAAATTATAGTATTAGAAAATGTTAGATTTAATAGAGGAGAAATAAGTAATAATGATTATTTATCTAAAAAATATTCTAGTTTATGTGATATTTTTGTAATGGATGCGTTTGCTACTGCTCATAGAGCTCATTCTTCTACATTTGGTGTAATTAAGTATTCTCCTTTAGTTTGTGTTGGACCATTATTTTTATCTGAAATAAAAACTTTATCTAAAGCAATGTCTAATCCTTCTAGACCTATGATTGCTATTGTAGGAGGTTCTAAAGTATCAACTAAATTTAATATTTTAAGTTCTTTAGCTAAAATATCAGATACAATAATAGTTGGTGGTGGTATTGCTAATACTTTTATAGCTATAGATAATAATGTAGGTAAATCATTATATGAACCTCATTATATTGATTTAGCAAAAAAATTAAGAGATAAATATAATATTCCAGTTCCTATAGATTGTAGAGTTGGAAATGAATTTTCAGAAAAATCTTTATCTTGGGTTAAAAATGTTGATGAAATAAATGATAATGAAGAAATTATGGATTTAGGTGATAAAACTATTAAAAAATTATCTTCTATAATATTAAATGCTAAAACGATATTATGGAATGGACCTGTAGGAGTATTTGAATTTCCTAATTTTAGTAAAGGTACTAAGTGTATTTCAGAATATATTGTAAATAGTAATGCATTTACTATAGCAGGTGGAGGAGATACTATTTCAGCAATTAATTTATTTAAAATAGAAGATAAAATTTCTTATATTTCTACTGGTGGAGGAGCTTTTTTAGAATTTATAGAAGGTAAAAAGTTACCATCTTTGGATATTTTAGAAAAAAAATTTAAATTTATGTCTCATTAATATATATATTTAATATATATTTTTATATATAAAAATTTATTTTAATTTATTTTTGTGGTTTTTATTATGTCTAAATTTAAAGGTATAAATTCAGGTGTAATTTCTGGTGAAGAATTACATAAAGTATTTTTTGTAGCTAAAAAGAAAAGATTTGCTTTAGCAGCTATAAATTGTATAGATACTAATTCTATAAATTCTGTTTTAGAAGCTGCAAAAAAATTTGGAGCAATAGTTATTATTCAGTTTTCGTTTTCAGGTTCTAGTTTTTTTATAGGTAAATATTCTACTAATTTTTTAGATAACATTAATTCAGCTGTTAAAGGTGCTATTTTAGGAGCTAAATATGTTCACGAAGTTTCTAAATATTATGATTTACCAGTAATTTTACATACTGATCATTGTTCTAAAAAATATTTACCTTGGATAGATTCATTATTAAAATATAATATTGATTATTATAAATCTTATGGTAAAACTTTATTTACTTCTCATATGATAGATTTATCTAATTATGATTTAAAAGAAAATTTAGATATTTGTTCAGAATATTTAAATAAAATGTATGATTATAAAATTAATTTAGAATTAGAATTAGGATGTACAGGTGGAGAAGAAGATGGTTTAGATAATAGTAGTTTATCTAGTGATAGGTTATATACAAATCCTAATGATGTATTATATGCTTATAATAAATTAATTAATATTAGTAAATATTTTACAATTGCAGCATCATTTGGTAATACTCATGGAGTATATAAATCTGGTAATGTTAATTTATCTCCTGATATTTTACTTAAATCTCAACAATTAGTTAAAAAAAATAATAATTTATTGGTTGATAATCCGTTAAATTTTGTTTTTCATGGTGGATCTGGATCAGATTGTAATATTATAAAAAAATCTATAGAATATGGTGTGGTTAAAATTAATTTAGATACTGATGTACAATGGTCTTCTTGGAATGGAGTATTTAATTATTATTTAAAAAATAAAGATTATTTAAAATCTCAATTAGGTAATCCAATTGGTGAAGATAGACCTAATAAAAAATTTTATGATCCTAGAGTATGGTTAAGATGTAGTCAAAAATCTATTATTAGATATCTTAAATCTATATTTAATTTATTTAATTGTAAAAATATTATTTATTAAAAATAATATTTTAAAAAAAAAAATAAATATTTTTTATATTAAAAAGTTTAATTAAATTATAGTTAATTTAATGTATTTATATAATTATATATTTAATATATAAATATATATAATTAATTTTAAAATTAATCTTTTGATATGATATTTTTTTTTTAAAAAAAAAATAATTAAGATTAGATATATATTTTAAAAAATATAATTTTTAACAATTAAAAGAATATTTTTTTTAAAACTAAATGGTATTTAGTTTTTTTTTAAAAAAAGATATTTTTATTTAAAAATTATTTTCCACCTACTTGGATTTTACAAATTAAAATTGAACCTATTCTAATTTTAGAATAATAATTTATATCATTACTAATATCTATTATATTTTTAAATAATGATTTTAAATTACCTGAAATTGTAATTTCGTTTACTGGATATTTTATTTTATTATTTTTTACTAAATAACCTGATGCTCCTTTAGAAAAATTTCCATTATTTATATTAACCCCTTGTCCTAATAATTCATTAATAATTAATCCATTATTCATTTTTGAAACTAATTTTTTATAAGAAATAAAATCAGTTTTTTTTTTTTTAAAAACCCAATTATGAATTCCTCCAGAATTTGATGTATTAGTAATATTTAATTTTTTTGATGAATATGTATCTAATATCCAAGTTTTTAGTATTCCATTTTTAATTATTGTATATTTTTTAGTATTTATTCCTTCATCATCAAATGGTTTAGATCCTATACCTTTAAAAATAAATGGATCTTCTTTTATACTGAGCCAATTAGGTAATATTTGTTTATTTAGTTTATTAATTAAGAAAGAAGTTTTATTATATATATTATATCCTTTAATTGATTCTATTAAATATTTAAATATTTCTATTGATGTTTTATTATTGAATAATATTTTATATTTTTTAGTTTTTATTTGTTTAGAATCAAGTTTTGATATTGCTTTTTTTGCGTTATTTTTACCTAATTTATGGTAGTTATGTAGTATATCTGATAATTTATGACTTTGTATATAATCAAAGCTATACTCCATATTTTTTTTTTTTTTAGCTATTATATTATTAGTTAATAAATAGTTTTTAGAAATATAATTTTTAATTATATTATAATTATTATATATAGTTATACAATATAAATTTGTACTAAATGTAGTATTATCACTTATTAAATTTTTTTTATAATTTAGTGAATTTTGTTCAGTATTAATTGAAATATTTATCATATCATTTAATGATAAATTGTCATTAAATATTAATCCTAAATTTTTTTCATATTTTTGAATATATGATTTATAACTAGGAATAGTTATATATTTATCTTTTGATAATGAATTTATATTATTAATAGTATTCTCTATACATTTTTTTATATTATTTAATTTTAAATTATTACAATATGTAATATTTTTTTTTTTATTTTTATAAATTTCAATTACTATTAAATCTTTATATATATATTCTAAATTTTCTATTTTTTTATTTTTAATTTTTAATTCTATATTAAATAGAGATTTAATGTAAATTTGAGTGAAACATTTAATATGAGATTGTATTATTTTAAAAGTTTTTTTTATTGTTTTTATATAAAATGGATATTTTTTATTTAATTTTTTTATAAGGTTCATTTTTATGTATTTTATTGTTAATATATATCTAATATAATAGATTATATAATAAATATTGATTATATATATACTTTTAATAATTTAAGGAAAATATAATGAGTTTTAAAAAAATACCTGCAGGTAATAATTTACCTGAAGATATATATGTAATAATAGAAATTTCGTCAGAATCTTTACCAGTTAAATATGAAGTATCTAAATCTTTAGATATTTTAATAGTAGATAGATTTTTAAATACTCCTTTATATTATCCTGGTAATTATGGTTATATAAATAAAACTTTATCATTAGATGGTGATCCGATTGATGTTTTAGTTATTACTCAATATCCTTTAATTGTTGGTTCAGTAATTAATTCTAGACCTATAGGTTTATTAAGAGTAATTGATGAGTCTGGGGTAGATAATAAAATAATTTCTGTTCCTAGTTCTGTAGTTACGGGGTATTATGATAATATTAAAAATATATTTGATTTATCTAATTATATTTTAGATAAAATAGTTCATTTTTTTAAATATTATAAATCTTTAGATAAAGATAAATGGGTTAAGGTGGGTAAATTTGAAAATGTTGATATAGCTAAAAAAGAAATTTCTTTAGCTTATAAACGTTTTAAGAATAATATATTTTAAATATTACTATTTTTTTTTTAAAAAAAAAATAATTTTTTAAATTATATTTATTTTAGTTATTTTTAAAATATATCCTATTCCAGGAGTAGGATTTATTTCTAATATAATAGGTTTATTTGTTGTATTTTTTTGTATTATTATATCTACTCCTGAAAAAAATTATTATAATTTTGTTAATAGTTTTTATTATTATTTTTTTTTCTTCTTTAATAATTTTAGTATTTTTAAGTATTCTTTTTTTGATATATATTATATTTATATTTTTATAATTTTTTCTTTTTTTTAATTACTGCTATTTTTTTAAAACTATACATCTTATATCATATATATAGTTTTGTTAAATATATTTTTGTATTATTATTTTTTTTCTATTTTTAAAAACTTTTTATTTTTTTTATTTATTTTTTTTTTTTTATTAAAAATATTTTTTTTTATTGACAATAATTTATTGATTTAAAAATTAATGGAAATTTATTAAAGTTTTTTAATATAAATTTAGTATTATTATTGTTAGTATATAATGTTTTAGGTAATAGAATATTATATTTAGATAATTTTATTAATATTTTTAATTTATTATTTGTAATTTTTATAAAATTTAAATTATTAATTATTTAATAACTTATTTTTTCTAGTTATCTAAATATATTAGATTGTATATAATTATTTTTATTTGAATTTATTTTTTGTATTAATATATCTATTTTATTTATTATTTTATTTTTATATATTATTAATGTTTTATTGTTTAAAATTTTTAAAAAACATTTATCAAAATTTATAAAAGAAAAATTATATTTTGTATTTTAAATTTCTTTAATAATTTTTTTTACAAAAAAAATAAATATTTATTATTAGTTATAATGATAACTAACATATATTTTAAAAAAAATATATATACACATTTATATGTGTAAATAAAATTTTTATTAATTATATTAATCTTCATCTATTTCTTCATCTATTTCTTCAAATTTTTCTTTTTCCTTATTTTCACCTATTATTTTTAATAATATTAGATATAAATTAATTATATCTAAATATAACATTAATGCACCTAAAATAGAGTATTTTTTTATTTGTTCTTTATTTTTAATTAAAATTCCATTACCTATTTCTTTAAGTTTTTGTGTATCCCATGCTATTAATATAGAAAATATTATTATACTTATGTATGATGTTATCCATGATAAATATGGATTTTTGAATATAAAATTTACTAATGTAGAAAGAGTTAATCCTATTAATAACATTAAAATAATGTTACCTATTTTAGTTAGATCTTTATTAGTTATATACCCCCATAAACTCATTATTCCAAAAGTTAAACTAGTGATAAAAAATGTAGTTGTTATTGACGAATAACTATATATTAAAAATATACTTGATATATTTAATCCAGTTAATATTGAATATGTTATAAGTAATGTAATTGCTACATTAGTATTTATTTTATTTATTGTATTTAATAATATTATAGATATTATTATTTGAGTTATTATTGATAATAATATAAATATTTTATTAAATAAAATTATTTCTAATATAAATTTATTTTTACTTGTATACCATGATACTAAAGACGTTATTAATAAACTACTTGACATCCATCCATAAACATTATTTAAATATATATATTCATTGTAACGATTTTTAACTATATCTTTAAAAGTATAAAATGAGTATTTTTTCATTTTTTATATTAAAAATTATATTATATTTAGTGAAATAGTTTTTTTTAAAAGATTATGTTTTAAAATATTTAAATAATTATTATTTATTAATAATTATTGTTATTGATTTTGATTTAATTTTTATTTAATTTATAATTATTTTAAAATTAATTAAAAATTAAATATTAGAAGAGTTAATTAAATATTAAAAATATTTAATAAATAATTTTGTTATTTTAATTTTTTTTATATATATATTATATATAATAATATATTATTATATTAATAATTGTTTAATTCTTCAGAAAAAAAAGCATTAAATTTCAATTTAAGTATTTTTTTACATTTATTAATAATTTTGTTTATTTCTTTTTCTTTTAGTGTTTTTTTTTTATCTTGAATAACTAAACTTATAGTTATATTTTTTTTTTTATTTTTTTTAATTTCTTTATTACTAAATATTTTAGTTACACTTATATTTTTAATTTTTTTTTTATCTATTAAATAACATTCATTTATTATTTTGTTTATAGGAATATATTGATCTATTATTAATGTAATATCTCTTTTATTAAATGTATATTTTGAAATTTTTTTAATTTTATTAATTTTTATTTTTGGTAAATTATCTAATTTTATTTCAAATAAAAATATTGGATATTTAATTTTTAATTTATTTTGTATTTTTTTATTTAATCTTCCTATATAACCTATATTTTTATTTTTTATTTTTATATTAATATTTAAATTTTTTTCTAAAATATTATATTTAGATATTTCTAAATTTATTAAATTAATTTTATTATTTTTTAGTAGAATAAATTCTAGATCTCCTTTAATGTCATAAAAATCGTATAATATGTTTTTTTTAATATCCCAATGGTTATTATATTTATAACCATATATCATAGCTGACATAATTTGTTTTTGTTTTATAGTATTTTCTTTTATATAAAAACATGTTCCTATTTCAAAAATTTTAATATTTTCATTTTGTCTTTTAATATTATATATTAAACTATCCATTATTCCTGGAATTAAAGATGTTCTCATAATAGACATTTTTTCAGAAATAGGATTTAAAATCCTAATTTGTTTAGGTGTATTTTTTATATAAAAAAATTCTTTATTTTCATTAGAAAAACAAAAATTAATTATTTCATTATAACCTAAATGAATAAATAATTTTTTTATATTATTAATATATTTTTTATATTTATTAGGTTGATTAATTGTTAAATTTGTTTTTATTGGTAATTTTGGTATTTTGTTATATCCATATATTTTGATTATTTCTTCAGTAATTTCTTCTATTAAATTTAAATCTTTTCTCCATTGTGGAGGTTTTATTTCTAAATAATTAATTTTATTTTTTAATATTTTAAATCCTATTTTTTTAATTATATTAATAATATATAATGATTTTATATTAAATCCTAAAATATTTTCTATTTTAGAAAATTTTAATTTAATAATTTTATTATTTTTAATTTTTTTATATTTTTTAATAAATATTTTTTTTTTTTTTCCTAATAATTTTTTTTCTAATAAATTAGATATTTTATTTATAAAATAAGTTTGTATATTATTATCAAAATTACTAATATATTTATTGGTAATATCTTTGTTATTAATTATTTTATATAATGTAGATGTTTTAAGTAATGGTGCAAATATTAATATATTTTTAGTTTTTAAATTTGGATAAAATATTTTATTTAAAGATGTGTAATTTTTATATATACAATTTTTTTTGTATTTATATATTAAATTATTTTTATTATCTAATGTAATTATAATATTAGTATTAATGATTTTATCTAAATCAAATAAATTAATTATTTGTCCTGATTCAATAATTATTTGATAAATTATATTATTTAAAAAAAAATTGTTTTTAAATCCTATTTTATCTAAATTATATTTTAGATTTTTATTAATTATTGGATTTATTAGTTTTATATTTTTAATAATTATATATTTATAATTTTTAATTATATTATTTTTAACATAAAAAATTTTTGTTATTTTATTTTTATATGCTATTTTTATGTTTATTTTTTTATAATAATTAAATTTTAATTTTTTGTTTGTTAAAATAGATAATTCTCTTGATAATCCTAATATATTATTACAATCAATTCTATTATTTGGAATTTTTATTTCTAAAATACTATTTTTTTCTATATATTTATATATATATATAAAATTTTTTTTTTTTTTAAAAATTATATATTGTTTATTTTTATATTTTATATTAAATATTTTATTTGTCTTTTTAATTGGTTTTTTAATAAAAATATATTTTTTATTTAAATTATATTTATTAATTATAAATAATTTAATTATTTTTTTATTATATTCTATATATATAATAGCAAATTTATTATTTTTTAATATTTTATATGAAATAATTTTTAAAAATAGTATTTTTGATAATTTATGAGGTATACTAATATTAGTAATATTTGATTCAAAACCATAATTATTTAAAATTTTTGATATGTTTTGATTATTTATATTGCTACTGAGATATTTTTTTATCCATGGTTTATAAAATTTCATTTTTTTAATTATTAAAATTGATTTAATAATCTTATATCATTTTTATATAATTTTCTAATATCTGTTATACCAAATTTTAACATAATTAATCTTTCAATTCCTATACCAAATGCTAATCCTGAATATTTTTTTGTATTTATATTATTAGAATTTAAAATTTTAGGGTGAATAATACCACATCCTAATATTTCTAACCATTTGTTATTTTTGTCTTTAATTTTAACTTCTGCAGATGGTTCAGTAAATGGAAAATATGCAGGATAAAATTTAATTTTTGTATTTAATGGAAAAAAATAATTTATAAATTTTTCTATTAAATATTTTAAATTTGAAAAATTTATATTTTCATCAATTATGAATCCATCTAATTGATTAAACATTGGTGTATGAGTTTTATCATGGTCTTTTCTGAATACATAACCAGAAGTTATGATTTTTATTGGTATTTTTCTTTTTTTAATAAATCTAATTTGACTACATGTAGTATGTGTTCTTAAAAGAATATTTTTTTTAATCCAAAATGTATCTTTTATAGATCTAGATGGATGATATTTATCAATATTTAATGCTTCAAAATTATGATATGTATCTTCTATTTCTTTACTATATAAATTTTCAAATCCTATATTTATAAAAAAGTTTTCTATTTCATCTATAATTATAGATATAGGATGTTTATTTCCATAAGTTAAGTAATTTCTTCCTGGTAAATATATATCTATATAGTCAGATTTATTATTATGATTAATAATATGTTTTTTTTTTATTTGTATATATTTATTAATTATTTTTTTAAATTTATTAATTTTAAATCCAATTTTAGGTTTTATATTTTTTGGTATATTTTTTAATAATTTAATCATTTTATTAGCAATACCATTTTTACCTAAATATTCGGTATATAATTTTTTTATACAAATAATGTTATTTATTTTTCTTATTTTTATTGCAAAATTTTTTATTTTTTTTTTAAAATTTAACATTTATATTTAAATATAATATTTCTTAAAAGAAAATTTAAATTTTTTTTTAATTAAATAATTTAATTATTTTTAGTTATTTTTAATATTTCATTAAATAATGAATTATTATCTTTAATAATTTTAATTATCATTTTCCTATTTATATTTAAAGATATTTTTTTTAATTTATATATAAATTTACTATATGTAAATCCATATTCTCTTACTTTTGCATTTATTTGTATAATCCATAATTTTCTAAAATTTCTTTTTTTTTGTTTTCTATCTCTATAAGAATATTGTGATGATTTTATTACAGCTTGATTAGCTGATCTATAAGATCTTGATCTAGCTCCATAATAACCTTTAGCTAATTTTAAAATTTTTTTATGACTTTTATGTGAAGTTACTCCTCTTTTAACTCTTACCATTTTAATCCTTTTAATATTATTATTAATTAATATGGAATACCATTTTTAATTAATCTAAAATTAGATTTTTTAACTAAGTTTTTAATTCTTAATTTTCTTTTATTTTTAGATTTTTTTTTAGTTAAAATATGTCTTAAATTTGAATGTTTAAATTTTAATTTTCCTGAGGATGTTTTTTTAATTCTTTTTTTAATTGCTTTAATTGTTTTTATTTTTTTCATTTTGTTTTTTTTTTTTAGATGATAGTATCATAATCATTTGTTTACCTTCTATTTTATTAGAAAAATATTCTACATAAGAAATTTTTTCTAATTTTTCTTTAATTTCATTTATAATATTTAAAGCTATATTTTTGTGTATTATTTCTCTACCTCTAAATTTTATAGTTATTTTTACTTTATTTCCATTTTTTATAAATTTTTTAATGTTTTTAATTTTTATTTTTAAATCATTTTTATTTGTATTTGGTCTAAATTTTATTTCTTTTGTGTGTAAATTTTTAGATTTTTTTTTTTGTTTTTTATTATTTTTATTTTTTAAATATATATATTTATTGTAATTAATAATTTTACATACAGGTGGATTAGATTTTGAATATATTTCTACTAAATCTAAATTTAATGATTTAGCTAAATTTAAAGCTTTATTAATTGATAAAATACATGTATCTTTTATATTATTTCCTGTTATTCTTACTTTAGATGATTTAATTTCATTATTAATTTTATTTTTTTTTAAAAATGTAAATTTTTTATTAATTTTAATATTTATTCACCTTTTTTTAAAATTTTGGTTTTTTAAGTTTTATTTCTTTAATAAAATTTTCTATATATGTTGTTTTGGTTTTATTATTTAAAGTAGTTCTAACACTAATTTTATTAGATTTTTCTTCTTCATATCCGCATATTATTATATATGGAATTTTTTGTAAGGTATACTTTTTTATTTTTATATTAATATCTTTATTTTCAAAATCTTTTATAGTTCTTATGTTATTTTTTTTTAATATTTTAAATATTATTTTAGAATATTTTATATATTTTTCTGAAATATTTAATACTATTGTTTGAAATGGAGTTAACCATAATGGTAACCATCCATTGTTACTTTCTAAAAGTATACCTATAAATCTTTCTAATGATCCTAATACTGCTCTATGAATTATTATAGGTTTTTTTCTTTGATTTTTTTTATTTATATAAAAAATATTAAATTTTTTAGGTAAATTAAAATCTAATTGTATTGTTCCACATTGCCATTTTCTATTTAAATTATCATTTAATATGAATTCTATTTTAGGTCCATAAAATGCTCCTTCTTTTTTATTTATTTTGAATTTTATATTTTTATCTTTTAAAATATTTAATAGAAAATTTTCTGATTTTTCCCAAATTTTTGTTTTTCCTATATAATTTTTAGGTTTAGTAGATAAAAATATTTCTATTTTTTTGAAATTTAAAATTTCATATATTTTATATATCATATCTATACATTTTGATATTTCATTTTTAATTTGTGATTTTCTACAAAATATATGTGCATCATCTTGAATAAATGATTTAGTTCTCATTAATCCATGTAATGATCCTGATTTTTCATTTCTATGACATATACCAAATTCTGAAAATCTTATTGGTAAATTTTTGTATGATCTAATTTTTTGATTATATATTTCTATATGACCAGGACAATTCATAGGTTTTATACATAATTTTTCGTTATTTGTTAAAGTGCTGAATATTGATTTTTTATAATTTTTCCAGTGTCCACTTTTTTCCCATATTTTTTTATTTATTAAAAAAGCACTTTGAACTTCAAGATAATTGTATTTATTAAATATTTTTCTTAAAAATTTTTTTAAATTAGAAATTACGATAAATCCATTAGGAAGCCAAAATATAATTCCAGGAGATTTTTTTTTAATATAATATAAATTTAATTGTTTATTTAAAATTCTATGATCTATTTTTTTCAACATTTTTTTAGATGTTATTAAGTAATATAAATTAATTATAATTAATTATTATATAATAATATTATATATTGACTTTATAAAAGTAAAAATTTTCTTTTTTTTAAAAAAATATATATATTATTTAATTATTTTAACAATATATATATTGTTTATATTAAAATAAAATTAATTAAAAAGGTTATTTGTGCGTTGTAAAAATCATTTTATATTTTGTGTATTTTTTATTATAGTTTTTAAAAAATTATTTACTAATTTATTAATTACCATAGATTGGTGGCATATTATTCCTGCAGGATTAATTACATGTTTATTACCTGATTTAGATCATCCTAGATCTTTTTATGGTAATAAATTAAAATTTATTTCTAAATTTATATATAGTAATATAGGACATAGAAAAATTACACATAGTTTGTTATTTTTTATTATTTTAAATTTATTAATTTTTATATTAAATTTATTTATTAAATCTAATTTAGATATAGTTTATGGAATGATTTTAGGATATTTAAGTCATATTGTAGCTGATATTAATACCCCTATGGGGGTTTATTTGTTTTGGCCATTTTCTACTTTTAAAGTTAGATCCCCCTTATTTTTTTTATTTAAAAAAAAAAATTTTGAAAGTTTTTTTTGTTTTTTTTTATTTTTTTTATCTTTGTTAATGTATAATTTCAATAAAATTAAAATTTTAATTAAAAATTTTTTGTAATTTAAAATGTTAATATTATATCAATCTAATGATTTAAATGTATTAAAAAATATATTTTTTAATTTATTAAATAAAAAATTATATAGTAATATTGATTGTTCTACATCAGTATTAGTCTCAAATAGAGATGTATCATTTATGTTGAAATTATATTTAGCTGAAAAATTTGGAATTTGTGCTAATTTTAATTTTTATTTAATTGCTCAATTTATATGGAATATTTTTAGAATATTAATACCTGATATTAAAGAAGAAGATTATTTAAATAAAAAAAATTTATTTTGGGTTATTATTACAATTTTACCTATTTTATTAAAAAAAAAAGAATTTTTTTTGATAAAAAATTATTTAATTAATGATATAAATAATGAAAAATTATTTTTATTGGCTTTAGATATAGCTGATTTATATGATAAATATTTAATCTATCGTATAGATTGGTTAAAAGAATGGGAATGTTCAAGATTTATAAAATTAAATAATAATGATATTAATCAATATTGGCAGTCTTTACTTTGGAGAAAGATATTAAGTTATTATAATAAAAATTTAAATTTAAATTTTAATAAATATTATATATATAATAAGATTATTAATATGTTAAAAAAAAATAATAAATTATTTAATAATTTTCCAAAAGAAATTTTTATATTTAATGTAACATTAATACCTAATCTATATTTAGATATTATTTTTAGTTTATCTAAATATATTACAATACATTATTTAATAATTAATCCATCTAAAGAGTATTGGTTTGATCAAAATAATTATATTTTAAATGAAAAAATTAATTTTAATGAAGAAAAAAATATTTATAAAAAAGAAAAAGAAATAAATAATGATTATTATTTTAAATATTGTAATTTTTTACTTTTAAAATATAGTAAAAGTTTTTCAGAATATTTAAGTTTATTATTTAATTATAATTTTTATGAAATTGATAATTATATTAAATATCCTTTAAATAGTATTTTAAATATTATAAAAAATAATATTTTTTGTTATAAAAATATTTTTTTTTTAAAAAAAAAAAAAAAATATGAAAAAGATTTTTTTTTGAAAGATAATTCTATAATTATAAATTCTTGTTATGGATATTTAAAAGAAGTAGAAGTTTTACATAATTATATATTAAATTTAATAATTAATTTTTCTTATAATATAAATGATATTGTTGTAATGGTAAGTGATTTAGATATTTATTATCCATATATTGAATCAGTTTTTTCTAATTCTTTATATAAAGAATATTTACCTTATTCAATAATGTATAAAAATATTACTTATAAAAAAAAAATTTTTTCTTTATTTTTTAAAATATTAAATTTGCCAAATATAGAATGTAATACTACTGAAGTATTAAATATATTAGAAAATGAAGTTATTTTAGAAAAATTTGATATTAATAATGAAGAATTTGAAACTATTATAAGTATAGTAAATAATTCTGGAATATGTAATGGAATTATTAAGGATAAAGATTTATATTATAATAATGATAATTATAGTACTTGGAATAGTGGAATAAAACGTATTTTATTAGGTTATGTTATTGATAAAAATTTTTCTTTTTGGGAGAATATATCTCCTGTATCTAATATTGGTAACAAATATTATAATAATTTAATTGGTAAATTATCTGATTTTTTATTTAAATTAGTTTTTTGGAGAAATTTATTAAATAAAAAATATTTTTTTGAACAATGGATAATTTATTGTAAAGAAATTTTATTTGTTTTTTTTAATAAAAAATATATTGAAAAATATTTTTTAAATGGAAAAATTTTTAATGATCTAATCTATAATTATAAATTTGGTAATTTTAATAAAAAAATAACTTTAAATTTGTTTATTAGAATATTGAATAAATTAATTAAAATTAAAAATTCAAAGAAAAGATTTTCTGTAAATAAATTAAATTTTGGTTCGTTAATTTCATTTGATTCTATGTCTTTTAAAGTAGTTTGTTTATTAGGACTTAATAGTAATATTTATCCTAGAGATTTATTAGTAAAAAATTTTGATTTAATGCAATTAAATATTAGATTAAATGATAGAAATAAAAGAAATTATGATAAATATAATTTTTTAAATATTTTAATGTCTGTTAGAGATAAATTATATATTAGTTATATAAATTATTCTTTTAAAAAAAGAATGGAATGTTATCCATCAATTTTAATAGATTATTTAGTTGATTATATAAAATATATTTTTGATATTTATTCAACTAAATTAGTTTTTTTAAATAATTATAATAAAAATTATTTTAACAATAAATATGATAAAAATATTTTTAGTTTATTTAATTATAAAAATATTAAAAATAGAAAAAATTATTTAGATTGGTTAGAAAAATATAATATTTTAAATGAAAAAAAAGAAAAATATTTAAGAAATAAAAAAAAAAAAATAAAAAAAAAAATAAAAGAAATAAATTATATAGATTTAAGAAAATTACATATTTTTTGGATTAATCCTATAAAATTTTATTTTATTAATATATTAAAAATAAATTTTTTTGTTAATAGAAATTATATTAATAACGAAGAATTATTTATTTTGAATATAAAAAATTTTTATTTAATTAGATCTAAATTAATTTTAGATTTTATAAATAATGGTTATTTAAATGAAAATATATTTTGTATATTACAATCTTTAAATTTATTACCAGTAAATTGTTTTGGAGAATTGTTTTGGAATAATGAAAAAAAAAAAATTTTATTTCTTATTAAAAATATTCATAAATATATTAATAATATTAAATTATATAAATTTAATTTAAATATTAAAGATATTTATATTAAAGGATTTATATTATTATCTAATAATATTTGTGTTATAAAATGGTTTCCTAAAAATTTAAATTTAGTAGATATTTTAACTGTATGGATAGATCACTTAATATATTGTATATTAGGTGGAACTAATTATAGTTATTTATATGGTTATAATGGATATGTTAGTTATTTACCTTTAAAAGTAGATATTTCTATAGAAATTTTACATAAATATATTATGTGTTATATAAAAAGTTATATTTATCCTTTAGTTTTTTTACCTAAAATAAGTAGTTTTTGGATATTTTCTTTATATGATTTAAAAACTAAAAAATTTACTAGAGATTTATATCTTATTAATATTGTTAAAAAGAAAATATATAATATGATGTTTAGTAAAAATTATTATAAAAGTGAATTAGATGATATATATTTATCATATTTTTTTAAAAAATTTAATAAATTATTAAATTTAAATATTTTAATTAAAAATGCTGAAAAATGGTTATTACCTGTTTTAAAATATTCTAATTTTTTTTTAAAATTAAAATAATATTTTTATGATTAATTTTGATCCTTTCATTACTAATTTAAGTAGTAGTAATTTAATTGAGGCTTCTGCAGGAACTGGTAAAACTCATTTAATAAGTTTATTATATTTACGTTTTTTATTTAAAATTAATATAGAAAAAAAATTTGAAAATCTTAATATAGATAATTTAGTAATAGTTACATTTACTGATTTAGCAGTTTTAGAAATTAAAAATAGAATAATTAATATTATTAGAGATTTAAAAATTTCATGTATTAAAGGATTTTCTGTTAATGAAAAAGTTAATGATATATATAAAAATATTAAAGATATTAATGGATTGATAAATTTATTAAATTTATATGAACAAAAAATAGAATATTCATCTATATTAACTATACATAGTTTTTTTAAAAAAATACTTTTTACTAATTATTTTTTATCTAAATTAAATATTAATTATAAAATTTTAGAATCAGAAGATGATTTTATATATAAATATGTGTTGTGTTTTTGGAGAAGTTATTTTTATAATTTACCTTTAAAAATTATTAATATAATTATATCTTATTGGTCTTCTCCTAGAGAATTATTTATTTCTGTTTTTCCTTTTTTTAATTTTATTAATATTAATTTTAAATATAAAATTAAATATATTAGTATAGAAAGTTATTTTCTAAATTGTTTATTATTATTTGATAATATTAAAAAAGAATTTTTTAGTAATAGATTATTATTATATAAAAAAATTATTTTTTTATCTGAAAAAAATTTATTTTTATGTAAAAAAAAATTATTAATTTTATTTGAAAATATTAATTTATGGTTAAATAGTAATGATATATTTAATACTCCTAAATATTTATTTAGGATAGGATATAAATATATATCTAAATATATTAGTAATATTAATTTTTTAAAAAAATATTCTATATTTAAAAATATAGATAATTTTTTATATGAAAAAGGTGATTTTTATAATTTTATATTAATATTATGTTTTAATTATATTAAAAATAAATTATATATAGAAAAAAAAGAAAAATTATATTTAAGTTTTAATGATTTAATTTATTTTTTAAATAAATCTATAATAAGTAATGATGGTTATAAATTAATAAATTTAATAAAAGAGAAATTTCCTATTGTTTTTATAGATGAATTTCAAGATACTGATCATTTACAATATGATATATTTTATAATATATATATTAAAAATAATTTAAATAATGACACTAAATTAGTGTTAATAGGAGATCCTAAACAATCTATTTATTCGTTTAGAGGAGCTAGTATATTAAATTATATAAGAGTTAAAAATCATGTTAAAAATTTTTTTACTTTAATATATAACTGGCGTTCTTCAGTATTTATGGTTAATAGTATTAATATTTTATTTTATTCAGTTAATTCTTTTATATTAAAAAATATTAAATATTTTCCAGTTAAATTTGTAATAAAAAATAGACATTTATATATATCTTTAAATAAAAAGATACAATCTTCTTTAAATTTTTTTATTTTAAAAGATATTAATAATAAGGATATTATTTCTGAATATTGTGCTAAAAGAATATTATATATTTTAGATAAAAAAAATAATATTATGATTAATAATAATAAAAAATCTAGATATATAAATTTTTCTGATATTTCAGTATTAGTTCATAGTAATATTGAAATTGAAATAGTATCTAATGTTTTTCAAAAGTTTAATTTACCTATAATTTGTTTATCAAGTAAAAAAAGTGTTTTTAGTACTTTGGCATCTAAAGAATTAATGTATATAGTAAGAACTGTTTTATATCCTGAGTTTGAATTTAATATTAGTAATACTTTATCTACATATATTTATGGTATTAATTTATTTGATATACCTGATTATTTAAATAATAAAATTAAATTAAATAATTTAGTAAAAAAATTTTATAAATATTATTATATATGGGATAAATATGGTTTTTTTTCTATGGTTCGTTTAATAATAGATGAAACTAATATTTTAAATAAAATATATTTTAGTAATGATGGTAATAGATATATATCTAATTTATTACATGTAAGTGAAATTTTACAAAAAAAATCTTTTGAATTTAGAAATAAAATATCTTTATTAAATTGGTTTAATAAAAAAATTATTAATTGTAATTATGAAAAAAATAAAGAATTTAAAGTAAGATCTTATAATGATAATAATGATATAATTAATATATCTACTATACATAAATCTAAAGGTTTACAATATAATGTTGTTTTTTTACCTTTTTTAATTAATTTTACAAAAAAGAATGATAAAAATTTATTTTTTATGAAATATATTTATAAAAAAAAAATTAGTAATATTAATAATGAAAAAGAAATAAATAAAAAAATTGTTAATGAGTTATTATCTGAAGAAATTAGATTATTATATGTAGCTATTACTAGATCTATATATCAATGTAATATTTTTATTTATAATTTAAAATTTAAAGGACAAGAAAATAGTTCTTTATATAAATTATTAATATCTAATAAAAATTTTAATTTTATTAAAATAAAAAATAATTTATTAAATGAATTAAATAAAAAATATATAAGTTTTATAATTTGTAAAAATAAATATTTTTCTGATAAATTATATTATGAAATTAAACATTTAGATGTTAATTTTTTAAATAAAAAAAAAAAAAAAAAAAAAAAAAATAAAATTGGTATTTATAATTATAGTAATATTTTTATTAAAATTAATAATAATTTAATTGAAAAAAATTATTTAGATAAAATTAATTTTAATGATTTTAGTATATTAGATAATATAAATAATTTTTATAAAGGAGAAAAAGTAGGTAATTTTTTTCATAGTTTATTAGAAAAAATAAACTTTAAAAATAAAATTGATATTAATTTTATTAATTTAAAATTAAATGAATTTGGTTATGATATTAAATGGAATTTAATAATTAAAAAAACATTATTTAATGTATTAAATGTTAAATTAGATTTAATTAATATTAATCTTATAGATGAAAATATTAATATATTATTAAAAGAATTTGAATTTTTAATGAAAATAAAAAGTAAATTTAATTTAATTAAATATTTAAATATTTCTAAAAAATATGATTATATATCTAATATATGTTTAAATTTTAAAATTGATGATTATTTATTATCTGGTTATTTAAATGGAATTATAGATTTAATTTTTTTATATAATAATAAGTATTATATTATAGATTATAAATCTAATTGGATTGGTCATGATTATAAATTTTATAATGAATATAATTTAATTAATGAAATTTGTAATCATAGATATGATATACAATATCAATTGTATACTGTAGCTTTACATAATTATTTAAAGAATAAAATATATAATTATAATTATATAAATAATTTTGGAGGTATATATTATATATTTTTACGAGGATTATATTTAAATAAATATAATTATTCTAAAACTGGTATTTTTTATATAAAACCAAATTTTAAGTTAATTAATTATTTAAGTAATTTATTTTAATATATTATATATAATTATATGTTAGTAGAAAAATTTTTGATGAAGTGTTATAAAAAAAAAGAAATGAATTTATTAGATATACATTTTGCTATGATTTTTAAATATCCTAAATATATAGATAATTTAAATATTTCTGTTTTATTTGCTTCTATTATTAGTTTATCTTTAAGTTTAGGTAATATTTGTATACCTATATCTAAAATATTAGATAGAAATTTATTTTCTGAATATATATTAAAGTTTTTATATTTTTTTTTTAATGAAATATATAATCTTAATAAATGTTTAAAATATTTATTTAAAATTAATTTAATTAGTAATTCAATATTTAATTTATGTACTCCTTTTATCATATATAATGATTGTATTTACACATATAAATATTGGTTATATGAAGATTATGTAGTTTCATATTTTAATAAAAATATAAATAAAAAAACAAAGTTAAATAAAGTAAGTATTACTATACTAGAAAAATATTTTTATGAATTTAATTTTGATATTTATCAAAAATTTTCTGTTTTATCTTCTGTAATTAATAAAATTTCTATAATATCTGGAGGTCCAGGAACTGGTAAAACTACTTTAATAGCTAAATTATTGATAATTTTATATGAAATATATGGTTTTAAAGATAAAGAATGTATTAAAATAGTTTGTCCTACAGGAAAATCTGCTTCATGTCTAACTTATTATTTATGTAAATCATATAAAATTTTAGGTGTTAATAAGTTAATTAAAAAAATATTACCTGATAAAGCAATAACTATACATAAATTATTAAAATTTAACTATACTAAAAATAGTATATTTTATAATATAAATAATAAAATATTATTAGATATATTAATAATAGATGAATCTTCAATGGTAGATTTATATACTTTTTATAGTATATTATTATCATTAGATAATAATATTAAAATTATTTTAATAGGTGATAGTAACCAAATTGGTTCTATTGAACCATGTTCTGTATTTAATGAGTTATGTAATTTTAATTTTTTAAATAAATTTTTAGTTTTTAAAAGAAAAATTATTCAGTATTTTTTAAAAATTAATAAAAAAATGTTTTTAATATTTTATAATTTTAGTTTTAATATTATTTTTTTAAATAAAGAGTATCGTTTTTGTAAAAATTCTTTTTTAAGTAAATTTTCTAAATTTGTTAAATTAGGAGAAATTAAAAAAATAGATTTTTTTTTAGAAAATTTTAATTTTTCAAAAAATTTTAATTTTTATGATTTTGATAAATTTAATTATGATTTTTTTTTAAATTATTGTTATGTTAATTATAACAATTATATTAATAAATTTGAAAAATCTATTAATTTAAATAAATTAAATTATTATTTTAATAAATTTCAATTAATTTGTATATTAAGAGATAGTAAATATGGTGTTATATATTTGAATAAAATAATTGATAATTATTTTTTAAAAAAAATTTCTATGAAAAATAATGTTTTTTTTGATAAAAAAAATAATTATTATTATTATCATGGTAAACCTATTATTTTATTGAGAAATAATAATAGTTTAAAACTATATAATGGTGATTTAGGATTTTGGATATTAAAGAATAAAAAATTTAAAATTTTTTTTAAAAAAAATGATGATTTTATTATAGTTTATCCTAATAATTTATATAAATGGGAAAATGTTTGGGCTATAACTGTACATAAATCACAAGGATCAGAATTTGATCATGTATTATTAGTTATACCAGATTATATAAATCCTTTATTGAATAGAAAATTAATTTATACAGCTATAACTCGTTGTAAAAAAAAATTAACTATTTTTTCTAAAAAGGAAATATTTTTATATGGTATTAATAGTGTTAATAATTATTTTAATAATTTTGAAAAAAAGATTTTTAAACATATATAAATTAATAATTAATATAGTCAATATTTGATTTATTAAAGTAATATAATAATATATATTCTATATTTATCCATAATATTTCTTCGTTATTTTTTATTTTTAATTCTATATTTTTTATTAGTGTTAATAATTTACTAATTATATTTTTTTTTTTAGTTTTTATATTTTTTATATAAATAAAAATTATATTTAAAATAATTATTTTTTCTATTTTTTCTTTATTAATTTTTCTTAAAAATAATATAGATTGTATAATTTTTTTTTTTTTAAGTGATTTTATAAAATTAAATATAAGAATATTTGATTTTGTTTTAAAATTATTATTTTTATAATATGTTTTTTTATTATCAGTTATTTTAATTAAAAATTTTTTATTTTTACTAGATATTAGATTATTAATTTTATTTAAATTTAATTTTGAATTAAATTCAAAATTAAGTATAAAAAATATATTTTTATCATTAATTTTAAATATAAAATTATTTATTTTATTTATTAATGTAAAATATTCTATAAAATTTAGAATTAATAATTTTTTATTTGAATATATATTAAATCTTACAAGATTTTCTTTTAATATATTTAAATTAAATTTTTTATTTATAAAAAAATTATCTATAAATATATTTTTATATATTTTTTTTATATAATTTATAAATATTAATTTATAATTATTATTATTTAATATATTTTTTTCTTTAATATAAAAAAAATTATATTTTTTTATATAATATAAAAAATTATTTAATTTATTAATGTTTATTTTTTTCATTTTTTTTTGTTTTTGTAACAAAATTTATAATTTTATTTTTTATATATATTATTTTAGTAATTTTAACTAATAATTTATTAAGTATTTTTTTTTTATTAATAATATTAATTATTTTATCTTTATTATATGTATTTTTAATATATATAATTTTTTTTTTTTTACCATTTATTTGTATAATTAATGGTATTTTAAATTTATTTTCTAAATCTAATTTATTTATTTTAGGCCATAATGTTTCATCTATTATTTTTTTATTTTCCATTTTTTTCCATAAATAAAAACTTATATGTGGTATAAATGGATATAGTAATATTATTATATTATTTATACATTTTTTAGTTAAAAAATAATCTATATTATTTTTTTTTTGTATATTTTTAAAAATTTTTACAAATTTCATTATTTTAGATATTGCTGTATTTAAACTTAATTTAGTATTTAAATCTTTTGTAACTTCATAAATTGTTTTATTTAAAAAAAAAATTAAATATTTTTCATTTTTACTAAAATTATAATAATTATTATTTTTATATTTAAAATTAAAAACTAATTCCCATATTTTTTTAATAAATCTGTAACATCCTTTTATATTAGAATCATTCCATTCAAAGTTTTTTTCTATAGGTGAAGCAAAAATTATATATAATCTTAATGTATCAGCTCCATATTTTTTTATTATTTTATTAGGATTAATACCATTATTTTTTGATTTTGACATTTTATTTATACCATCAAAAAAAATTTTATTATTTTCTATATAATAATTTGAATCATTTTTTTTTTTAAATGATTTTAAATCATTAAAATTTATCCATATTTTTTTATTTTTATTAATATAATAAAATGTTTTTGATAATATTGTTCCTTGACATATTAATTTTTTTATTGGTTCATCATGTTTAATTAATTTTAAATCTTTAATAAATTTATTTATAAATCTTATATATATAAGATGCATAGTAGAATGTTCTATACCTCCTATATATATATCTATAGGTAACCAATAATTTGCTTCATAACTATTAAAAATTTTTTTTTTTTCTAATGGAGATGTAAATCTTAAATGATACCAAGAAGATTCTAAAAATGTATCGAATGTATATGGTTCTATATTTTTATTTTTTTTATATAATATTTTTTTCCATTCTTTATATATATAAGATAATTTTTTACTTTTTATTTTTTTAGGTAAAATAATAGGTAATTTATTAATATTAATTGGAACTGTTGAATTATTTTTATTTTTAATTATAGGTATAGGTACACCCCAATATCTTTGTCTTGAAATTGACCAGTCTTTTAATTTAAAATTAGTAGTTTTTATAGCAATTTTTTTAATAAATAATATATTTTCTATTTTTTTTTTTAATAATCGAATTTTTTGATTTTTTTTTTTTAAATTTAAATTATTAATATTAATATTATTAATATTTATATATTTAATATATAAATTATGTTTTTTAGAAAACATATAATGTTTTTTATTTAATTCTGGTGTCATTAATATTATTTTAGAATTATATTCTTCTTCTGTAAAATTAGTTAACCAAATTGGTATTAATTTATTATTGATTGGATTAATAGCATTAATTTTAGTAAAAAAACCATAATTTTCATCTAATTGATCTTTTATTGAAATATTTTTTATTTTTTTATTAATATTTTTTATAATTTTTATTTTTTTAGTTTTTTTAAAATTAAATAATTTATGATATCTTGATATAGATATACTGTATATAGTAGGTAAAAATTCTATTTTAGAAGTATATATTTTTATATTAAAATTGTTTATTTCTTTAATTTTAAATCTAATATTTAGACCTTTAGTTTTACCTATCCAATTTTTTTGCATATTTTTAACTTTTAAAGGCCAATATTTTAATTTATCTAAATCTTTTAAAAGTCTTTCTGCATAATCTGTAATTTTTAAGAACCATTGTTTAATATATTTATATTCAACATTAGTATCACATCTCCAACATTTTCCATCTAATACTTGTTCATTAGCTAAAATGGTTTTATCTTTTGGACACCAATTTGATAATTCTTTTTTTTTATATGCTATTTTTTTTTCTATTAATTTTATAAACAACCATTGTTCCCATTTATAGTAATCAGAATCACATGTTTTAATTTCTCTATTCCAATCATAACTAAATCCTAATTTTTTAAGTTGTTTTTTCATTTGTTTAATATTATTTTTAGTCCATTTATATGGTAAAATATTATTTTGAAATGCAGCATTTTCTGCTGGTAATCCAAATGAATCCCATCCTATTGGATGTAGGACATTTTTATTTTGTAATCTTTTATATCTAGCTATTATATCTCCTATAGTATAATTTCTTACATGACCTATATGTAATAAACCAGAAGGATATGGAAACATACATAAACAATAATATTTTTTTTTTTTATTATTTATATGACTATTATAAATTTTTTTTTTTTCCCATATAAACTGTATTATTTTTTCTATTTTTTTATGATTATATATTTTTTTCATTTTTTGAATATTAAAATTTTTATATAGTTAATAAATTTAAATTAATTAAAATTTTATTTTTAATAAAAAATTAATTATTTAATTTTTTTATTTTTTAATTATATTTAATTATTATTTAAATTTCTAATTTGAAAATATTTATAATATTATTTTTTTTTTTATTTTTTTTAATTCTAATTATAGAATAATTTGGAGTTTTTATTTTTTTATTAGGTATAATAATAATTTTAGTTTTTTTTTTTCTTTTTTCTATTTTATATAAAATATTTCTTTTTTCATTAAGTAAATAAGTTCCTATATTAATAGGAACTATGACATGTATTTCTTTAGTTTCTTTTTTGCATGATTCATCTTCTATTATTCTTAATATTGATAATGACAAAGATTTATAATCTCTAATAAAACCAGAACCATTACATCTAGGACATTTATGATAATTTAATTCTTTTAATGAAGGATTTAATCTTTGTCTAGACATTTCTAATAAACCAAATTTTGATATATTTCCTATTTTTATTTTTGCCTTATCTTTTTTAAAGATATTTTTTATTTTTTTTTCTATTATTTTTTGATTTTCTGATATATACATATCTATAAAATCTATTACTATTAATCCTCCTAAATTACGTAAACATACTTGATTGTATATTTCTTCAATAGCTTCTAAATTAGTATTAAGTGCTGTATTTTCTATACTAATATATTTAGTAGATTTAGAAGAATTTATATCTATTGATATTAATGCCTCTGTAATATCTATTATTATAGATCCTCCTGATGGTAGTCTAACTTTTCTTTTAAATGCTGATTCAATTTGATTTTCTATTTTAAAATAATGAAATAATGGAATTTTTTTATTATAAAATTTAATTTTTTTTAAAAAATCTATTTTTCCTAATTTATTTACATGATTTTTAGCTAATTTATATATTTCTTTATTATCTATAATAATTTCATTTATATCTTTATATAAATAATCTCTAAAAGTTTTTTCGATAATATTTTTATCTTGATAAATTAAATATGGTGCGTTATTTTTTTTAGCATTTTTTTTTATTTTTTCCCAGTTTTTTAAAATTATAGATAAATCTAATTGTAAAGTTTTAATAGATTTACCAGCTCCTGATGTTCTAATTATTACACTCATACCAATAGGTAAATTTAATAATGATAAAATTGATTTTAACTCTATTCTATCTTCTCCTTCTATTTTTTTAGATACTCCACAAGATTTAGAATTATTAGGCATTAATACTAAATGATTTCCAGACAAACTTATGAATGTTGTTAAAGATGCTCCTTTATTATCTCTTTCTTCTTTATTAATTTGTACTATTATTTCTTGACCTTCGTAAAGTATATTTTTAATGTTTTTTTTTTCTTTATCTAATATATTTTCTGGAAAATATTCTTTAGAAATTTCTTTTAAAGGTAAAAATCCGTGTTTTTTAGAATTATAATTTACAAATGCAGCTTCTAAACTTGGTTCTATTCTAGTTATTTTCCCTTTATATATATTTGATTTTTCTTGTTTATTTTTTTTATTATTAATACTAAAATTATATAATTTTCCCTCATTAGTTAAAGCTATTCTTAGTTCTTCTTTTTGTTTTGCATTTATTAAAATTCTTTTCATAATTACTTCTCTAATTATTACTTATATTTTAGTATATAAATAATATTTTATTAAATTTTAATAAATTTAATCTTGTTAATTTTAGAAAATTTAATAAATAATATATTATTTATATATTTTATTGTATGTATATTTAATTATAGGTAATTAAATATTAATTTTAAATTATTTTAAAAAATTAAATTTTAAATGAGTAAAAAATTTTTTTTAAGTTTTGTAAATGTTACTTTATATGATATTAATAAAAGAATAGATAATTTTTTATTTAAAAAAATTAAAATTTTATCTAAATCTAAAATATATTCTTTATTAAGAAAAGGAAATATAAGAGTAAATAAGAAACGTGTTATTTATAAATATAGATTAAAAAAAAATGATATAATAAGAATTCCTTTAATAAATTTTAACAATAAAAAAGATATATTTTATAATAAAAATATAATTTATAAATTAAAAAAATCTATTATTTATGAAGATAATTATTTATTGATTATTAATAAACCGTCTGGTATATCTGTACATAGTGGTGAAAATATCAAATATAATGTTATTGATATATTTAAGTATATATTCTTTAAAAATAAATATATTGAGTTAGTACATAGATTAGATAAATATACTTCTGGTATTTTAATGTTAGCAAAAAATAAAAATATTTTAAATTATTTACATAATGATTTTATAAAAAATAAAATTAATAAAAAATATTTAGCATTAGTATGGGGAATTTGGCCTAATAATATAAAAAAAATTGATAATTATGTTTTTTTAAATATTAAAAAAAAAAAAGAAAAAAAATGTATTACATATTTTAGTGTAATTAAATATATAAATAATTTTACATTATTAAAAATATTTCCTATTACAGGTAGAAAACATCAAATTAGATTACATACAAGTATGTATGGTTATCCAATTATATTTGATAATATATATGGAAATTTTAAATTAAATAATTATTTAAATAAAATATTTAGTTATAATAAATTATTTTTACATTCTTATTATGTAAAGTTTTTTCATCCTTTTCTTAAGAAAGAAATATTTAAATATATTAGTTTAAATAAAAAATTATTAATCATAATTAAAAAACTTTATAAAATAAAAATAAATATTTAATTAAATTAAATTTTATAGTAAAATTATTATAAGTTTATTAATAATATTAATAATTAATATAAATATTTTTTATGGCAGTACAACAAAATAAACCTAGTAGATCTAAAAGAGGACATAGAAGATCTCATGATAAAATAAAAATTCCAGTTTTTTTTATAGATAATAAAAATATAGGTTTATATCATCATATGTCTTCTTTAGGTTTATATAGAAAAAAACAATTTAATGATTATTTTTTTTTAAAAAAATAATTTTTAAATTTTAAATTTAACTAACAATTTTTTTTAAATAAATTATAAATTTAATTTTAAGGTATTATTTATTATGTTAACTGAAGATCGTATTAAAAAAATTATAAGTGATCAATTGAGTGTAAAAATAGATGAAATACAAAATAATAAATTATTATCTGATGATTTAGGTGCTGATTCTTTAGATATTGTTGAATTAATAATGGCTTTAGAAGAAGAATTTGATATAGAAATCTCAGATGAGAGTGCAGAAAAAATTAATACTGTTCAATCTTTGATTGATAGTGTTTTATCAGTTAAAAATAAAGAATGTAAAAAAAATTGTGATGAATAAATTTTTTTAATATATTAAATTTTTATAAATTTTAAATTAAACCTATATTATATTAATATAGGTTTTATTTTTTAGTTAATTAAGTTTTTATATTTTTTTAAAATTAAATCCTAATTTATATAACATACATATATATGTTAATGTTCCTATCATTATTAATGATGTTAATTTAATTAATCTTATAATAAATATATCTTTATAAGATATAATTATAATTTTACTTTTTAAAAAAATAATTAATATTGATAATATTAATGTTGATATTAATATTATAATTAATAATTTTTTGAATTTTGAAAATTTATTTACTAAAATTTTTTCTTTTTTAAGTTTCCAATATAATAATATTGCATATAAATAAGAAGTTATACTATATGTTATAGCTATACTTAAATATTTAAATTTTTTTATAGTTAATAAATTTATTAAAGGATTGATAATTGAAATTAAAATAGATATTTGTGATGGTATTTTTGATTTATTAAGTGAATAAAATCCTGTTGTTAATATTTTTACAAGTATAAAACCTATTAATCCTAATGAATAAATATTTAATATATTAGAAATTGTTATTGTATCTATAATTTTAAATTTTCCATATTGATATAATGTTATAATTAAAGGTTTAGATAATATTAATAAAATTATTGAACTAGGTATTGATATAATTAATGTAATTTTAATTAAACTATTTATTAGTTCTGAATATCCTTTTTTATCTTTTTTGTGATATTTTTTAGATAAATTAGGTAATAAAATTGTTTCTAATGTTAATTCTAATACACCTAATGGTAATTCTATTAATCTATCAGCATAATATAAACAGGATATAGATCCTGATTTTAAATAAGAAAATATATTTAAGCTTGTAAATTGTGATATTAGTCCTATTAATATTCCTATTAATGGATTATAAATGTTATTTATTATTTTTCTTATTCCTTTATTATTAAAATTTATCATTTTAAATGATATTTTAATGGGTATATTTCTTATATATATAATTTGTATTATTAATTGTAATATTCCTCCTAATATTAATGCCCAAGCTAAAGATAATATTGGTGGATTAAATTTATTTTTAAAAATTAAACTAAATACAATAGTAGTTATATTTAATATAACTGGAGTAAATGCTACAGATAAAAATTTATTCCATATACTAGAAATTGATGTAAAAAATGTTGTTAACGATATTAATATTGTATATGGTAATATAATCCTAGTTAATTTAGATGTTAATTGTGTATTTATTAATCCTGGGAATATTATATGTATAATTTGTGGTGTAAATATTAATCCTATACCAATTACAATTATTAATATTATAAGTAACATTACTAATGTAGTAGATATTAATTCATTTATTTTTTTTTTTTTTTTTTCTTTATATTCACTTAATATTGGTATAAATATATAAGTAAATATACCTTCAGCAAATATTTTTCTTAAAAAATTTGGTAATTTAAATGATGTAATTAATGAATCTGTTTCTTGGTTTATACCAAATGTTTTTGCTATAATTATATCTCTTATAAATCCTGTAACTTTTGCAAAAAATGTTAATAAACCTATTTTAAATAGGTTAAATAATAAAATCATTATGTTTAATTTATTTATAATTAGGTTAATTTAATATATTTTTTTTAAAAAAAACATTATATGTTATTTTAATTTAATATTTTTTTTTTAATTTCTTTTATAAGGAAATTTATACCTATAGCTCTTGATGAGCTTAATAAATTTACTAAATTAGTTTTAGTGAATATATTTTTTATTTTGATTTTTTTTATTAGTTTTTTTTTTTTTTTATTTAAGAATATTATTATTAATAATAATATACCTTTAATTATTAAAGTATCACTATCTCCATTTATATATATATAATTTTTTTTTTTTTTGATTTTTATCCATACGTTACTTTGACATCCATATATTAAATTATATTTTTGTCTTATTTTTTCTTCATTAATTGGTAAATTTTTACCTAAATCTATTAAATATATTAATTTTTCTTCTTCTGTAGAACAATATTTGAGTTCTTTAATTATTTTTATTTTTTTTATATTTGTAATATCCATTTTATTTTAAAATTTTTATTATTTTTTTTAATGAATAAGTAAAAATATTTATATCTTTTTTAGAATTATACATTGCTATAGATATTCTACACATTCCTGGTACATTATAAAATTTCATAATAGGTATAGAACATTGATGTCCTGTTCTTATAGATATACCATATTGGTTTAATAAAATCCCTATATCATAACAATGATAATTAGATATATTAAAAGATATAATACTAATTTTTTTCTTTGTTCCATATATTTTTATATTTGGTATTAATTTTAATTTATTTAATGTAAAGTTAAAAATTTTTTTTTCATGTTTAAAAATATTGTTTATTCCAATATTATTTATATAATCTATAGCTGCTCCTAGTCCTATTATAGATTCTATATTTTGTGTTCCTGCTTCAAATTTCCATGGTGAATTTATAAATTTTATGTTTTTTATTTCGTTATTTTTAATATCTATATTAGATATTATACCTCCTCCGCTTATCCAAGGTGATAAATTTTCTAATATTTGTCTTTTGCTATATAATATACCTGTTCCTGTTGGTCCGTATATTTTATGACCTGAAAATATATAAAAATCACATTTTATTTTTTTAACATTTATTTTTTTATGCATTATAGATTGTGCACCATCTATTATGGTTAAAATATTGTTTTTTTTAGATATTTTTGTTATTTTTTTAATTGGATTTACTGTTCCTAAAACATTTGATATATGAGTTAAAGATATAATTTTTGTATTTTTATCTATTAGTTCATTTAGACTATTAATATCTAGTGTACCATTTTTTTTTATTTTTATTATTTTAATTTTAAATCCTATTTCTTTAGACATTAAAAACCATGGAACAATATTTGCATGATGTTCCATTTGAGTTAATATAATATTATTATTTTTATTAATAAATTGTTTACATAAAGTATTAGCAAGAAAATTTATTATTTCTGTAGTATTTTTAAAAAATACTATTTCTTCTGGAAAAGATGCGTTTATAAATTTTGATATTTTAATTCTAATATCTTCAATTTTATTAGTTGTTATATTACTTAAATTATATATACCTCTATGTATTGAAGAATAATGATTTTTGTATATGTAATTTTGTGAATTAATTACTTTTTTAGGTTTTTGTGTAGTAGATGCATTATCTAAATAAATTAATTTTTTTCCGTTTATTTTTTTTCTTAGTATAGGAAAATTTAATCTTATTTTTTTTATATTAAAATTCATAATTTTACTCTAATATATATTTAATAATTAAATTATTAATATGTTTTTTAAAATTATTTATTTTTATATTATTAATAATTTCATATATAAATGAAATGGATATAATTTTTTTAGCTTCATTATTATCTATTCCTCTACTTAATATATAAAATAATTGTTTTTTGTTAATATTAGTTATAATAGAATTATGATTACAATTAGTATTTTGGCTATATATTTTAAATTTTGGAGTACTTTTAATTTTAGAATTTGAACTTAGACATAAATTAATATTACTAATATAAGATTCTGTTTCATATGTTTTATTATTTATTTTAACTTCTCCATTAAATTCAAAATTTCCATTTTCTAAAGTTAAACTTTTATGTTTTTGGAAACTTTTAGTTTTTTTGTGTATATGATATATTTTAGTCTTATAAAAAAATTTATTATTTTTTAGTATTGATATACTATTTAAATTTATTTTAGATTTTTTTTTTAAAATTATTTTAGATTTTAAAGTTATTATTTTATAATTTAATATAAATATATTTTGATATAATTTTGATTTTTTATTATTATTTATATTTTCTTTATAAAAGAAATAACTTTTAAAATTTAAATCAATTAATTTTGTAATATTTAAATTACTATTTATATTTAAGTTAATTTTTTTTTTAAAAAAAATTATATTTTTTTTATTATATATATTAATGTGATGTTCTATTAAATTAATATTAGAATTTTTATCTATATCTATATATAGATAAAATTTATAATTTTGAATTATATAATTTATATATATTATATAAATAGGTATTTTAATATTTTGTTTTTTTTTGATCTTTAAAGTTATTATTTTTTTTTTTTTTTTTTTATTTAAAGTAATATAATTTTCATTACGTGATATATTTCTTTTAAAGAAATTATTTTTTTCTATAAATTTTATATTTCCATTTAAAATTATTATTTTTATAGATTTTATTTTTAAAATTTTATTTTTAATTTTAAAATTACATTTATTATGTAACATAATATTTATGTTAAAATTATTATTTATAATTTTGTTAATTAAAAAATTAGTTTTTTTCAAAACAAAAATTGTATCCTTTTTTTTCAATAATATTAATTATATTTTTATTGTTAGTTTTTATAATTTTACCTTTGTTTAAAATATGTAAATAATCTACTTTAATAAAATTAACTATTTTGGTATTATGAGTAATAATAATTAAAGATTTTTTTTTTTTTTTTAATTTATTAATTATATTAAATATATTTTTAGATGTATCTATATCTAATCCAGAATCTATTTCATCTAATATTATTAATTTAGGTTTTATTAATAATATATGTAATATATCATTTTTTTTTCTTTCTCCTCCAGAAAAATTTTCATTTACTGATCTTTTAAGTAATTTTGAAGAATAATTTAATATTGAAATTTTTTTTTTAAGTTTTTTTTTAAATTCTACTATATTTAATAGTTTTTTATTATTATATTTTCTTATTGAATTAAGTGATTCATATAAAAATAATTGATTATTTAATCCTGGTATTTCTATATCTTTTTGAAAAGATATAAATAATCCTTTTTTAGCTCTTTCATCAATTGAATATTTTGATATATTTTTATTATTAAATAATATAGATCCATTGTGTATTTTATATTTTTTATGTCCAGCTATAGTTAATGATAGTGTACTTTTTCCAGATCCATTAGGTCCCATAATTACATGTATTTCTCCTTTTTTAATATTAATATTTAATTTGTTTAAAATTAATTGGTTTTTAATTTTTACACATAAATTACTTATTTTAAGTATATACATATTTAATATTTTAAAAATAAAAATAAAACAAATGAAATTTATATTTTTATATTTTTTATAAAAAAAAGTTGTTTTGCTTCTAATGCAAATTCTAATGGTAACATATCTAATATGTTTTGACAAAAACCTGTAATTATCATAGATAATGCTTTATTTTTTTTTATACCTCTTTGTAGAAGATAAAATATTTGTTCTTCTTTAATATAAGAAGAACTAGCTTCATGTTCTATATTAGCATTTTTATTTTCTGAATATATACTAGGAAATGTATGTGAACTAGAATTTTTTCCTATTATTAATGAATCACATTTTGTAAAATTTTTTGAATTTTTAGATTTTTTATTTATTTTTACTAAACTTCTATATGTATTTTTACTGTAATTCATAGATATACTTTTAGATAAAATTATTGATTTAGTTTTTTTACCTATATGTATAATTTTAGTTCCAGTGTCTGTTTGTTGATTAAGTTTAGTAAAAGAAATAGAAAAAAAATTTCCTATTGATTTATTTCCTTTTAGGATTGTACTAGGATATTTCCATGTAATTGCTGATCCTGTTTCTAATTGTACCCATGAAATTTTGCTTTTTTTACCTATACATAAAGCTCTTTTAGTGACAAAATTTAAAATTCCATTTTTTTTAAATAAATTACCTGGAAACCAATTTTGAACAGTAAAATATTTTATTTCTGAATTATCATATAATATAATTTCTACTACTGCAGCATGTAATTGATAATTTTTAATAATTGGTGCTGAACATCCTTCAAAATAATTTAAATAACTATTTTTTTCTAAGATTATTAAAGTTCTTTCAAATTGTCCTGTATTTAAAGCATTTATTCTAAAATAAGATGATAAATCTATTGGACATTTTATATTTGGTGGTACATAAATAAATGTACCATCAGAAGATACTGCTGTATTTAACGTAGAATAAAAATTATCTCCAATTGGTACTATTTTACATATATATTTTTTTACTAATTTTGGATATTTTTTTATTGCTTCATTTATTGAACAAAAAATAATACCTAATTTTAATAATTTTTTTTTATATGTAGTTTTTACTGATACAGAATCAAAAATTGCATCTATTCCTATTTTACTTTTATTATTTATATGTAAATTAAGTTTTTTAAATGTATTTTTTACTTCTTTTGTAAAGAAGTTATTATTTTTTGAATATGGAGATGAATAATATATATATTTTTGATAATTGATTTTATCATATTTAAAATTTGCCCAATGTGGTTCTTTCATTTTAATCCATTTTTTATATGCTTTTAATCTTATTTTTAACATCCAAATTGGTTCATTTTTTTTTTGAAAAATTTTTTTAATTGTTTTTTTATTAATTCCTTTTTTTATTTTTTTATTTTTTATTTTTGTATAAAATCCTTCTTTATATATATTAAATTTATATTTTTTCATATATTTAATATTTAAATATATTAATTATTTAATTTTTATTAAAAAATAAAATAAATAATTTAATAATTAATATTATTTATATATTTAAGAAATCTAAACATTTTTTATTTAAGATAATTTTACTTATATTATTTAATGTTATATTTGATATTTTAATTAATGATTCTTTAGTTAAAAAAGCTTGATGACCTGTTATAATTACATTGTTATATGATAACAATAAATTTAAATTATCGTCTTTAATAATATTATTAAATTTATTTTTGAAAAAAAATTCTTTTTCATTTTCGTATACATCAATACCTAAAGATCCTATATTTTCGTTTTTTATAGCTTCTATTATATCATTAGTGTTTATAAGTTCACCTCTACTTGTATTTATTAACATTGAATTTTTTTTGAATAATTTTAAAGATTTTTTATTTATCATATTATGAGTGTCTTTATTGTAGGGACAATGTAAACTTATAATATCTGATTTTTTGTATATTTCTTCTAAATTATAATATTTTATACCTAAATTTTTAATTTTTTCTGATTCTATTAGATCATAAGCAATTATATTTGCATCAAATCCTTTTAAAATTTTAATTACTTTATATCCTATTTGTCCTGTACCTATTATTCCTATAGTTTTATTATAAATATTATTACCTATTAAATTTTCTAAAGAAAAATTTTTATTTTTTGTGTATTGGTATGAAAGATGTATTTTTCTATTTAAATTTAATATTAATCCTACAGTAAATTCAGCTATTGATTGTGGTGAATATTTTTTTACATTTATAACTTTAATATTATTTTTTTTAGTTAAATTTAAATCAACATTATTAAATCCTGTACATCTTAGAGCTATTGTTTTAATGTTTAAATTTTTTAATGATTTGATAATTTTAGGATCATTAGCATTATCATTAACAAATATACATATGTGATTATAATTTTTAGCTAAATTTACTGTTTTTAGGTTTAATTGTTTTTTTTCAAATTTTAATTTAAAATTAAATTTTTTATTTGCTTTATTAAAATATTTTTTATCGTAATTATTAGAACTAAAAAAAATTATGTTTTTCATATATTTAATTAATTATTATTAAATTAATATTTTAAAAAAAAATGAAGTTTTTTAAAAAATACTTTATAATATTATATATTTGATTTACTTTTTTTTCATTATTATTAATAATATTTAAATATTAAATAGTTATGTTAAAATTAGGAGTAATTAAAGAAAATTTATTAAATGAAAAAAGAGTTTCATTAACTCCATATAATATATATGATTTAATAAATTTAGGTTTTAAAATATATGTAGAAAAAAATGCTGGATTATTATCTGGTTATAGTAATGATTTATATATTGAGAATGGTGCTATAGTTTCTAATTATAAAAATGTTATTAAAAGTGATATTTTACTAAAAATAAATACTTTTAGTATTGATGAATTAGTTATTTTAGAAAAAAATAAAATTTTAATTTGTTTAAATTTTTTTAGTACTAATAAATTTTTAAAAGTATTAAATAAAAAAAAAATTACTTTTTTAATTTTAAATAAAATACCACGTATTTCTAAAGCTCAATATTTTGATGTATTAAGTACTATATCTCATATTTCAGGTTATAGAGCAGTTATTGAAGCTTTTTATGAATATAGAGGATTTTGGTCTAATCAAATAACTGCATCTGGAAATTTAAATGCTATAAAAATTTTAATTATTGGTGTAGGTGTAGCAGGTTTATCTGCTATTAGCTTATCTAAAGCTTTAGGTGCTGATGTTTATGCTTATGATATAAAAGATGAAGTAAAATTACAAATTAAAAGTTTAGGAGTAAAATTTTTTTGTGAAAAAAATAAAAATTATTCTTTAAATCAACTTTTATTAAGGAAAATATCATTATTTGATGTATTAATAATAGGAGCTTTAGATAAATATGGTATAGCACCTAAAATAATAAATAAAGATTTGTTAAAATTAATGAAAAAAAATAGTATTTTAGTAGATCTTTCTATTAAGAATGGTGGAAATTGTGAATTATCAATTAAAAATAAAATTGTTATATTTAATAATGTTAAAATTATAGGATATGAAGATTATTCTAATTTAATGCCATATATAACTTCTAAGTTATATGGTAATAATTTGGTAAATTTTTTAAAATTTATTTTAGATACTAATAATAATGTATTTATTAATTTAAATGATAATATAATTAAAAAAATTGTATTTACATACAAAGGTGTATTAAATAAAAATATTAAAAAAAAAAATATAAAAGAAAAAAAAATATTAAAAGAAAAAAAAAAAAATTTTAAATTAATAATAACTAATACTATATTAGTTATAATAATTATATTGTTTTTAATTTTTAAAAAATACAATTTTATTGTTAGTTATTTTCGTAATTTTATAGTTTTTGTTATTTCTAGTATATTAGGTTTTAGATTATTGAATAAAGTGGATTATTGTTTACATTCTCCTTTAATTTCAATTACTAATGCTATTTCAGGAATAATATTTTTAGGTTTTTTATTTCAAATAAATAATTCTGTTAATTATTTAGTAAATTTAATTTCATTTTTTTCTTTATTTTTAGTTAATATTAATATATTTGCAGGATTTAATTTAACTAGAAGAATGTTAAATATGTTTTATAAAAAATAGTTTACATTAAAAATGTTAAATCAAATTAATTATATAATATCTATTTTGTTTTTTATTTTCTCTTTAGTTTTTTTTTCTAGTAAAAGAACTTCTATAATTGGTAATTATTTAGGTATTTTAGGTATAATATTTTCATTTATTTCTAATATACATAATATATATATATATAATATGATATATTTATTTATATTTTTGTTCATTTTAAGTAGTTTAATAGGATTTTTTATTTCTGAATATATTTATATTATTAATATACCTAAATTAATATCTTTATTGCATAGTTTTGTAGGTTTATCTACTGTTTTATTAGGATTTAATGAGTTATATATTTTTTTATTAAAAAAAAAAATAAATTTAAATTTTTTATATTTAATTGAAATTATTATTTGTAATATTATTGGTTCTATAACTTTTATAGGTTCATTAATAGCTTTTTTTAAAATATCTAATTTGGAATTATATAGTTTTAATTTTTTTTTTAAAAAAAAAAAAATTATCTATTCATTATTTTTATTTTTAAGTATTTATTATTTCTTATATTTACGAAATAATTTATTGTTATTATATCTAATTATTTCTTTTTTAAGTATATATATTACTTTAATTATAGTTAAAAATATTAATTCTAATAATATTCCAATAGTTATATCTTTGTTTAATTCTTTATCTGGTTGGTCTTCTTCTGTTTCTGGTTTTGTTTTAAATAATGATTTATTAATTATAATTGGAGCTTTTATAGGTTCTTCTGGTTATTATTTAGCAAAATCTATGTGTAATTCTATGAATAAATCTATGTTAGATATTTTTATAAAACCTTTAGAAAAAAATATTATTAAAAAAAATAAATTTAATAAGTTTATTTTTAATAAATTAGATATTAGTAAAGTTTCTAAATATTTAATTTCTTCTAAAAGAATAATTATAGTACCTGGATATGGTATGGCAGTATCTCAATCTCAATATATTATATATGAAATAGTATTTTTTTTAGTTAAAAAATATAAATTAAATATTAAATTTGCTATACATCCTATAGCAGGTAGATTACCTGGTCATATGAGTATATTATTAGCTGATGCTAAAATACCATATAAATATATTTATACATTAGAAAATATAAATTGTTTATTTGAAAAAACTGATTTAGTATTTGTTGTAGGAGCTAATGATATTATAAATTCTAATGCTATTTATGATTCTAATTGTTTATTATATGGAATGCCTGTTTTACATGTATGGAAATCAAAATTTGTTATTATTTTAAAAAGAAATATAGAAAGATATAATTTAGGTTATTCTAAAATAGAAAATCCAGTTTTTTTAAATTTAAATACAGGTATATTATTGGGAGATGCTAAGGATAATTTAATTAAAATTTTTAATTATTTAAAAAATAAATATTAAATTTATATATGAAATTAACATAATTATGTTTATAATATCTTTTGATTTTGGAATGAAAAATATTGGTGTAGCTATTGGTCAATTATTTACCAAAACAGCTAATCCTATAGGTAGTTTAAATGCTAAAAATGGTATACCAGTAAATTGGTTATATATTAAAAAATTAATTGATATATGGTTATTAAAAAAAGCAGTTGTTGGTTACCCAATTATGGGTAGTAGTAATAAAAAAATTTTTTATTATATAAATAAATTTGCTGAATCTTTAAAAAATAAATTTGGTTTAAAAGTATATTTTTTTGATGAAATGTATTCTTCTTATGAATCAAATATATTTATTAAAAAAAAAACTATATATAATAGTTTTTATTCTAAACATAATATACATTCTATTTCTGCTGTTGTAATATTAGAAAGGTGGTTAGAATATAATTGATAATTATATATATTTATAATATAAAATATATATAATTAATTATTAATTCTTAATTCATGTAAGATATTTAACATATCATTAGGTAATGGTGTATTAATTTTTATAATATTTTTTTGTATTGGATGTAAAAATATTAAAGTAGATGCGTGTAAAGCTTGTCTATTTAGTTTTTTTATTAGTTTATTAATATTTTTGTTTATTTTTTTTTTATAAAATATATTATTTTTATATACTTTATCTCCTATAATAGGATGATTTATATATTTCATATGTACTCTAATCTGATGAGTTCTACCTGTATATAATTTTACATTTAGAAATGTAAAATATTTAAAATTTTCTATTACTTTAAATGTTGTTATAGCTTGTTTTCCGTCAGTATTAATTGACATTATAGTTCTTTTTTTTTTATTTCTGGATATTGGTTTATTTATTAAACCATTGTATTTTATTTCACCCCATACTATGGTTTTATATATACGTATAATTTTTCTTTTTTTCATTTTTTCAATTAATATATTATATGTATTTATATTTTTAGCTATTATTATTAATCCTGTAGTATTTTTATCTAATCTATGTATTATTCCGTATCTTGGTATATTATTATTAATTTTAGGATAATTATAAATTAATGAGTTCATTAGTGTATTATTTTCATTGCCTATTCCTGGATGTACAACTAATCCTGATTTTTTATTTATTATTAAAATATAATTATCTTCATATACAATATTTAATTTAATTTTAAATTTTATATTTTTTTTTTTTTTATAAATTTTTATAATTATATTATCATTTTCTTTAGTTTTTGTATTAGGTTTTTTAACAATTGTATTGTTAATATATACTTGTTTATTTTTGATTAATTTAATTATTTTATTTCTTGAGTATTTTTTTATTATAAGATAAATAGCTTTATCTAATCTTTGATTAATATAATTTTTATTAATAATTAAATTTAATAAATTAAATTTTATTTTCATAAATTTAGAATAATATTTTATTTACCTATACAAAAGGTAGAAAAAATTTTATTTAATATAATTTCAGAATTATGTATATTTTTACCTAAAATTTGATTAAGTTGGTTTTTAATTATTATTAATTCATTAGTTATTAAATCTAAGTAATTAGATTTATTAATTGAAATAATTTTTATTATATTTTTTATATTTTTAATTGTTTTTTTAATAATTATTAAATGTCTTTCTTGAGATAAAAAATTATTTTTTGAATTATTGTATTTTTTTAATATATTTTTAATTTTTTTTATAAAAGTATGTAATCCTATTTTTTTTTTAATAGATATATTAATTATATTTGTAATTTTTCCTTTAATTTTTTCTTTTGTAAGATCTATTTTATTTCTTATAAAAATTATTTTTTTTTTTTTAATGTTTATTTTAGTATTATTTTTAATAAGTTTATTGTATTTTTTATAAATTTTTTTTTCTGATGTTTTAGATGCATCATCCATAAAAATTATTAATTTTGATTTATTTATTATTTTAAATGTTTTTTTTATTCCTATATTTTCTATTTTATTATTTGTTTTATGTATACCTGTAGTATCATTTATTTCTAAATTTATATTATTTATATTAATATATTCTTTTATTATATCTCTAGTTGTACCAGGTATATTAGTAATTATAGATGTATCTTTTTTTGTTAGGAAGTTCATTAAACTAGATTTTCCTACATTTGGTTCTCCTATAATAGATATTATTATACCGTTTTTTTTTTCTAAACTTTGTTTTGATTCTTTATATATATATTTAAGATGTTTATATATTAAATTTATTTTTTTATTTATTTTAAAATTTAAATTTTTAATTTTTTTTGAAAAATTAATTTCTGTTTCTATATATGTAATTAAATTATTAATGTTATTAATAGAATATTTAATTATTTTAGATAAATTTCCTAGAAAAGATTTAATAGCTAATTTTAAAGATTTTTCTGAGTTAGAATTAATTAGTTCATTTATTGATTCTGCTTGAATTAAATCTATTTTATTATTTAAAAAAGCTCTTTCAGTAAATTCTCCAGGATTTGCTATTCTTACATTTTTATAATTTAAATTTATTATTGATTTAATTATAAATTGTATAATTTTTTGTCCTCCGTGACTGTGTAATTCTATTATATCTTCTCCAGTAAATGATTTTGGTTTTTTATAAAATATTACTATTCCATAATCTATAATATTTTTATTTTTATCTTTAAATGGTAGGTATTCAGCATACCTAGGTTTTAATTTTTTTCCTATAATTTTTTTGGATATTTTTACTGATTTAGATCCTGATATTCTTATTATACCTATACCCCCATTTCCTGGGGGGGTAGATTGAGCTAAAATTGTTTCTTTAAAATTTTTCATAATAATATTTATTATATAAAAATATTGTTATTTTTTTCTCAATAATATTTAGAATATTATTTGTAATGTAATATAATATTACCCCGCTAGGTAACCATAATGATAATGAAGTAATTATAATGTATATTGTTAATGATGTTTTGGAATAATTTAATTTTGATGAAGATATTAATATAGAAAATCCCATTAAAAATGGTAAAATATAATAAGGATCATGAATAGTAGGATCTTTAATCCATAATATAAAATTTTTTGTTTTAAGTATTTTTGAATTTTTTATTACATTAAATACTGACCAAAAAATAGGTATTTGTAATATAATAGATATTATTCCAGTAAAAATAGAAAATTTATTTTTTTGATATATATTGTATATAATTTGATTTTTTTGATGTTTATTATATTTAATATTTTCATTAATTTTATTAATTTTGTATTTAATATTGTTAATATTATTTAATGATAAATTACTTATAATACTTACTGGATAAGTTAATATTTTAATTATTAAAGCTAATAATATAATTGATATTCCATAATTCTTAGTATAAGAAATAATTTTTTTAAAAATATAAAAAATTATTTTTAGTAAAAAACATGTAAATTTACATTTTATATTCATTTTTTAAATTATTTTTTTTTATTTTTCATTTTTTTTTTAAACCCATGTTTTCTTTTTTTTTTAATATTTGAAGGTTGATATGTTCTTTTCATAATTTTTAATTATTAGTTTTTTATTTTAAAATTGAAAATATTTTTAATTTTTTTGTATATTATTTTATAAAAATATTTATATATTATATTATTAATTTTATTTTTATATAATATTAATATAAAAAATGTTTTTATATTTGATTAAATATTTATTTATTATATATAAATATAATTTATATATTAATTATATAAATTAATTATTAAAAAATTAATTGTTAATATTGTTATAAATATTTATGAAATTAATTTAATTATATATATTATATATAATTATATATAATTAATAAAAATTTTTTTTTTAAAAAAAATTATATATTTATATTATAAATTTATTTAAATAATATTTTAAAATTATTTATATATATTACTATATAATAGTAATTATATTTTTTTTAAAAAAAAAAAATTAAATAAAAATTATAAAATATATTTTTTTTTGATTTTTAAATTTTTTTAAAATTTATATATATTATCTTATTAAGATTTATATTTTTTTTAAAAAAAAAATATTATATAAATAATATTTTATATATTATTATATATAATAATATATTAATTATATTTATTTATATAAAAAAAATAATTTTTAAATATTTAATTAATATTAAATATTTTATTTATTTTTTTTTTAAAAAAAAAATATAAATTATATTACAACTATCTAACAATAGTTAGTTATTAGTTATATTTTAAATTATTAAAAATTATAAAATTTATCTTTTTTAAATATTTAGTTAATTAATTAAATTATTTATTAATAAATATTATATTATTAATATAATATATAAAATATTATTTTTTACTTAAAATAAGTAAAATTTAATTTTATTAATTTATTAATATATTTTTATTATTATTAATGAATTTAATTAATTTAATTTTAATTAAATTAATTAATATTTTATATATTTAAATATATAAAACTATTTTTTTATTAAAAAATAATTAATTTTTTTTAATAAAAATATAAAATTTAATTTTATTAAAAAATAAAAGTTATGTATAAATGTAAATATGAAATTTTTAGTTAAAAAAAAAATTATATTACCGTCATTAATTAAATTAAATAGGTATGTAACTAATCGTTTTAAAATACCTATATATTCAAATGTTATGATATTATTAAATAAAAGGTTATTAATTTTAACTGTTACTGATTTAGATATGGAAATAAATTCTAATATTTTTTTATCAGATATTAAAATTATTAAATGTGGTTCTATAACTGTAAATATTAGTAAATTATGTGATTTATTTAATACATTTAATGATAAAGATGATATTTTAATAGATTTAATTAATAATAGATTGAAAATTTCTTGTATTACAAATACAATATTTTTATCTACTTTATCTTCATCACAATTTCCTATTTTAAATAAAAAAATTTTTTATGAACATAAATTTAGTGTTTCTTTTTATTTATTAAATGAAATTATAGATTCTGTTTTTTTTTCTATAGGTAATCAAGATATACGTTATTATTTAAATGGTGTATTATTAGAATATGTAAATGGTAAAATTTTTTGGGTATCTACAGATGGATATCGTATGTCTATTTATCAAATAGATATAAGTAATTATAAAAAAATTAATTTTAAAAATTTTTTTTCTGTTATACTTTCACGTAAATTAATTTTAGAATTATCTAAATTTTCAAAAATAAATTTAGAAGATTTTTTCTTTTTTTATATATATATAAATAATATTAAAATAAAATTTAATAATTTTATTATTTATTCTAAATTAATTAATGGAATATTTCCTAATTATGAGGATATATTGATATCTACTAATATAAATTATGAATATGTTAATTTAAATATTTTAGAATTTAAAAATTCTTTAATGAGATGTTTAATAATTACTAATTCTGTTAATAATTATGTGACTTTTATATTTCATAATAATTATTTGAAAATTATTTCTAAAAATATTAATAATGATCAAATTGAGGAAAAATTAATAATAAATTATTTTAAAAAAAAAATAGAAATAAGTTTTAATATTAAATATATATTAGATATTATTAATTCTATGAATAAATGTGATATTATTCGTTTTTATTTTAAAGATAGTACAAGTATAGTTAAAATAAATAATATTAATCGTGATTATATAAATCATATGATTATGCCAATAAAATTATAAATATTGTTTTTTTATCTTTGAGAGTTATTAATATGTCATTTAGTTCTTATGATTCATCTAATATAAAAGTATTAAAAGGATTAGAAGCTGTTAAAAAACGTCCTGGAATGTATATAGGTGATGTAAATGATGGTTCAGGTTTACATCATATGGTTTTTGAGTTGATAGATAATTCTATTGATGAATCAATAGCAGGTTTTTGTAAAAATATAGAAGTTACATTATATAATGATAATTCTGTATCTGTTTTTGATGATGGAAGAGGTATACCAACTGAATATCATAAAGAAGAAAAAATGTCTTCTGCTGAATTAATAATGACTGTTTTACATGCTGGAGCTAAGTTTGATAATATGGTGTATAAAATATCAGGTGGTTTACATGGAGTAGGTTTATCTGTAGTGAATGCTTTATCTGAGAAATTAGAATTAAAAATATATCGTAAAGGTTTAATATATTATCAAAAATATAATTTTGGTATACCAGATAATAATATTAAAATTATAGATAATACTAATTTACATGGAACTTATATACGTTTTTGGCCTGATAAAAATGTATTTACAGGTATTACTAAATTTAAATATTTAATTTTATTTAAAAGATTAAATGAATTGTCTTATTTTAATTCAGGATTAAAAATTAAATTGATTGATTTAATTAATAATAAAAGTAATGTCTTTTTAAATAATGGTGGAATTAAATCTTATTTATCTTATTTATGTAAAGATAAAAAATTAGTACATAAAAAAAAATTTTATTTTTTTTTTAAAAATAAAAAAATTTATTTAGAAGTAGTATGTCAATGGTTAAATGAATATAAAGAAAATATATATTGTTTTACTAATAATATTTATCAAATTAACGGAGGTACTCATTTATCTGGTTTTAAATCTGCTGTTACTCGTACTATAAATAATTATATTAGTAAAAATTTAGTTAGTAGTAGAAAAAAAAAAATTTCTTTAATTGGAGAAGATGTTAGAATGGGATTATATGCTTTAGTATCTATTAAAATATCTAATCCTAATTTTTCTTCTCAAATGAAAGATAAATTAATTTCTTCTAATATAAAATCATTAGTAGAATCTTTAGTTAGTAGATATTTATTAGATTTTTTAGTTGAAAATGATAAAGAATCTAAATTAATTTTATATAAAATTATTAATTCTTATAAAATAAGAGAATCTTCTAGAAAATTAAGAGAAATATCTAAAAAAAAGAATATTTTAGAAAATTCTCTAGTGTGTGCTAAATTAGCTTCTTGTCAAGAAAAAAATCCTTTATTTTCTGAAATTTTTTTAGTTGAAGGAGATTCAGCAGGTGGATCTGCTAAACAAGGTAGAAATCGTATTAATCAAGCTGTTTTACCTCTAAAAGGTAAAATACTAAATGTAGAAAAGTCTAGTCTTGATAAGATTTTATCTTCAAAAGAAATTAGTTCTCTTATAGTATCTTTAGGATGTGGTATTATTTGTGATAATTTTAATATTAATAAATTAAAATATCATACTATAATAATAATGACTGATGCTGATGTTGATGGAGCTCATATACGTACTTTATTATTGACTTTTTTTTATAGATATATGAAAGATTTAATAATTAATGGTCATTTATATGTAGCACAGCCTCCTTTATTTAGATTAAAAAGGTATAATAAAGAATATTATGTTAATAATAAAAAAGATTTTTTAAAAAAAAAACTTTTATTATCTTTTAAAGATGTTAATTTATATAATAAAAATAATGAGTTAATAATTAATACTATTAATTTAGTTAAATATTCTTATTTATATATAAAAATATATAATTTATTGTTTAATAAAGAAGATATATTATTAAATTATTTTTTAAATGAATTAATGTTTTTTGATAAAATTATATTATTAAATAATGAAAGTCATATTATATGGTTAAAAAAATTTTTATTTAATTTAAATAAAAATATAGATTTAAATAAAAATGAATTTTTTGGAAAATTATTTTATGATGATAAAAAAATGATAAATTTTATTTTTTATAAAAAAGATAATTATTTTAAAAAAAATATTTTATTAAATAATTTTTTTTTAAATAATCATTATAATGATTTATTTGAATTAGGTAAAAAACTTTATTTTTTTAGGAAAAAAATTGATTTTTTTATTTTTTTAAATAAAAAAAAATATATAATAAAAGATTTTTATTATTTAATAAATTTAGTTCAAAAAAAAACTAAGAAAAAAATCTTTATACAAAGATATAAAGGATTAGGAGAAATGAATCCTGATCAGTTATGGAAAACAACTATGGATCCTAAGAATAGATTAATGTTAAAAATATCTATTAAAGATGTTATTAAGGCTGATAATTTATTTAAAATTTTAATGGGTGAAGATGTAAAATCAAGGAAAAATTTTATAGAAAAAAATTATATAAATATAATAAATATAGATACTTAATATGTTTTAAGTTTTATTAATTTTATTTTTCTCCTCCGACTGGATTCGAACCAGTGACATACGGATTAACAGTCCGCCGTTCTACCTACTGAACTACAGAGGAAATTATTTATATATTGTAAAATTAATTATATTTAATGTCAATAAATAATTTTTATATTGATTTAAATTATGTTTTTATAAATTGAGGATATAATTTTATGGTTGTAATTAGATTAGCTAGATATGGTAAAAAAAAAAAACCATTTTATAAAATTATGGTTGCTGATAAACGTAAATCTTGTAATGGAAAGTTTTTAAAAAAAATTGGTTTTTTTAATCCTTTTTTAATTAAAAATAATAGATATTATCTTAATTTTAATGTAAAAATATTTGAATATTGGTTAAAGAAAGGAGCTTTGCCTACTAATAGAGTTAAATATTTATTTAAATTATATAAAACTTATATATAATTAATATATATATAAATTTTTATTTTTGAAAATATTTTTTAAAAAATAAAATAATTTATTTTAATTATTTATAATATGTTTTTTAAAAAAATTAATTATTTATTTAGTTATTAAAATTTTTAAAATATTATTAAAATAATAAAATTAATATTTTTTTTAAAAAAAATAAATATAAAATTATATGAATTTTGGTTTAATTACTGTTAATAGTTTTTTTTTTGATTCTGTTTTTTGTAATGGAATTATTTATAAAGCTATAAAAAATAATTTAATAAAAATTAATTTTTGGAATCCAAGAGATTATGTATTAACTAATAAAATTGATGGTAAAATTTATGGAGGAGGTCCTGGTGTTATATTAAAACCAGAACCATTATTTTGTGCTATTAATGATGCTAAAAAATTTTATAAAAAAAAATTTTGTGTTGTTTATTTATCTCCTCAAGGTAAAATATTAAATAAAAAAATAATATTTAAATTATTAAAATTTAAATCTAATATATTTATATGTGGTAGATATAATGGAATTGATCAACGTATTATAGATAAATATGTAGATTATGAATTATCTATAGGAGATTATGTCGTAAGTTGTGGTGAAATTTCTGTTTTAGTAGTTATAGATTCTATAGTTAGAAATTTACCAGGAGTTTTAAATAATATTAAATCTTCTTATTTAGATTCTTTTAGTAATTATAATGGATTATTAGGAAATCCTAATTATACTCGTCCTAAAATTTTTCAAGGTATGAAAGTACCTGATGTTTTATTTTCAGGTAATCATAAATATATAAATTTTTGGAAATTTAAAAAATCTTTAGAACAAACTTTTTTAAAAAAACCATATTTATTAAAAAAAAAAAAAATAAAAAAAAAATTAATGTTTATTTTGAATAAAATAAAAAATAAATAAATTAGTAATTAATTATTATTAATAATAATATGAAAAAAAGAATATTAAATATACTTGAATCTAGTCAAGTATTAAGAAAAATTCCATATTTTAAAACAGGATATATTTTAGAAATTAAAATTTGGGTTGTAGAAGGTAATAAAAAAAGAATTCAATCTTTTGAAGGTATAGTTATATCTTTTAGAAAAAGAGGTTTAAATTCTTCATTTACTATTAGAAAAATTTCTTATGGTGAAGGAGTAGAAAGAGTTTTTCCATTATATTCTCCTAATTTACATGAAATATTAGTTAAAAAAAAAGTAAATTATAGGAAATCTAAATTATATTATTTACGTAATTTTAAAAAAAAATAAATTTTAAAATATATATAATTTTATGTTATATAAAAAATATAGATTATTAGTTTGTGTTGAATATAATGGTTTTAATTATATAGGTTGGCAAAAACAAAAAGATAAAAATAAATCAAGTATTCAAGAAAATATAGAAATTTCTTTAGCTAAAATAGCTAATCATAGTGTTAATATATTTTGTGCTAGTAGAACAGATTCTGGTGTACACAGTTTAGGACAGGTGTTTCATTTTAATACTTCTTTATATATTAAAGAAAGTAATTGGGTAAATGGATTAAATTCTATTCTTAATAAAGATATTTATGTAAAATGGGTTAAATATGTAAGTAATAAATTTCATGCTAGATTTGATGCTATAGCTAGAAGATATATTTATGTTATTTCTATTTATAAATTTTATTCTATTTTTTTATATAAATTAGTTACTTATTTAAAAGTAAATTATTTAAATATAACTTCAATGATAAAAGGTTCTAAATATTTAATAGGTAATTATAATTTTAGTTCTTTTAGTTCTGTAAAAGGTAATACAAATAATATGTTTAGAAAAATTTTTTATATAAAAATTTATAAAAAAAATAATTATATTTTTTTTGATATAAAAGCTAATTCTTTTTTATATAAAATGATACGTAATATAGTTACTAGTTTAGTTTTAGTAGGATTAAATAAAAAACCTTATTATTGGATTAAAAGTTTACTCTCTTGTAGAATTAGATATTTGAAATATAATTTAATACCTTCTAATGGTTTATATTTACATACTGTTTATTATAAAAATATAAAATTTTTATAAATAATTAAAATTGTTAAAAATTATAAAATTATGTTTTATTTAATAAAAAATTTAATAAAGAATTAACTTAAGTAAGTTGTATTAATTATTTAAATACAATATCAAATTATGATTTTAAAAATCTAAAAATATAGTTTAGACAATTTTTATTATATTATTTATATAACTGGTATTTTAAATTATAAATATATTTTAGTTATTACTTATAGGTGGTACTAATGGAAAATGTACCATATCTATGGTATTAGAGTATTTATTAATTTAAAATAGTTATAATATATTAAGTTTATATACTTCTTTTTATTTTTTTTTATTATAAAAAAAAAATATAATTAATGTTAAAATATTACTTGATTATTTAAATAATAATATATTATTTAATATTAATAAAGTATTTATTAGGAATAATTTATTTTTATTTTAATATTTTATTTTATATATTTTATTAAAATTTATAAAATTTAAGGTATATATTCTAATATTAGAATTTGGTTTAGGTGTAATATTAGATTCTACTAGTGTTATTAAATTATATATATCTATAATTACTAATATATTATTTTATCATATAGATATTTTATATATTGTTTTGAAAAATATTTTTAAGTAAAAAATTAGTATTTTAAAAAATAGTAAATTAGTAATATTTATAGATTATAATATATATAATATATATTTAAATAAAATTGAAAAATCTGATTTTTCATATTTTTTTTTAAAAAAAAAGATTATAATTTTATTATAAATAAAAATAATTGGTTATTAGTTAATAAAATTAATTATATAAAATTATATTTACTATTATCATATAAAATTTTTATTATTAATATAAGTATTTCTATAATAGTACTAATGTGTTTTTTAATTAAAGTAGATATTAAATATTATTATTTAATTAATAGTATATTTTTTTTTATAAGATTTAATATTGTTAATCTTAATTTATACATAATTTTATATTTAGCTTATAATTCTTGTGCTAATAAATTTTTATTAAATTATTTATTGAAAAAAAGAAAAAAAAATAAACACATATATATGTTATTGTTGGTATTTTAGTTTATAAAGATATTTATAATATATTAATTAATATGTTACTATTAGTTAATTATTTATATTATTGTAATATTAGTAGTAGAAAGTTGTAAATGGTTTATATATATCTATATTTTTAGAAAAAAAAAAGTTGATTATTGGATATGTTTTTAATAGTTTCAAAAATGCTTTTAAATATTTATTAATTAATTTAAAATTTAAAAAGATGATTTTTGTTGATTTTTGGTTCTTTTTATGTTGTAGGTGATTTTATTAAAAATTTTTATATATAAATTATGATATTTATGAATTTTATAGATTTTTTGAATTTTTTTATTGTTTTATTATCTGTTTTAGGTGGATTTAAACATGGTTTGTTAAAAGAATTAGTATACATATTTATATGGTATATAGTATATATATTATATACTAAATATTATTCTGAAATGATATATATATATATATATGTTTTAAATTTATTTACAATAAAAAATTCAATCTTTTTAGATTATTTTTTTTTCTTTTTTTTAATTTTTTTAATGATTTTAGGTTATTTTTTAAAGAAAATATTTCAATTTTTTTTTAATTTTTTAATTTGTTCAAATTTTTATCTTATAGATAAATTTTTAGGAATTATATTTGGTTTATTTAGGGGAATTATTTTAGTTTCTATTCTTAAAAGAATAATAAAATTTTTTTAAAACTATAAGAAGTTGCGGGGGATGGATTTGAACCAACGACCTTCGGGTTATGAGCCCGACGAGCTACCGCTGCTCTACCCCGCTAATATTATAAAATTGTTAATCTATCTGAAAAGATTTTATCATATATATTAATATATATCAAATAATTTTAATTTAAAAACTTAAGAGTTTTATTTTTTATGTTAACTAGATATATTTTTATTACAGGTGGGGTAGTATCTTCATTAGGTAAAGGTATAACAACTGCTTCTATAGCTGCATTATTAGAAGCATGTAATTTAAAAGTTAATTTAATGAAATTAGATCCATATATAAATGTTGATCCTGGAACTATTAGTCCTAAACAACATGGAGAAGTTTATATTACTGAAGATGGATATGAAGCTGATTTAGATTTTGGTTATTATGAAAGATTTTCTAACGTTAAAATGACTAGTTTGAATAATTTAACAACTGGTAAAATTTATTCTGAAATTTTAAATAATGAACGTAATGGTTTTTATTTGGGTGAAACTGTTCAAATTGTTCCTCATATAACTAATTTTATAAAAAAATATATTATTAATATTGGTAAAGGTTATGATGTAGTTTTAGTTGAAGTAGGTGGTACAGTAGGTGATATAGAATCATTGCCATTTTTAGAATCTATTCGTCAAATGTCTTTAGGAAAATTTAAAAATTATGTTTTTTATATACATTTAACTTTAGTACCATATTTAAAATATGTAAATGAGTATAAAACTAAACCTACACAACATTCAGTCAAAATTTTGTTATCTAATGGTATACAACCTGATATGTTAATCTGTCGTTCAGATTATAAATTATCTTATAAAGATTGTTGTAAAATATCTTTATTTTGTAATGTTTCTCGTAAAGCTATAATATCTTTATATAATGTTAATTCTATTTATGAAATACCTAGTTTATTATCTTCTCAAGGTTTAGATATTTATATTAGTAATTATTTAGGTTTTAAAAAATTAAAAGCTAAATTATGTAAATGGGATAAAATTATATATTTAGAAAAATCTATTAAAGAAGAAGTTTTTATAGGTTTAGTAGGTAAATATATTAATTATCCTGATTCTTATAAATCAGTATTAGAAGCTTTAAAAAATGCTGGATTAAAAAATAATTTATCAGTTAAAGTTAATATGATTTCTTCACAGAAATTAAAAAATTTAGGTGATTTAAAAATTTTATCTTCATTAAATGGTATATTAATACCTGGAGGTTTTGGATATAGAGGAGTAGAAGGAAAAATTTTAGTTGCTAAATATGCTCGTGAAAATAATATTCCTTATTTAGGTATTTGTTTAGGTATGCAAGTTGCAATTATAGAATTTTCTAGGAATGTTTTAGGATTTACTGATGCTAATTCTACAGAATTTTCACCTAATTGTAGTTATCCAATTATAGCTATGATTAATGAATGGGGGGAAAATAAAAGAGATTATGATTATTTTTTTAGTAAAAAAAATAAAATGGGTTATATGAGATTAGGTTTAGAAAAATGTTTTTTAGTTAAAAATACACTTGCTTATGATATATATAAATCTAATTTTATATTAGAACGTCATAGACATAAATATGAAGTTAATAATTTTTTATTACCTGAATTAAAAAAATCTGGTGAATTAAATATTTCTGGTTTTTCAATTAGAAATACATATAATAAATTATTTAATTTTGTAGAAATTATTGAATTAATTAATCATCCATGGTTTATAGCTTGTCAATTTCATCCTGAATTTAGTTCTACTCCATTTTTATCACATCCATTATTTGATAGTTTTATTAAAGCATCTTATACTTATAAGTTAAATAATAATTTAACTGTAAATAAGGTTTAGTATATGAGTAAAATAACAAAAATATTAGGTAGAGAAGTAATAGATTCTAGAGGTTATCCAACAGTAGAAGCTGAAGTTCATGTACAAGATAAATTTTATGGTAGAGCTATTGTACCTTCTGGAGCTTCTACTGGAACTAATGAAGCTGTAGAATTACGTGATAATGATTATGATAGATTTTTAGGTAAAGGAGTAATGAAATCTGTTTTTATTATTAATAATATAATTTCTAAAGAATTAATAGGTTTAGATTGTACTGATCAATCATATATAGACAAAATTATGATAGATTTAGATGGTACAAATAATAAATCTAAATTAGGAGCAAATTCTATTCTTGCATTATCTTTAGCTGTATCTAAAGCTGCATCTAGTTGTTTAAATTTACCTTTTTATACTTATATAAGTAAATTAAGTGGAAATTATGGAAAATATTCTATGCCTATTCCTATGATGAATATTATTAATGGTGGTTGTCATGCTGATAATAATATAGATATACAGGAATTTATGATTTTACCGGTAGGTGCTAAAAGTTTTAGACATGCTGTAAGAATTGGATCTGAAATATTTCATAATTTAGGTAAAATTTTAAGAAAAAATAATAAAAAAATTTCTATAGGAGATGAAGGTGGATATGCACCTGATTTATATTCTAATGAAGAGGCAATAATTCTAATTATAGAAGCTATTATTAATTCAGGATATAAACCTGGTGTTGATGTATTTATATCTATTGATTGTGCAGCTAATGAATTTTATAATAAAAAAGATAAATTATATTATTTAAATAGTGAAAATAAAAAATTTTCTTATATAGAATTTTCAGATTATTTATTAAAATTAGTTGATAAATATCCTATAATTTCTATAGAAGATCCATTTAGTGAAGATGATTGGAATGGTTTTAGTTATTTAACTAATAAGTTAAGTAATAAAGTACAAATTGTTGGTGATGATTTATTTGTTACTAATATTAAATTATTAGAAAAAGGTATAAAAAATAAAGTTGCTAATTCTATTTTAATTAAACCTAACCAAATTGGTACTTTAAGTGAAACTTTAGATACAATTAATATGGCTAAAAAAAATAGTTATTCAGTAATAATTTCACACAGATCTGGTGAAACTGAAGATACTACTATATCAGATTTATCTGTGGGAGTTTCTTCAGGTCAAATTAAAACTGGATCAATGAGTAGATCAGAAAGAGTATCTAAATATAATAGGTTGATTAGAATTGAAGAGGAATTAAATGATGTTGTATTATATAAAGGATGTGATGAATTTTCTAATTTAAATAAAAGTAAATATTTTAAATAATTTTTATATTTTATTAATTTAAATAATTATATAATTAAATATATTTTATATATATAATATTATATTATATAATAATAACTTATTATTATTTATAATAAGTTATTTTATATATTAAATAATTTATTTTTAGTAAATAATATTATTTACTATTTTTTTTTTTGAATTTATTATTTTTATTTTTTAAAATTAATGAAAAATTAATTGGTATAATATCTATCATTGAAAATGATCCTCTATTAATTAAATTAGAAATACATTCACTAGCATATGGATATAGAATATTAGCACATAAAATATTAGTATAATATTTTATATTTTTTTTGTCTTTAATATAAAAAAAACCTGATTGGTGTACAGTACATTTTAATATTTTTTTATTTAAATTTATTAATTTTAAATTTATATTTAAACTAATTTCATACATATGATTTATTATTTTTTTTTTTAAAATTTTTATTTTTAAATTTGTTTTAGTATTTAATTTTTCATAAAATATATTAGGTATATTATATGATTTGTATTTAATTTTTTTTGTATATATTCTTTTAATTTCAAATTCTATATTTTTTTTATTTTTATATTTATTCATAAGTAAAAGTTTTAAAATTATTTTATTGTTTCCAAATTATTAAAAATATATTTTTTTTACCTTTATTTAAAATAGTAAATTTATTAAAAAGTTTATCTTTTTTAGTTAATTTATAATTAGTATTAATTATTTTATTTTTATTAATTTGTATAGATTTATTTTTAATTAAATTAAAAGATTGAGTTTTTGATTTAGTAATATTTAATAAAATTAAAATATCTTTAATATATATATTATTTTTTATTTCTAATTTATTAATAAAAAGTTTATTATTATATAATTTTTTTAAATCTTTTTCTGTTATTTTTTTTTTAAAATTTAAAAATAAAATTTTAGATATAGATTTAATTTTTTTAATGTTTTTTTCACCATGAATTATGGTAGTTATTTTTTTAGCTAATATTTGTTTAGATATATTTATATTTTTAAATTTTTTAATTCTTTTAATTTGTTTGAGTTTTAAAAAAGTTAGTTGTTTTAAAAATAAATTAACTAAATTATCAGAAATATTTAACCAAAATTGATAAAATTCATATGGATTAGTTTTTTTTGAGTCTAACCATAAATTTTTTTTTTCTGATTTACTATATTTTAATCCATTTTTTTTAGTTATTAATGGTAATGTTATACCAAATACTTCTTTATTATGTATTTTTTTTATTAATTTTATTCCTGAGGTAATATTACCCCATTGATCTGATCCTCCAATTTGGATATTTATATTTTTATTTTCATATAAATATAAAAAATCATAACTTTGTAATATATTATAAGATAATTCTGAAAAAGATAATTTTTGTTTAGTTTCTAAATTAATTTTTTTTATTGCTTTTTTATTTAACATTTGATTGATTATAAAATATTCACCTATATTTTTTAATAAAAATGTAATTTTCATTTTATTAAACCAATTTTTGTTATTTAAAAAAGTGATTTTATTATTATTTTTTAATATATTTTCAATTTGTTTTTTAATTTTTTGTGTAAATAAATTAATTTTTTTTTTTGAAAAAAATAATCTTTTTTTAGTTCTAAAGCTTGGATCTCCTATTATAGATGTAGTTTCTCCTAATAAAATATTTATTTTATGACCAATTTTAATTAATCTTTTTAAAGTTATTAACGGTATTAAATGACCCAAATGAAGACTATCTGAAGTTGGATCAAAACCACAATAAATATTATTTTTTTTTTTATAAAATATTTTAATTAATTTTTTTCTGTTAGAAATTTGTTTTATTAATTTTCTTTTTTCTAATTCTTTTATTATGTTCATTTTATAAAATTTAATTTTATTATTAATTAATAAAATAAATTTTTATTATTTTTATTAATTATTTTATAATAATTATTATTTTTTATAATAATAACATTATTGAAATATTTATTTTTAAAAAATATAATTTGTATTAAATATATATTATTTGCATTAATATTAATTATATTTTATAATTTAATACTGTTAGTTAAGTAAGCGTTCTTAACTCAGAGGTAGAGTGCCATTTTGACGTGATGGAAGTCAGTGGTTCAATTCCACTAGAACGCAATATTTAATAAAATTAATTTGATTATATTATATTAAATGATTAAAAAAACTAAAATAGTATGTACTGTTGGTCCTTCTACTGATACTAAAGATTCTATAATAGAATTATTAAATTCTGGTATGAATGTAATGAGATTAAATTTTTCTCATGGAAATTATAATGATCATAAAAGATATATAAATAATTTAAAGTTAGCTATTAGTATTACTGGTAAATATGCTGCTATATTATTAGATACTAAAGGACCTGAAATACGTACTTTAAAATTAAAAGATTCAAAAGAAGTAATTTTACATACTAATCAATTATTTAGTTTTATTTGTAATGATGTTAATTATATTGGAAATGAAAAGAAAATTGGAGTTTCTTATAAAAAATTATTTACTAATGTAAAAGTAGGTAGTTTAATATTAGTAGATGATGGATTAATATCAATGGAAGTAATTGATATAAATTTTAAATTAGGTGAAGTAATATGTAAAGTTTTAAATAGTGGTGTATTGGGTGAAAATAAAGGTATAAATTTACCTAATATATCTATTGATTTACCATCTTTAGATGAAAGAGATAAAAGAGATTTAATTTTTGGATGTAAAAATAAAGTAGATTTTATAGCTGTTTCTTTTGTAAGGACATATAAAGATATATTAAAAATAAGAAAATTTTTAGATTTAAACGGTGGTGAAAATATTCAAATTATTTCTAAAATTGAAAGTAGAGAAGGATTAAAAAATTTTGATGAAATTATAAATGTTTCTGATGGAATAATGGTAGCTAGAGGTGATTTAGGAGTAGAAATACCTACAGAAGACGTTATATTTGCTCAGAAGATGATTATTAAAAAATGTAATTTAAATAAAAAAATAGTTATAACAGCCACTCAAATGTTAGAATCTATGATTAAAAATCCTCGTCCTACTAGAGCTGAATCAGGAGATGTAGCTAATGCAATATTAGATGGTACTGATGCGGTTATGTTATCTGGAGAAAGTGCTAAAGGTAATTATCCTATAGAAGCAGTTAAAACTATGTGTAGTATTTGTGAAAGAGCTGATTCTTCTATGATTAATTATATACCTTATTATGAAGAAGAAAATAATAAAATTATGAGTATTAGTGAAGCTATTTGTAAAAGTTCAGTAGATATTTCTAGAAAATTAAATTCTCCTTTAATATTAGTTTTTACTAAAAGAGGAAAATCTGCAAGATTAATTAGGAAATATTTTCCTAAATCTTTAATATTAGCTTTAACAGATAGTAATATAGTTTTTAAACAACTTTTATTAACTAAAGGAGTTATACCATTATTAATTAATTCTGTAAAATCTACAGATGATTTTTATAGTATAGGTAAAAAATTATCTATATCTACTAATTTTGGTAAAAAAGGTGATAAAGTAGTTATGGTATCTGGTGCTTTAGTAGATTCAGGAGCTAGTAATACTATGTCAGTTCATATTTTATAAAGTTCTATTGAAATATAAATTTATTATTTTTATATTTTTTGTATATCTTTTACTTTTTCTTTATTTTTTAATTTTATTAAAATAACACCTTGTGTATTTCTTTTTAAAATATTTATTTCTGAAATAGGTATTCTAATTAAATTACCTACGTTTGTTATAATAAATATTTGTTTGTTTTTTTTTTTAATTTTTATAGCTTTTAATAAAAAGCCATTTTTATTATTTATTTTTATACTTATTATGCCTTTAGTTGCTCTTGATTTAGTGGGAAATTCTTTTAAAGAAGTTATTTTACCATATCCATTTTCTGTAGTTATTAATATTTTTTCATTTTTGTTTAGAATTACTAATGATCTAATTTTATCATCTTTTAATAAATTTATTCCTTTAATACCAAAAGATTTTTTTCCTGTATTTCTTATATTTTTTTCTGAAAATTTTATAGTTTTTCCTAATTTTGTAAATAACATAATTTTATTATTATCAGTAGTAAAATTAGCTTCTATTAATTTATCTTTATTTTTTAAATTTAAAATAGAAGTTCCTTTATGTGTTATTTTTTTTATTTTTTTTATTTTTATTTTTTTAATTATTCCATTTTTAGTTAATATTAATATATTTTTTTTATTTAAAAGTGTTTCTTTATTAAAAGATAACATCTTATTAATTTTTTCGTTTTTATTTAATTTTAGGATATTTTTAATTTTTTTACCTTTAGGAAAATTTTCATTATTAGGAAGTTTATAAGCTATTAAAGAAAATATTTTGCCTTTATTAGAGAAAAAAAATATATTATTATGTGTATTAGTTAATAATATTCTGTTTATGCGATCATTTTGTTTAGTTTTAAAAATTAATTTACCTTTTCTTCCTCTATGTTGTATTTTATATAATGAAATTTTTTGATAGGTTATATTACCTAATTTTGTAATAATAATTATTATTCTTTCTTTTTTAATTAAATCTTTTTCTTTTATTTTTTTAGTTAGTTTATTAATTGTAGTTAATCTTTTATCTCCAAATTTATTTTTTATATTTATAAATTCTTCTTTTATTATATTTTCTAAAAATTTTTTATCGTTTAATATTTTTTTTAAATTTTTTATTTTTTTTAAATTATTTTTGTATTTTATTATAATATTTTGTTTTTCTAAATTAGTTAATTTATATAAATTTATATTTATTATTGAAATAATTTGTTTATCTGTTAATATGTATTCATTATCAATTTTATTAAAAATATATTTTTTTATTTTAATTGTATTCCATTTAATATTAGATAATTTTTTTTTTAATTTATTTATGCTATTTGAATTTTTTATTATATTAATAATATAATCTATATTATTAAAAGCTATAAATAATCCTTCTAAAATATGTATTTTTTTTGTTATTTTTTTAATTTTAAAATAAGTTTTTTTAATTATTATTTTTTTTCTATGTTTTATAAATATTTTTATAATTTTTTTTAAATTTAAAATTTGTGGTTTATTTTTGTGTAATGCTACAATATTAATTCCATATGAAATTTCTAAATTAGTTAAATATAATAGTTTATTTATTAAAATTTTAGATTTAAATTTTTTTTTAATTTCTATTACAATTCTCATTCCTTCTTTATTAGATTCATCTTTAATATTATTTATACCCTCTATTTTTTTTTCTTTTATTAGTTCTACTATTTTTTCTATTAATTTAGTTTTGTTAACTTGATAAGGTAATTCGTGTATAATTATATTTTCTTTGTTATTTTTTAATTTTTTGTTAATTTTAATTTTAGCTTTTATTTTAATTGTTCCTCTTCCAGTTTTATATGCTCTATATATTTCTTTACTTTTTTCTATTATACCTCCAGTAGGAAAATCTGGTCCTTTAATATATTTCATTAATGAAATAGTATTAATTTTTTTGTTATCAATAAACGCTATAAAAGCATTCATAACTTCTGTAATATTATGTGGAGGAATATTAGTAGCCATTCCTACAGCTATTCCTGTAGATCCATTTATTAAAATATTTGGTATTTGAGTAGGTAAAATTTCAGGAATTTTTTCTGAATTATCATAATTAGGTATAAAATTTATAGTTTTTTTTTCTATATCTATTATAAATTTTTCTGTTATTTTAGACATTTTAATTTCTGTATATCTCATAGCTGCAGCTGAATCTCCATCTATAGATCCAAAATTTCCTTGTCCATCTATTAATGGATATCTTAAAGAAAATTTTTGTACCATTCTAACTATAGAATCATAAACTGCATTATCTCCATGTGGATGATATTTACCTATCACATCACCTACTATTCGTGCAGATTTTTTATATTGTTTATTATATCTGTTTTTTAATATATACATAGCATATAATATACGTCTATGTACAGGTTTTAATCCGTCTCTTACATCTGGTAATGCTCTACCTATAATTACTGACATTGCATAATTTATATATGATTTTTTAATTTCATCTTCTATATTTATAATTTTTGTGTTATTAATTTTATTTTTCATTTTCTAATTTTTTAGTTTTTATTTTGTATAAATTATGATAATAATATATATTATTATATAAGTGATTTATTAAATTTAATATTTAAAATTTATTAAATTTTAATAAGTTAATTTTTTATATTTTCTTATTTTAATTTTTTTTCTAATTTTTTAAAAATTGTTAAATTCTTATTTATATAAATTAAATAAATTTATTTATTATATATATTTTTTATTATAATTAGTTTTTTGAAAGGTTATTAATGAATAAAGAAATATTTGTTATTAAAAGAAATGGTAAAAAAGAATTAATTAATTTAGATAAAATTAATAATATTTTATTATGGGCATCTAAAGGTATAAAAAATGTTTCAACTTTAAAAATTAAATCTAGATCTTTAATACAATTTTATTGTGGTATTAAAACTTCTGATGTACATGAAATTATTATAAAATCAACTGTTGATTTAATATCTTTAAAATATCCAAATTATCAATATGTAGCAGCTAAATTGTTGATATATAGTTTAAGAAAAAAAGCTTATGGTAAATTTATTCCTCCTCATTTATATGATCATGTTTTACGTTTAGTTAATATAAATAAATATGATAAAGATTTATTGAAAATATATTCTAAAGAAGATTTTAATTTAATGAATGATTTTATAGTTCATGATAGAGATATGAGTTTATCGTATATTTCAGTTAAACAACTTGAAAATAAATATTTAGTTAAAAATAGAGTTACAGGTGAAATTTATGAAAGTTTACAATTTGCTTATATATTAATAGCAGCTTGTTTATTTTCAAAATATAAAAGTTCTATTAGAATGAATTATATAAAAAAATTTTATGATGCTATATCTTTATTTAAAATATCTTTACCTACTCCTATAATTGCAGGAGTAAGAACTCCTACTAAACAATTTAGTTCTTGTGTTTTAATTGAATGTGATGATACATTAGATTCTATAAGTGCATCTTCAGATGCTATTATTAAATATGTATCTCAAAGAGCTGGTATAGGTATAAATTTAGGTAGATTAAGAGCTTTAGGAAGTTCTATAAGAAATGGTGAAGCATTTCATACTGGATGTATTTCATTTTATAAATTTATTCAAAGTGCTGTAAAATCTTGTTCTCAAGGTGGTTTAAGAAAAGGATCTGCTACAGTTTTTTTTCCTATTTGGCATTTAGAAGTAGAAAATTTGTTAGTTTTGAAAAATAATCGTGGAATAGAAGAAAATAGAGTAAGACATTTGGATTATGGTGTTCAATTAAATAAATTGATGTATAGTAGATTAATTAATAAACAAAATATAACATTATTTAATCCTAATGATGTACCTGATTTATATAATTATTTTTTTATTGATCAAGATAAATTTGAAGAATTATATTTAAATTATGAAAAAGATTTATTAATAAATAAAAAATCTATTAAAGCTGTTGATTTATTTTCTTTAATGATGAGAGAGAGACTTTCTACTGGAAGAATATATATACAAAATGTTGATCACTGTAATTTACATAGTTCTTTTATAGTAAATATAGCTCCTATTAGACAGTCTAATTTATGTTTAGAAATTACTTTACCTACTAAACCTTTAGTTTCTCCTAAATTAGATGAAGAAGGTGAAATAGCATTATGTACTTTATCAGCTTTTAATTTAGGTAAAATTAAAAATTTATATGAGTTAAAAGATTTATCTTTATTAATAGTTAGAGCTTTAGATGAATTAATTGATTATCAAAATTATCCTTTATTATCTGCTAAAAAAAGTAGTTTTGGAAGACGTTCTTTAGGTATAGGGGTAACTAATTTTGCATATTATTTAGCTAAAAATAATGTAAAATATTCTGATGGTAGTGCTAATAATTTAACACATAAAACATTTGAATATATTCAGTATTATTTATTAAATGCTTCTAATATTTTAGCTAAAGAAAAAGGAAAATGTTTATTTTTTAATGAAACTAAATATTCATTAGGTTTATTACCTATTGATACATATAAAAAAGATGTTAATGATATATGTAGTGAACCTTTACATCTTAATTGGGAAGATCTAAGAAGTAAAATAAAAAAATATGGTTTACGTAATTCTACTTTATCAGCTATAATGCCTTCTGAAACTTCTTCTCAATTATCTAATTCAACTAGTGGTATAGAACCTCCTAGAGGATATATTATTATTAAATTATCAAAAGATGGTATTGTAAAACAAATTATTCCAGATGTTGAACATTTAAAATATAATTATGAATTACTTTGGGATATGCCTGATAATAATGGTTATTTACAGTTAGTTGCTATTATGCAAAAATTTATTGATCAATCTATATCAGCTAATACGAATTATGATCCATCTCGTTTTAAAGATAATAAAATTCCTATGACTCAATTATTAAAAGATATATTAATATCTTATAAATTAGGTATAAAAACTTTATATTATCAGAATATTAGAGATAATTCTGAAGATAATAAATGTGAAATAAATAATGATTATTATTGTAAATATAATAATGATAATGTATGTAATAATTGTGAATTATAATTTTTAGTTTTATATATATAAATATGATTTATACTACTTTTTCTAGAAAAAAAAATAATCAACTTAAAGAACCTATGTTTTTGGGTCAATCAGTTAATATTACAAGATATGATCAACAAAAATATAATATTTTTGAAAAATTAATAGAAAAACAATTATCTTTTTTTTGGAGACCTGAAGAAATTGATTTATCTAAAGATAGAATAGATTTTAATTTTCTCTCTGATATAGAGAAACATATTTTTCTTAGTAATTTAAAATATCAAACTTTATTAGATTCTATACAAAGTAGAAGTCCAAACATTGCATTGTTACCTTTAGTTTCTATACCAGAATTAGAAACATGGATACAAACTTGGTCTTTTTTTGAAACTATACATTCTAGATCATATACTCATATAATTAGGAATATTATTAATGATCCTAATTTAGTTTTTAATGATATAGTAGATAATAAATATATTGTTAATAGATCTGTTGATATTTCTAAATATTATGATGATTTAATAGAAATTTTTAATTATTGGAATTTATTTGGTTTTGGAAATCATATTATTAATGGTAAAAGTATTTTAATAAATTTAAATGAAATTAAAAAAAAAATATTTTTATGTTTAATAAGTATTAATGCTTTAGAAGCTATTCGTTTTTATGTTAGTTTTGTTTGTTCTTTTTCTTTTGCTGAAAGAAAAATAATGGAAGGTAATGCTAAAATTATAAGGTTTATTGCTAGAGATGAGAGTTTACATTTAGTAGGTGTTCAAAATATATTGAATATATTTAAAAATAATAAAAGTGAAGGAATGTTAGAAATTTTTGAATCTTATAAAGATGAAGGTTATAATTTATTTGTTAAAGTAGCAGAACAAGAAAAAGATTGGGCTAATTATTTATTTTCTAATGGTTCTATAATAGGTTTAAATAATAATATTATTTGTAGGTATATAGAGTATATTACAAATATTAGAATCAAATCTATTTTTGGTGAAGATATTAATCTTCCATTTAAAATAAATAAAAATCCTGTTCCTTGGATGGATAATTGGTTAATATCTGATAATCTTCAAGTTGCTCTTCAAGAAACTGAAATAAGTTCTTATTTAGTAGGACAAATAAACTCAGAAGTTGATGAGAATGATTTATCTAAAATAAAAATATAAAATTATCCCCCATTATTTTTTTTATGGGGGTGAATTTTTAATTCTTAAAATATTTTTTTAAAACTATAATTAATTAGTTATTATACCTAAATTATTTCCTATGATGCTAATAATAAATAATGATATTATTATTGTTAATGGATTAATTTTTTGTTTTAACATCCACATACATATTAATGTTAATATTAATGGTATTAATCCTGGTAATAATTGATTAAATATATCCTGAGTTGTAATTATATTTAAAATATTATTTGGTTTAATATATTTAGATATTATTATAGGTATATTAATTTTTGTCCATTTATTAACTAATGCACCCATAACAAATAATCCTAATATTGAAGATCCTTCTGTAATTTTTTTTAAAATATTGTTATTTATATCTTTTAAAATATTTAATCCTTTATTATATCCGTAATGTATTCCATAATATAATGTTGATAATCTTATTATATTAAATGAAAAAAAAAATATAATAGGTCCTATTATATTACCTTTAATAGCTAATCCTGCTCCTAAAGCAGATAAAATAGGTCTTATAGTTCCCCAGAATATTGGGTCTCCTATTCCTGCTAAAGGTCCCATTAGTCCTATTTTAATGTTATTAATTGAGCTACTTTTTATTTTATTTAAATTGTTTGATTTTTTTTCTTCCATGGCTATTATTATTCCTAATATAGGTCCTATCATATAGGGATGAGTATTAAAAAATTCTAAATGTCTTTTTAGAGCTTTATTTCTTTCATTAATATTATTATTATATAATCTTTTAATTATTGGTAAAATAGAAAAACAAAAACCTAGTCCTTGCATTCTTTCAAAATTCCATGAACCTTGTAAAAACGTACTACGTAATAATACTTTTATTATATCTTTTTTTTGTATTTTAATGTTTTTGTTCATTTAAATTTTTTTATTCTAATTGGTTGTCGTTTTTGTTATTTTTAGTTTTTATTATTTCTTTAATATAATATTTAGGGGATAATTGTATGTATATTATTGAAAATATTAATCCCATTATACCTAATGATAATAGGTTAAATGTAGAAAATCCTGATATTATAAATCCTAAATAAAAAAATGGCATAAGATATTCTGATTTCATCATATTTATTACCATAGAATATCCAACTATTACAATTATACCTCCAGCTATATTTAGTCCGTTAGTTATATTATGTGGTATTAAATTTAATGTGTTTTGTAGTATTTTAGTTTCAACAGTTAAAGCTACTATAGTAGTAGGTATAGCTATTCTAGCTGCTTGTAAAAACATTGCTCCCATATGGAGATAGGTTATATATGATAGATTTTTATATGAATTTGTAATTTTATCAGCTGAATGTTGAAATCCTATAGTTAAGCTTCTTACTATTATAGTAAGAATTTGTCCTGTAGCTGCTAATGGTATAGCTAAAGCTATACCTGATCCTATAGATTGATGTCCTGATATTACTAATATAGTAGATATTATAGATGCTAATGCTGGATCTGGTGATATAGCTGCTCCTATATTCATCCATCCTAATGAAATCATTTCTAATGTTCCACCTATTATAATACCTGTTTTTAAATTTCCTAATATTAATCCAATTAATGAACATGATATTAATGGTCTGTGTATTTGGAATTCATCTAAAATTGAATCTATTCCTATTAGACAACTTACTAAAAATATTAATATTATTTTTATTAATGTAATTTCCATTTTATTATTTATTAAATATTTTAATTATTAAGTTTATTTAATATTTCAATTATATTTATTTTTTTATCATTTGGAACTTTTCTAATTTCTAATTCTATGTTCATTTTATGAAGTTTATAAAATGATTTTATATCTTTTTTATTTACTGAAATTGAATCAGTAATTTGTTGTTTATCTTTTTTAAATGACATTCCTCCTATATTAATAGATTTAATATTTACTCCTTTGTTAATAATTTTAATTATATCTGTAGGATTAGTAAATAATAATAGTACTTTTTCTTTATTATATTGAGGATTATTATATACTTTTATAAATTTTTCTATATTAACTACATGTGAAGTTATTCCTGGTGGAGATACTTGTTTAAGTAACTGTGTTCTAATTTTATCTTTAGATATTTTATCATTTATAACAATTATTTTTGAAATTTTTAATTCTTTACTCCATCCTGTAGACACTTGACCATGAATTAATCTATCATCTATTCTTATTAATTTAAGTATCATTTTTTCTGAATTTTTATTTTCAATATTTTTTTCATTATAAAAATTATTTTTTTTAATTGATGAGTTATTATTTTTTTTTTTATTAATATTGTTAATTCCTATTTTTCCATTTTCTAAAGCTATTTTAATTATTTCTTCAAATTTTTTATTTTTTTCTTCTCTTGCCATTAAAAATTCTAATAACATTGGAATATTAGTTCCAGTTATAATATCACATTTATTTTTCATAGATGTTAACATTTTATTAGCTGCATTAAATGGACTTCCCCCCCATATATCTACAAAAAATATTATTCCATTTTTAGTGTTTAGTTTATTTAAAAAATATTTATATTTATTAATTAATGTATCTATATTTTCTTTAGATAAGAATTCAACTGCATATATATTTTTTTGTTTTCCTATTATAAGTTCAGATGTTTTTAGTATTTCTAAACCTAATTTACCATGCATACATATTATAGTAGCTATATTCAAAATTACCTCTTTAACCAAAAGTAGTATTTAAAGTACATATTTATTTAATTTAATTTTTTTGTTTTTTTATAAATTATTGAATTTAATATTGGTGATATTATTATCATAAATATTGAAAATATACCACTTATAATTCCTATGTGAAAAAATATATAATAGTATATATTTAATGATGTAAATTTATTTATGTTAATATTTTTAGGTAAAGATGTAAGATTTGCTATTTTTCCTGAAATTATAGATGAAATAGATGTTGTTAAAAACCATGCTCCTGTAGAAAATCCTCTTAATTTAGATGGAATTAATTGTGATATCATTGATAAACCTAATCCTGATATCATTAATTCTCCTAAACTTTGGAAAGCATAACTAACTATTAGCCATATTGGAGATATTAATCCATATTGGTTTGTATTTATTAATATTCCTATAGGTAAAATTATAAAAGAAATCGAACATGATATCATTCCTAATGCATATTTAAATGTTATAGGTAATTTTTTAGAATAATTATTATTAATAGTTGTTAAAATAGGGCTAGCTAATATTATCCAAAGAGGATTTAAAGCTTGATATTGTATTGGTTCTATATTAAATCCTAGAAATTTTCTTTTTACATTTTTTAATGCGAAAAAATTTAATGATGTTGGCATTTGATTATATAAAATAAAAAACATTATTGATTCTATCATTAGAACTAATGCTACTATCATTCTTTTTTGTGCATTATCTTTTAATTTTATTGTTTCTTTAATTATAATAAATGTAACTATTAAAGTTATACATAATAATGTATTGTTAGATAAATTTTCGTTTTTTAATATATAATTTGAAAAAATTATTAATATAAATATTCCTATTGAAGTTAAAAATATTTTTGTTTTAGTTAAAGGTTCAAAATCAGGTTTAGATCCATAATCTTTTATGTGTTTTTGAAAATATAAAAAATTAATTAAACTAATTAATAAACCTATTACTGATGTGAAAAAAGCAGTATTCCAACCATAGTAACTAGCTATCCATGGAGTTAATAACATAGAAAAAAATGAACCTATGTTAATAGCCATATAATATAATATAAATGCTGTTTCAATTTTTTTATCGTCATTATTATAACATATAGATAATAATGTAGATGGATTAGCTTTAAATAAACAATTTCCTATTGCTATAGTTGATAATCCTAAATATATTAAAGATATATTATTTGTTGATAAACTAATTATTATATATCCTAAAGTTAGGATTATTAATCCTAATTTAATAGTTCTTTTAGTACCTAATACTTTATCTCCTAACCAACCTCCTAAAGATACTAATCCATATAAAAGAGCAGTAAATGATGAAAATAGTGTTATTGCTTCTTTTTCAGACATCGAAAATTTTTTAATTAAAAAAATAGTTAATATTGCTTGTAATCCATAAAATCCGAAACGTTCCCAAAGTTCTAGACTAAATATTAGATAAAAAAAACTAGGTTGTTTAAATGACATTATTAAATCCTTAATTAGTTATTTTAAATTTATATAATTAAATAGAATTTATTTTATTTATTTATTAAAAATTTTATTATATCTCCATCTTTAATTATGTAATTTTTACTTTCATATTTTATTTTTCCCATTTTTTTTAATGTATTAAAATTTTTATATTTAATAAAATTTTTAAATTTTACTACTTGTGTTTTTATAAATTTTTTTTTGAAATCTGTATGTATTTTTTTAGCTGCATTTATTGAATTAGTTTTTGATTTTAATACCCATGATGTTATTGATGTATTGTTTATTGTAAAAAATGTTTTTAGATTTAATAATTTAGTAATTAATTTAACAATTTTATTATTGTATTTTTTTTTATTTATAAATTTATTTTCATATTTTTTAATATTTATATTTATTATTGGAAATTTTTTTGTTAAATAATTAGATGTATTTTTAATATCTGTAATTGAAGTTTTGTTATTTATATTAAAAATATAGATTTGATATTTTTTAGTTAAAAGATTTAATTTTTTTAAAAATAAATTTTCTTTAGTTAAAAATTTAAGGTTAAGTAAAGTTTTATATTTTTCTAAATTTTTAATAACTTTTTTAATTAATGAAGAAAATTTTGTTTTTTTTTTTTCTTCTTTTTCTAATGTATTTATATCTGATAATGATAATTCATTATTAATTATGTTAATATCTCTTAATGGGTTAATAGATTCATGAATATTAATTATTTCTTTATTTTCAAAGAATCTAACAATATGTATTAATATATTAACTTTTTTAATATCTTGTAAAAAATTATTTCCTAATCCTAATCCTTTTGATGCACCATTAATTAGTCCTGCTATATCTATAATATTTAAAGTATCATATTTTATGTTTTTGATATTTATAATTTTTGAAATTTTTTTTAATCTTTTATCTTCAATATATATATGACCTATATTAGGTTTTATAGTACAAAATGGAAAATTTTTATTTTTAACGTTTTTATTAGTTAAAATATTAAAAAATGTGGATTTTCCTACATTAGGTAAACCTATTATTCCGCATTTTAGTTTCATATAAAATTTATTAATTAATTAAAATTATTTAGCTACATTAGCTTTAATATAAGGATAATATTTATAATTTTTAATTTTAAAATATTTATATTTATATTGAAATATATTTTTAGGTTTTTTAATAATTTTTAGTTTAGGTAATTTTAAAGGTTTTCTTTTTAAAATAGTTTTAATATGTTGTATATGATCATTATATATATGAATATCTCCTCCTGTCCATATAAATTCTTTAGGTTTTAAATTACATTGTTGTGCAATCATATAAGTTAATAATGAATAACTAGCTATATTAAATGGTAATCCTATAAATACATCACATGATCTTTGGTATAATTGACATGATAATTTATTATCATTAGTTATATAAAATTGAAATAATATATGACATGGAGGTAAAGACATTTTATCTATATCAGATACATTCCATGAAGATACTATTATTCTTCTTGAATATCTGTTATTTTTTATTTGTTCAATTATATTTTTTATTTGATCTATTTCTTTATTATTTGAATTCCATTTTCTCCATTGTTTACCATATATTGGTCCTAAATCACCTTTTGAGTTAGCCCATTTATTCCATATATTAACGTTATTTTTTTTTAAATATTTTATATTAGTATCTCCTTTTAAAAACCATAATAATTCGTATATTATTGATTTAATATTACATTTTTTAGTAGTTATTAATGGAAAATATTTATCTATTTTAAATTTTATTTGTTTACCAAATATAGATGTTGTTCCTATCCCTGTTCTATCTTTTCTTTTTTCTCCATTTTTCATTATTTCTTTTATTAATTTTATATATTTTTTCATATTTACATATTTATAAATCAATAAATATTTATTTTTATATTTAAAAAAATTATGTTTAATAATTAAATTATTATATTATAATAATATTATTTTATTTAAAATTATAATTATTTAATTATAAAAATGTTAAATTTTAATTATTTATGTAATAATTATATATTAAATATATCTAATTTAATATATGGTAAATCTCTATTTTTTTTGATTAAAAATATTAACTATAAATTATTATACAGAAAAAAAAATAATAAAGGATGGATAGGTAATTTAATAGAAAATTATATTAAATTGATTAAAATTAATAATAAATATTTTAGTGATATTTATCCTATTAATTTAGAAATAAAAACTATTCCTGTAAATTTTAATAATTATCCTTTACAAGATACTTGTATAAAAACTATTAATATAAATAATTTATTTAATTTATTATTTATAAAAAATATTATATATAATATAAGTAATATATTATGGTTTCCTATATATAGGAAAAAAAAAAGTAGTTGTTTATTTCAAATAGTAGGTAAACCTTTTATAACTATTTTAAATAAGAAAGATTGTATTTTTTATTTTAAAGATTTATATAAAATTATAAATTTTTTATTTTTAAATAAAGAAAAAATTTTATGTTATTATAGTAATTTTTTTAAATTACAGTTATTTTTTAAAAAAAAAAATAGTAAAATTAAATTTAATTTAATAAATAATATTTATATAAAAATATATTTAAGAAAAAAAATTACTAATAATTTTATTTTAAAATCTATATTTTACTAAATTTCCTTTAATAAAGGAAATAGTATAACGTCTTTGATTGATTTATTATTAGTTAGTAACATAACTATTCTATCTATACCTAAACCTACTCCAGAAGTAGGAGGTAATCCATATTTTAGTGCATTAATATATTCTTTATCATAGAAGAAGTTTTTTTTTGTTGAATTTTTATTTTTTTTTTGTTGTTTAAATCTTTTTTTTTGTTCTTTATCATCATTTAATTCAGAAAATCCGTTACCTATTTCATATCCTCCAATAAATAATTCAAATCTATCTGCTATATTGTAATTAGTTATGTTACTTTTAGATAAAGGAGAAACATCTGTTGGATAATTTGTTATAAAAGTAGGTTGTATTAAATATTTTTCAGTAGTTGATTCAAATATTTTTAGTATAATTTCTCCTATTGAATAGTTTTTAGTATTTATATTAATTTTTTTAGCTTTTTTAATTATTATTTTTGTATTTTCTATTTCTTCAATATTATTAAAAAGTTTAGAATATTTATATATTGCTTGTTTAATAGTAATTTTCCTATAAGGAGTATTAAAATTTATTTTATATTTATTAAAAGAAATTTTTTTTTTATTTTTATATATTTTTTTAATTAAATAGTTAAAAATATTTTCTGTTAATGACATCATATTTTTATAGTTTGTATAAGATTCATATATTTCTAACATAGAAAATTCTGGATTATGATATTTAGATATTCCTTCATTTCTGAAACTTTTATTTAATTCGAATATTTTTGTAAAACCTCCTATAATTAATTTTTTTAGATATAGTTCTGGTGAAATTCTTAAATATATTTCCATATTTAATTTATTATGGTATGTTTTAAATGGTTTAGCGTTAGCTCCTCCTGGTATAGGGTGTAATATTGGTGTTTCTATTTCTAAAAATTTTTTTTTGTTTAAAAATTTTCTTATTAAATTTATTATTTTAATTCTTTTTAGAAAAGTTTTCCTTGTTTTTTTATTTATTATTAAATCTAGATATCTTTGTCTATATTTTTTTTCTTTTTTTTTAAGTTTGTTGTGTTTATCAGGTAAAAATTTATTAATTTTTTTTAAAATTTTATAATTTTTACATTTTATAGTTAGTTCTTTTGTGTTAGTTTTATATATATATCCTCTAATATAAATAAAATTTCCTATTTTAATATTATTTTTAATGTTTAAATATTTATTTTTAATTAAAAAATTTTTATTTATTAATATTTGTATATTTTCTTGTATATCTTGTATATTTATAAATATATTTTTTTTCATTTTTCTTTTAGAAATTATTCTTCCTATTATATTAATTAATAGGTTTTTTTCTTCTAATTTTTTTTTTGAAAAATTTAAATATTTATTTTTTATTTTATATATACAACTAATGTTTTTCATTTTTTTTTTTATAGTTTATTTCTAAATTTTTTTCTATAAATATATCTATATTACCATTTAATATACAATTAATATTGTTAGTTTTTATTTTAGATTTTATATCTTTTATAATTTTTTTATCTAAGATATATGATCTTATTTGATTTCCCCATTTTATTTCTGATTTATTTTGTTGATTTTTATCTTTTTGTATTTTTTTTTTATCTTCAAAATATTTGTTTAATTTAAATATTATTTGTTTGATTGCTTGTTCCTTATTTTGATGTTGTGATCTATAATTTTGACATTGTGTAGTTATTTTTGTTGGAATATGTGTTATTCTGACTGCAGATTCTGTATTATTTACATGTTGTCCTCCTGTACCTGAGGATTTATATACGTCTATTTTAATTTCTGAATTATTTAGTTGTATAAGTTTATTTTTTTCTTTTATTTCTGGATATACGAAAACTGATATAAATGAAGTATGTCTTTTTTTATTTGTATTAAATGGACTTTTTCTTATGAATCTATGTATCCCTGTTTCGTTTTTTAAGTATCCATAAGCATATTTACCTGTTATTGATATTACAGATGATTTTATTCCTGAAGTTTCACTTTTTATTTTTTCTAAAATATTTATTTTGTATTTTTTTTTTTCAGACCATTTTATATACATTTTAAATATAATATTTGCGCAATCTTGAGCATCTATACCTCCAGAACCTGGTTGTATATCAATAAAACAATTTTTTTTATCGTTTTTTTTATTTAAAAAAAAAATAATTTTAAAATTTTTAATTTTATTAATAAAATTAATAATTTTATTTTTTTTTTCTATATTTGTTTTTTTTTTGTATTTATTAAATGTTTTAATTAATAAAAAAAATTTTTTTTTGAAATTATTTATTTTTTTTTTTTTTTTCTTTTAAAAAATCTAATTTTTTGTTTTTTGATGTATTAATTATATATTTATTATATATATTATTTTTATATATTTTATTTTTATATTTTAAATTATTGTGTAATTTTTTAATATATATATATTGTTTATATATATTAATAATTTTTTTTTTGAAATTATTTATTTCTAACATTATTTTTTTTAGTAAAAAAAGATTATTTTTTTTATATTATTTATATGAATTTAATATATTTTGTACTTTTATCATATTTTTATTTTTAAATAATAATTTAATACAATATATTGATTTTTTAATGGATAAATTAATTAATTTTTTTTCTTTTTCATTAGGTGAAGATAATACAAAATTATTTAGTTTTTCTTTATGTATTGGTTTACCTATTCCTATTCTTAGTCTATATATATTTTTTTTTTTAAAATATTTATATATATTTTTAATTCCATTATGAGTACATAATTTAATGCCTTTTTTTATTTTTGCTTTTCCTATATTTATATTTATATCATCATGAATTATTAATATTTTTTTACTTTTTATACCTAATTTTTTTTTTATTTTAAGAATATTTTTTCCACTTTTATTTATATATGTATTAGGAGTATAAAAAAATATTTTATTATTATTAACAATAATAGAATATATTATTCCATGTTTAGTTTTTTTATTTAATAATTTATTTATTACCCATATACCTATATTATGTCTAGTTTTATAATATTTTTTTTTTGGATTACCTAATCCTATAATTAATTTTATGCACATTTTTTTAAATAGTAAATTTTATAGAAAAAATATGTTTTTTATTATATCATTTAATTAAAATTATTTTTTTTTGAAAAAAAAAAATATTTAGTTAATTAGTATATAGTTTAATAGTTAATTTTTATATATTTATATAAATTAGTTAATTAATTATTTTAAATTAAATAAAAAGGTTTTTATGTTTAATAAAATTAAATCAAAAATGTTAGTTTTGAATAAACGTATAATTGTATTAGAAAAAAAAATTTTTGGTGAAAAAAAAATTAAAAAATATAAAGATGATTCTTCTTTGTATAAAGAATATTATAGTTTATTAAAAATTAAAAATTATTTTGATAAATGGAATAAATATTTAATTGATTTAAATTCTGTTAAACTATTATTAAATGATAATGAACTTGGTGATTTAGTTAAAGAAGAAATAATTAAATTAGAAAATAATGTTAATTATTATTTAAATAAATTAAAAGAATCTATTTTTTCATTAAATATAAAAAATAAAAATGATATTTTAAATGCTTATATAGAAATATATTCTGGAACAGGTGGTAATGAAGCTTCTTTATTTGTTTTAGATTTATTTAAAATGTATTTAAAATATTCTGAAAATAATAATTGGAAAGTAGAAATTATAAATAGTAATGTAACTGAATGTGGTGGTTATAAAGATATAATAATTAAAATTATTGGTAAAAATGTTTATGGTAAATTAAAATTTGAATCTGGAGGACATCGTGTACAACGTGTACCGTTAACTGAGTCTCAAGGTAGAGTACATACATCTACTTGTATAGTAGCAGTTATGCCTGATATACCTAAATCTAATTTACCTATTTTAAAAAATGAAGATATTAAAATTGAAACTTTTAGATCTTCAGGTGCAGGTGGACAACATGTTAATACTACTGATTCTGCTATTAGATTAAGACATATTCCAACTGGTATAGTGGTAGAATGTCAAAAAGAACGTTCTCAACATAAAAATAAATATAAAGCATTAGAAGTTTTAAAAGCTAGAATTTATAATTTAGAATTATCTAAACATAATGATAAAATATCTTTAGAAAGAAAAAAATTATTAGGTAGTGGTTTACGTAGTTATAGAAATCGTACATATAATTTTTCAAAAAATAGAGTTACAGATCATCGTATTAATTTAACTTTATACAGTTTAAATAGTATTTTAAATGGTAATTTGAATTTATTAATTAAACCTATTATTAAGTATGATGATAATTTAAAAAATGAGAATTATAGATTTATTAAATAAATTTTTTTTATTTCGTAAAAAATATTATTCATTATTTAATGAATTTTTGTTTTTATTAGGTTTTTATTTAAATAAATCCAATTCTTGGATTTTATTAAATAAAAATTTTTTTTTAAAAAATATTATATTAGAAAAAGTAATTTGTTCTTTTGTAAGAAGATTAAGAGGAGAACCTTTACAATATATAATTAATAAATGTTATTTTTATGGATTAAATTTTAAGATCTATTATGATATTTTTATTCCAAGGATAGAAACTGAAGTTATGGTTGAATATTTAATTAATTTAATTAATTTAAATAATTATAAATATATATTAGAGTTAGGTTCTGGTTCAGGAGCTATATCTTTAGTTTTAGCATATAATTGTATTAATTCTAAAATATTAGGAGTAGATATTAATAATGTATCATTAAAATTATCTATTTATAATTCTAAAAAATTAAATTTAAAAAATGTTTCTTTTATTAAAAGTGATTGGTTTTCTAATATTAATAATTTTAATAGTTTTGATTTAATAGTTAGTAATCCTCCTTATATAAATAAAAATAGTTTTTTTTTATTAAATGGAGATTTAAGATTTGAATCTTATTTATCTTTAGTATCTAATTTAAAAGGTATAGGTGATATTCATTATATTATTAAAAATTCTATTTTTTATTTAAAAAAAAATGGTTGGTTAGTTTTAGAGCATGCTTCTTTTCATAAAAATATAGTAATAAGATTATTAAATAGATATTCTTATATAAATATTAATTCTTATAAAGATTATAAGAATCTTTATAGATTTACGGTAGGTCAAAAAAAATTATAATTTTTTAAGTATAGGTATACCTAATAAAGATAATCCTATTTTTAAAATTTTTGCTATAATAGCTATTAATTTAATTTTACTATTTTTAATTTTTATATTATTTATATATTTAATATTATTAGTTTCATAAAAATTAGAAAATAATACTGTTATTTTATATAAATAATGACACATTATATGTGGTTTACCTTTTGATGATTTTTTAATTATTTCTTCAAAATTTGTTATTTTTTTAATTAAAGAAAATTCTATCTTATTAATATTAATTAATTTATAAAATTTTATAGCTTTAGTTATATTTGTTTTATTTTTTTTAAGTATTGAAATTATTCTAATATATCCATATTGGATATATGGTCCAGTATTTCCTTTAAAAGAAATCATTTTATTAATATCAAAAATATAATTTTTTTTTCTATGTTTATATAAATCAGTATATTTTATTGCACTTATAGCTATTTTATAAGAATTATATTTAATAATATTTAAATTTGATTTTTTTTTTTTTTTTTTAAATAAATTAATAGTTTTTTTAATTGCAAATTTAATAAATTTTCTTAATTTAATAGTATTTCCTTCTCTTGTTTTTAATGGTTTTAAATTTTTATTTAATATCATTCCAAAATAATAGTGTTTAAGAATAATTTGTTTAGGTATGTATTTAGCTTTTCTTAATATGTGAAAAATTTGTTTTAGGTATTCTTTTTGTCTTGAATCTGTTATATATATTATTTTTTGAGCTTTTAATTTTTCATATCTATATTTAGCACATGCTAAATCTATTGTATTATATAGATATGCTCCGTCTTTTTTTTTAATTATTAATGGTTTTTTATTAGTAAAAATAACTATAGATTTTTGATCTTTTTGTGCTATTTTTTTATTTAAAAGATCTTTTACTATATCTTTTAACATATTATTATAAAAACTTTCACCTTGTATATTTTTATTATTTAAATTACTGTATAATAACTTGTATATTTTTTGATTTTGAGTGATAGTTAATTTAGTAATTTTTTTCCAAATGTTTATTGTTTGTTTGTCGCCTTTTTGTAATAAAACTACATATTTTCTTGATTTTTTAGCAAATTTTATGTTTTCATTAAATTTTTTTTGAGCTAAAATATATATTTTTTCTAAATCTTGTATTTTATTTATTTTTTTTTCTATTTTTTTTTCTTTTATCCAATATATTAACATTCCTAATTGTGTTCCCCAATCTCCTATATGATTAATTCTGATAACTTTATTATCTAAAAATTCTAACATATTAGCTATACTATCTCCTATAGTTATTGATCTTAAATGTCCTACATGCATTTCTTTAGCTATATTAGGTGATGAATAGTCTATTATTATAGTTTTTTTTTTATTATTTTTTATTCCAAATTTTTTTAATTTTGAATATTTATTAATAATTTTAATTATTTCATTTTTTTTAATATAAATATTTAAAAAACCTGGTTTTTCAATTTCTATTTTTTTGATTAATATATTTTTTAATAAATTATTTTTTATATTATTTAATAGAAAATTTATTTTTTTATTTTCTAATTTTGAAATTTTAATAAAATCATTTATTTGATAATCTCCATATTTTTCATTATCATATATTTTAAAATTATATTTTTTTTTAATTTTTATAGATTTTAGTGATTTATTAATTAGTTTTTTAATTTTTTTTTTAATGTTCATTTTTTTAATATATTAATTAAATAAATATTTATATTTTTTATAAAATATATTAATTATATTAATAATACTATAAAATTTATACTATATGTATAATATGTATAATAAGTATTTTATTTTAATTTTAAAACTAAATAAGTAATTTAATTTTTTATATTTATAAGAGTTTATATTATAATGCGTACTAATTATTGTGGTTTTTTATATAATAGAGATATTAATAAGGAAGTTATATTATGTGGTTGGGTAAGTAATATTCGTTTTTTAAAAAAAATAATTTTTATTAATTTACGAGATAATACTGGTTTTTTACAAGTTTTAGTTAATAAATCAAATATTGATTTATGGAATTTAACTTTAACTTTAACTATTGAATCTTGTATTAAAGTAGTAGGTATAGTTTTATCAAGAAAATATAAAAATATTAATTTGGATTTTAATAGTTCTCAATTAGAAATTGATACTAAATTTATATATGTTTATAATTATGCTAGTATGTTACCACTTGATTTAAATTTAGATAATTCTGAATATATTAGATTAAAATATCGTTATTTAGATTTAAGAAGAGATAAAATGTTAAATATAATTAAATTAAGATCTAAAATTAATTTTTTTATTAATAGTTTTTTTTTTAATAAAAATTTTTTAAATGTAGAAACACCGTTTTTAACTAAATCTATGCCTGAAGGAGCTAAAGATTATTTAGTAGTAGATGATAGTGATAATCGTAAATTTTATGCTTTACCTCAATCTCCTCAAATATTTAAACAATTATTAATGATTTCTGGTATTGATAGATATTATCAAATAGTTAGGTGTTTTCGTAATGAGAATTTAAGATCTGATCGTCAGCCTGAATTTACTCAAATTGATGTAGAGTTATCTTTTAGTAGTTTTGAAGATTTAAGTATTTTAATAGAACAAATGATTGTAAGTTTATGGAGTAATTTAGTTGATATTAAAATAAATTTTCCTTTTAAAAGAATTGATTATTTTGATAGTATTTTAAATTATGGTACTGATAAACCTGATTTACGTAATCCTTTAAAATTCATTGATTTATCTATTTTAAAAAAAAAAATTAAAAAAAAAAAAATTTTAAATATTTTTGGTTTATTAATTAAAAATAAAGTTAACAATTTTAATTTTAAAAAAATAGATAATTTTATGTTAAAAAATAATTTTATTGATTATTTTTATATTAAAATAATAAATTTTATTAATAATGAGGTTATATTTATTAATTCATCTAGTTTAAAATTAGATAATGATTTAATGTTAGAGTTATTTTATAAATTACGTTTAAATATAGGAGATTTATTATTTATTATACCTATTTATACTAAAAATAGTAAATTATCAATTATTAGAGATTTTTTTGGTATTGAATTTAATTTATTAGAAAAAGATAAAATATGTCCAGTTTGGATATTAAATTTTCCTATGTTTTATTATGATTCTAATCATATTATTAATACTTATCATCATCCATTTACTATGCCATTAAATATTAACGTAGTAGATGATTTTAAAAATATTACTAATTATGAATCTATAATTTCTAGTTCTTATGATTTAGTAATAAATGGCAGTGAATTAGGAAGTGGTTCAGTAAGAATTAATAATGTAGAAATTCAAAAAAAAATTTTTAATATTTTAGGTATAAATAATGAAATTCAAAGAAAAAGATATGGTTTTTTTTTAGATGCATTAAGTTATGGTACACCCCCCCATTTAGGATTAGCTTTAGGAATAGATAGAATATTAATGTTATTAACTGGAAATAATGATATTAAAGATGTTATTGCATTTCCAAAAACTTCTTCAGGTAATTGTGTATTAACTAATTCTCCTGATATTATCAATGATTAATTAAATTTTGGTTTATTTATGTTTAAAAGAATTATAGGTATAGATCCTGGAACTTATTGTACTGGATATGGAATATTAGATATCATTAATAATGATATATTTTATTTAACTAGTGGATGTATTATTGTAAAATCTTTTTTTTTTTTGAAAGATTAAAAAAAATTTGTTTTTCTTTAGAAGATATTTTAATTAATTTTAAACCTAGTGAACTAATTATTGAAAGAGTTTTTATATCTAATAATAAAAAATCTAATATTGAATTAAATCAGGTAAGTGGTGCTATAATATTTATAGCAATAAGTAATTATTTATCTGTTTTTGAGTATAATGTTAGTAAAGTAAGAAAATCCGTATTTATTAAAGGTAATGTTAGTAAAAAATATGTAAATTATATGATTCGTAAAATTTTAAATTTAAATTTTTTTGATTTAAAATATGATGAGTCTGATGCTTTAGCTTTAGCGTTAGCTCATTATTATAAATTTAATAAAAATAAAAAAAATTAAAAAAAAATTGTTTTTTTTAAAATTTTATGTTATTTTAAAATTTAATATATTGTTATATATTTATTAGTATTAAAAATTTATAAAAGGTATAATTTTGATGTCAAGAGTTAAAGGTAGTGTTAAATGGTTTAATGAATCTAAAGGTTTTGGTTTTATTACTCCTGATAATAGTGATAAAGATGTATTTGTTCATTTTTCTGCTATTCAAAGTAGTGGTTTTAAAACTTTGACAGAAGGTCAATCTGTAGAGTTTGATATAACTGA
>CP144771.1:0-145042 GCA_036689245.1 Candidatus Stammera capleta | reverse complement strand
TTATATTTTCAATCATTATATTATTATAATATTAATGTTTATCTTGTAAAGATAAAGATAAGTACATAAATAGGTTCAATATTATTGAAACATATTATATATATATATTATATATATATATAATATATATATATAATATGTTTCAATAATATTGAACCTATTTATGTACTTATCTTTATCTTTACAAGATAAACATTAATATTATAATAATATAATGATTGAAAATATAAATTTTCTTATAAAAAATCTAATTAAAGATACTAAAAAAATAAAATATAAAAAAATTACATCAACACAAAAAAACAAATTATACAAAACACTGGCAATAAATTTCAAAAAAAAAATAAAACCCAAATTATCATACAATAGCTACAGTACATATTTATCACGTGCAAGAAGACAATTTGCAAATATTAAACATCACAATTTAGAAAAAAAAATACTTATAATTAAAAAAAAATTTATTTTCTTTAAAAAAGAAATAAAAAAAATATTTAAAAAAAAAATAATAGAAACAAAATTAAATATACAAAAACTAAAAAATAAACTAAATAAAATAAATTATTTAAAAAAAGAAACAAACAATATTAAAATACTTAGTTTAAACAATAAAAATATTAATATATTAAAAAAAATTATTATAAAAATTCCAGAATGGAAAAAAGAATTAAAAACTTTCTTTTTAAATAAATGGTTTAATATAAGCAAAAATTTAATATTAAAAATTAATGAGGGGGAAAAACTTATAAATATAATTAAAAAATTAAAAATTAAACATGAAATATTATTTCATCTCAGAACAGAAAAAAAAATTTATAATATAATAAAAAAAAAATCACTAAAAAAACTTAAAGAAAAAAAAACTTTAACAATAAATTATAAATTATATTTACAAGAAATATATAACATATTATATTCACCAATAAATACACAATTAAATAAAATTAAACAAATATCATTGTTATTATTTGCTTTATCTGCAGTTTCAGGAAGAAAAATGATAGAAATAATAAAATTAGGAAAATTTAAAAAAATTAATAAAAATTTAATAAAATTTAAAAAACAAGAAAAAATATCTTCAAAAACTTATAATATATACATATTATGTAATACATCTTTATTTATTAATAAAATTAAAAATTTAAGAAAATCTAAAATAATTAAAAAAATCATAAAAGAAACTAAAAACAAAAAAAAATATATATCAGTTAATACTCAAATAAGTACTAAAATATCTAGTTATTTAAACAAATGGGTAAAATATTTTTTTAAAAATAATTCTAGATCATACAAAGATAGTATAAATATATATACTAAAATAGTATATGAAAAATGGTTTAAAAAAAACCCTAAATGGATAAATATAAATAAAAATATAATTTTTTCTAAGATAATAGGTTACAAAAATAAAAACACATATTTATATCAAAAAAAATTTAAACTTTATAAATTTATAATAAACTGGAAACCAGTAATAAACACAAATATATTGTGTAATTTACAATTACAGAAATTAAAATCTATAGATAATAAGATTAATAAAATTATTAAAAGAAAAAAATCATATAAAATACACGAAACAACAAAAAACATAATTGAAAAAGAACCAACAACAATAATTAGTAGTTATAAACTAAGAAAATTTGGATTTAATCCAAAACTAATACAAAAATATTTAAATTTTATTTCTAAATATATTAAACAAACTAAAATAAATAATAAATATACTAATATTAATAAAAATAATAAAATAATTATAAATGACTAATAATTAAATTAAATAAAAATAATTAATTATAATATATAAGTACAATAGAATAGAAATATAACTTTAATTCATTAGTACTTATATATTAAATAAGTATATAAAATTATATAAATAAAAACTATATAAAAATAAAATAATTTACTTAATTTTTTAAAGTTTTATAATTTATTTCTCCATATCTATATATTTTTTATTATAATTGATTTTACACATAAAAATGTAAAATAATATGAAATAAAATAATATAAAAATATTTTTTTTTTTAAAAAAAAATTACTATCATCAATAGTAAATAAATTAAATAACAATACTTAAATAATATTTAAGTATAAATAATTCCATTAATATTAATGTATATTAATGTATATTAATGTATATATAATATAACATATTTCCTTTATAAAGGAACCACATTAGTAGCTGAAGGACCTTTATCTCCATCAGTTATATCAAACTCTACAGATTGACCTTCTGTCAAAGTTTTAAAACCACTACTTTGAATAGCAGAAAAATGAACAAATACATCTTTATCACTATTATCAGGAGTAATAAAACCAAAACCTTTAGATTCATTAAACCATTTAACACTACCTTTAACTCTTGACATTAATTTTATACCTTTTTTTTAAAAAAAAACTTTAATAAAATTAAAAATTACAAATATATGAAACTAAATCTAATACTTTATCAGAATAACCTGTTTCATTATCATACCATGAAATAACTTTTATAAAAGTACTATTTAATACCATAGAAGCTTTAGCATCAAAAATAGAAGTCATTTTTTCACCATTAAAATCCATAGAAACAACATCATCTTCTGTATAACCTAATATACCATTTAAATAAGTCTGAGAAGCATATTTCATAGAATAACATAATTTTTGATATGTAATATCATTAACAAGTTTAGCAGTCATATCTACTACAGAAACATTAGATGTAGGTATACGAAAAGCCATACCAGTTATTTTACCTTTTAAATCAGGTATAATAAATCCTATAGCATTAGCTGCCCCAGTAGTAGATGGTATAATATTTTGAAAAACACTTCTTCCACCTCTCCAATCTTTTAAAGAAGGACTATCTACAACTTTTTGAGTAGCAGTAGATGCATGTATAGTAGTCATAAAAGCTTCACTAATACCAAAATTATCATTTATAACTTTAATAATAGGAGCTAAACAATTAGTAGTACAAGAAGCGTTAGAAACTATTTTTTGACCATTATAATCTTTATTATTCACACCCATTACAAACATAGGAGTATCATCTTTAGATGGACCAGTTAAAACTACATACTTAGCACCACCTAAAATATGTCCATATGATAATTCTTTAGTTAAAAAAATACCAGTAGACTCTACTACAACATCAACTTTAAATTTACTCCATGTTATATCAGAAGGGTTTTTAAAAGAAGTTATATTAATATTATTATTGTTAACACTTAATAACTTATTATTAATAACTTTTATTATACCATCAAATTTTCCATGAGTTGAATCATATTTAAGCATATAAGCTATATAATCAACATTAACTAAATCATTAATAGCTACTACATTAATATCACTTCTATATAAAGAATTACGAAAAACTAATCTACCTATTCTACCAAAACCATTTATACCTATATTAATTGACATAAATACCTTATTTAAATAATTTAACAAATACAATTTTTTTAAAAATATAAATTTTTATTAAAAAATAAAAATATTATTTATTAATATATAATTTACTAAATTAAAAATTAATAAATTTCTTTACAAATATAAATTATACCAAAACTTGGTAAATATTATTAATATATATTAATATATATTTAAATATAAAAAAAATACTTATTTAAGTAAAATTAAAAATTTAAATTAATAAATTTATATATAATTTAATTTAAATTATTTCTTTAAAAGAAGATTTTGATTTAAATCAATATATTTAGGGTTTTTAGCAGAAAAAATTGCTATTTTATCACATATATTATTATTTAAATTATTACTATGACCTTTAATTAAATTCCATGAAATTGGAATATTTAATAAAAATAATAAATATTCTAATTTAAACCATAAATCAATATTTTTAACTATCTTATTACTTGAATTTTTCCATTTATTTCTTTTCCATAAATATATCCAATTAGTTATTCCTGAATATAAATAATTACTATCAGTAAAAATATTAATTTTTTTTGTACTAAAAACAGAATTAAATAAATATTTTAAAATTAATATAGCTGACATTAACTCCATTCTATTATTAGTAGTATAATAAAATCCAGCTTTAAAAATTTTTTTTTCATTAAAATTATTAATTTTAATTAACGCTGCACAACCACCTGGACCAGGATTATTTAAACAAGAACCATCTATATATATATCTATTTTCTTTAACATAATTTTTTTATTAAATAATTAATATAAAATATATTATAAAATATAAATTTTAAAAATTAAAAATGAAAAAACAAATAATATTAGATATAGAAACAACAGGAATAAACTTAATAGATAAACATTATATTGGACATAAAATAATAGAAATAGGAGCAATAGAAATAATAAATAGACAAATTACTAATAATTTTTTACATTTTTATTTAAACCCAAATAGAAAAATAGATCATAAAGCATATCAAATACATGGAATAAAAAATAGTTTTTTATTAAATAAACCTATATTTAAATATATATCAAATAATTTAATAAATTTTATTAAGAATTCAGATTTAATAATACATAATTCATATTTTGATATAGGATTTATAGAAAATGAATTAAAACTAATAAAACATAAAATTACAAAAATTAAAAATATATGTAATATTATAGATACATTATCTATGGCTAGAAAAAATTTTCCAGGAAAAAAAAATGATTTAAACTCACTTTGTCAAAGATTCAATATAGATAATTCATTAAGGAAAAAACATGGAGCATTAATAGACGCAAAATTATTAGCATTAGTTTATTTAAATATGACTAGGAAACAAATCAAAATAAATTTTAATTCTATTAATAAAATATATAATAAAAAAAATACAAAAAATTTAAATAAAAAAAAAATAATTATAAGATATGCAAACAAAAAAGAAATTCAAAAACACCTAAAAAATAAAAAATATATTAATAATATATATAAAAAATCCAAAAAATATAAAATATAAAATATATTAAATTTTAAAAATTATTAAAATAGAGAAAAATAATGAAATGTATTAATATATTGAAATTAATAAAAACAAATAAAATAGATAAATATAAAAAACATCTTTATATAAAAGGATGGATAAAAAATAAAAGAAATACTAAAATTGGAATAATTTTTTTAGATATTAATGATGGTTCATCTATTAATAATCTCCAAGTAATTATAAATCCTAAAAAAATAAAAAACTTTAAAAAAAATATAATTAAAATAACAAGTGGATGTTCAATATCTTTAAAAGGTGTAATAAAAAATTCACCAAAATCAAATAAAAAAGAAATACATGCAGTAAATATAAAAATATTAGGATATATTGAAAATCCTGAAACTTATCCAATAAGTCCTAAATATCACTCATTAGAATATTTAAGAAAAATATCTCATTTAAGACCAAGAACTAAAATTATAAATACTATTAGTAAAATACGTAATACATTAATATTTAGTTTGCATAATTTTTTTCAAAAAAGAAATTTTATATGGATACCTACACCAATTATAACTTCTTTAGATACTGAAGGATCAAGTAAATTATTTAAAATTAAAGAAAAAAACTTTTTTAAAAAAAAAGCATTTTTAACAGTATCAGGACAATTAAATTTAGAAACATATGCATGTTCATTATCAAAAGTTTATAATTTTGGTCCAATATTTAGAGCAGAAAGATCAATAACTAATAAACATTTAGCAGAATTTTGGATGTTAGAAACTGAAATAGCATTTGCAAATTTAAAACAAATAATAACAATTTCTAAAAATATGTTATATTTTTGTTTTAAACAAATATTAAAAAAAAATTATGAAGAAATAATATTTCTATCAGAATATCATAAAAATAAAAATATTTTAAATAATTTAGAAAAAATAATTAATAAAAAAATAACAGAAATAAACTATAATGAAATTATTAAAATAATTAAAAAAAAAGAAAATTTTTTTTCTTCTAAAATTAAATGGGGATCTAATATTTTTCCAGAACATGAAAAATTTTTAACAGAAAAATATTTTAAAACTCCAATAATAATAAAAAATTTTCCACAAAAAATAAAAGCATTTTATATGAAAAAAAATATTGATAATACTGTATCTTCTATGGATATAATATTTCCATTTGTTGGAGAAATAATAGGAGGTGGGGAAAGAGAAGAAAATATTAAAAAATTAATAAAAAACATAAAAATCAAAAAACTTAATGAAAAAAAATATTGGTGGTATAAAGATTTAAGAAAATATGGAACAGTGAAACACTCAGGATTTGGAATGGGTTTTGAAAGATTATTAATGTATATTACTAATATGAAAAATATAAGAGATTTAATACCTTTTCCTAGATATATAAATTATCTAAAATTTTAATTTTATTAATATATATATGTAAATATATAACAAAAAATTTACAAACAAAAAAAATAATTTAAAATTGTTAATATTATTATAAATTAATATACTATATATAATTATATGTAAAATAATATAAGAGAAATTAATGAATATATTTAACAAAAAATTTATTACAATAATAATATTACTAATTTATACACTAAATACAGCAAAATCTTTTGAAATATTTGATAAAAATAACAATGCTAAAATAAAACTATATGGAAATATAAATGCTTCATATATATATTCAAAAGAAAAAAAAAAAAATGAAGACAATACTACAATCCTATTAGGATTAATAGGTAAAACAATAAAATCTAAAAATATATCTATTTTTGGAAGATTAGAACAATATTTGTTTACTAATATAACTAATAATATAAATTATCAAGATAATATTAAAAATAACTCAAAAACTAATATAGCTTTTGCAGGAATAAGTAATAAAAAATTAGGTTCTATAAGTTACGGTAGAAATTATAGTAATATATATGATACTTTATCATTTACTGATTTAGTAATATATGATAAAAGTTTTTTTATACAAAATGATATATCTACAGGTACAAATAACAATCTTTTAACATATAAAAAAACAATAAAATTTAATTCTAATCCACTAATAAAAAATATATACTTAACATTTCAATTCCAAGGAAAAAATAATAAAGGAGATACAATTGAAGGAATACTAAAATCAACTGGTCCAGGATGGGGATTATCCTTTACATACGATTCACCTTATAATATAAGTATATCATCTTCATATTCACTTAAAAAACGTGATATAAGACAAACTACTAATATTAATAATCCTAGTATTTATTATGGAATAGAAAATAAAGAAAATATTACTTGGTCAAATGGAATAAAATTTAATTTAAATAATTTATATATAGCTACTACATATAGTAGTGGAGAATATATTACACCTTTACATACATTTCAACCAGTAAATAATCGTGTAACTATTGAAAAATATGGATTTGCCCAAAAAAGTAAAAATTTAAGTATTATAGCTCAATATAATATTCCAAAATTATATATTAAACCAACGGTTAAATATGTACTAACATCAATAAATAATATTGAAAATATTAGAAACAAACATAAAAATTATTATTCTTTAAATATTGAAAAATATATAAATATAGGAACAGAATTCTTTTTTAATAAATCATTATATAGTTATATAAATTATAAAATTAACAAAGCAAAAAATACAAACAATATTTCTGATATAAATTATCAAAATAATATCAATGTAGGATTTGTTTATAAATTTTAAAAAAGACAGATTAAAATCTGTCTTTTAAAAAATCATTTTTATTTAAAAATAAATTTTTGTTATATAAAATATGAATTCTTTTATTTACTATACTATTAATAGTCAATTTAGCTTCATTAATAGAATGTAATAAATATGATCCACATTGATAAATATTTGCACCTGGAATATTTTTTTTATTTTCATCTAAAAATAATATCTTTTCCATAGATTTTTTCCAAAATTTTATTATTATATTATAATAATTAATTTTACTTAAATCACCTATTACTATAAAATAAAATCCAGTCCTACACCCCATAGGGGAAATATCTAAAATTCTAAAAATATTACTATATTTGTCTAAATATAAACGCATAAAATTAGAAAATAAATGTTCTAAAGTATGAATACCTTTACTAGAAATTATTTCAATATTAGGTTTACAAAAACGTAAATCAAAAATAGTTACATTATTTTTTTTATTATAATCAATAGACTTAAATACTTTTGCTTTTCTAATTGAAGGAGATACTATTTTAGTATGATCAATTAAAAAACTTTCTAATATAGGCATATAAATAAATATTAAATAATTAATAAAATTCGCATCCGAGAGGATTCGAACCCCTGACAACTCGGTTCGTAGCCGAGTACTCTATCCACTGAGTTACGGACGCAAAATTAATTATATACGGAGAGAGAGGGATTCGAACCCTCGATGTAAAATACATACTCCCTTAGCAGAGGAGCGCCTTAAACCTCTCGGCCATCTCACCATAAAAATATTAATTTAAAATATTTTAAATATAAAATAAATCATTCTAAATTTATTTTTTTATTTTTATTTTTTATTTTAATATAAATTTCTTTTCTATGTACTGATATTTCCTTAGGAGCATTAATTCCAATACGTATTTGATTACCTTTAATACCTAAAATAACTACAGATATTTTATCTCCAATTATTAATGTTTCACCAACTCTACGAGTCAGAATAAGCATTATTTATCCCTTATTTTATTATTTATAATATAAACATTATATTACTAATTTAAAACATTAATGTAGTATACATAAAATAATATTAAAAATAAACATTAGAAAAATATAATTTAATATTTTCTATAAATTTGTATTTATCAATACAAAATTGATAATTTTCTAAAATAATTTTTGTTAAAAAAATATTTCTTTTAATTATTAATTTAATTTTAGTAAAAATATTTATCATATCAATGATAACTTTTAAAAAATTATTCAAATCAATTTTTAAATTTTTATCAAAAAATATTAAAATATTTTTTTTTTTATTACTTATTACAGTAATAATTAAAAAAGATAATTTCCAATAATTTAATAAATATTTTAAAAAAAAATAGGAAAAATTATCATCTAAATTAATATTTAAATTTTTAATTAAAAAATTAATATTTTTATATTTTATAATATCTTTCAAAGAAAAAAAATTCAAAAAATAACTTAAACATAAATTATTTATATCTTTATTTTTATTTTTTAAAATTTTACATTTTTTAATTAACAATAATATTCTGTTATATAATTCTTTATTATTAACTAATAATAAATTAGATATTTTATTTAAAATATTTCTTTGATTATTAATAAATTTAAAAGCACTATCATAAGAAACTGCTTCTATACGTCTAATATTATTAGATAATGAATACTCATTAATAATAGCAAATAAACCAATTACAGAAGTATTTTTAACATGTGTACCACAACAATTTTCTTCAGAAAAATTACCAAATTTAATTTTTCTAATAAATTCATCATTAAAAATGATAAATTTATTATCATCATTTAATGATGGTGATTTTTTAAAAATATTTTCAATCATTAATAAATTTTTACTTATAATATTATTAACTAAAGATTCTATATCAAATATTTGTTTAATACTAAGTTTTTTATTATAAGAAAAATCAAAAGTAATTAAAAAATCTTTAATTCTAGAACCTTCTTTAGTAATATTTTTACCTAAATTCTTTTTTAAAGAATAATATAATAAATGTACAGATGAATGATTACATGATAATCTAATACGATTTTTAATATCATACATAATTTTTACAATATCATTAATTTTTAATAATCCATATTCAACATATCCAATATGAAATATACAACTATTAAAAATTTTAGTATTTTCAACTATAAATTTAAAACTATTATTTAATCCAACAAAAAAACCTTTATCTCCAACTTGTCCACCAGATTCAGGAAAAAAAATAGTTTTATTTAAAACAATTGAACAATTTTTAAAATTACTATCAATTTTATTAACTTCATTATCATTTACATATATATTTTTAATAATCGAATCTAATTCTAATAAATCAGAATAACCGTAAAATTTAGTATTAAATATATATTTATTTTTATTTAAATTTAAATTAGAAAAATTTATTAACTTAGTTAATTTAGATTTTTTTTTTTGAATTTCTAATAAATATTTAAATTTATTAATATCAACCTTAATATTACGTAATTTACACAATTCAACTATTAAATTTAAAGATAAACCAAAAGTATCATATAATAAAAAAACTAATTTTCCATCCAAATAATTTTTATTATCTAATTTTAATAAATAATTGTTAAGTATATTAATACTGTTTTCTAATGAAACAAAAAATTTTTTTTCTTCATTATCTATTATATTTTTAATATAATTAATATTGTATATAGATAAATTATTTAAAACAAAAATATCTGGTAAATTAGTAATTAAAGATTTAAATAAACTAAATAAATAAATTTTTTTAATTTTTATTAATTTAATATATACTAAAACATTCCTAATTAATTTTCTTAAAACATATCCTCTATAATCACTAGAAGGAACTATTCCTTCTATAATAAGATAAAATATAGACCTAACATGATCGGATATAATATATATAAAATTTTTATTAAAATTATTTAATTTAATTTTAAATTCATATAAAATTATACTAATAATATTAGTAAATATATCTATTTTAAATATAGAATTTACTTTTTGAATTACTGACGATATTCTTTCTAAACCTATACCAGTATCAACAAATTTATTAAATAAATTTACTAAAATATTATCAGAACAAAAATTATATTCTATAAAAACAATATTCCATATTTCTAAATAATTATTTTTTTTCAAATTTAAATCAAAATTAATAATTTTATCAGTATTTAAATAATTATAAAAAATTTCAGTACTAGTACCACATGGACCAAACTTAGACATCATCCAAAAATTATCTTCATTTAAAGAATTTACATTTAATTTATTAGATTTACCTAAAACTAAAATTCTATATTTAGGAATTTTAATAATATTAGACCATATATTATATGAATATATATCTGATATATGTACCGTAACAAATAAATTTTCTTTAGGAATATTAAACCATTTTTTACTAGTTAATAATTCCCATGCATAAATAATAGCTTCTTCTTTATAATAAGAATTAAAACTAAAATTACCCATCATCTCAAAAAAAGTATTATGTCTATTAGTATAACCTATATTATTAAAATCATTATGTTTACCACTTATTCTTAAACATTTTTGAATAGAAACAACTTTATCATAAATAATTTTTTTTTTACCTAAAAAAAAATCTTTAAATTGATTCATACCAGCATTAGTAAATAACAAAGATTTATCATTTTCACTAGGAACTAATGAACTACCATCTAATACTATATGATCTTTAGATTTAAAAAAATCTAAAAAATTTAATTTTATTTCTTTAAAATTTTTAAACATTATATATTCACTTTATATAAATTTTTTAAAATTATATCAAATAATACATACTTTATAAATTAAATTTATTATAATATAAAAATATATATTTTATTTAATATAAATTTAATAATTTATTATTAATAAATTAAACATTAATCAAATGTCAAATAACAAAGAAAAATCAATAGATAAAGCATTTAAACAAATTGAAAAACAATTTGGTAAAGGATCTATAATGAAATTAGGAAAAAATAATAATAACTATAAAATTAATACTATATCTACAGGATCTTTATCTTTAGATATAGCATTAGGTATAGGTGGGTTACCAATGGGTAGAATTGTAGAAATATATGGACCTGAATCATCAGGAAAAACAACTCTAACATTAGAAATAATATCATCAGCACAAAAAAAAAAAAAAAAATGCCTTTTTATAGATGCTGAACATTCATTAGACCCAAAATATGCAAAAAAAATAGGAGTAAATCTAGATGAATTATTATGTTCACAACCAAATAACGGAGAACAAGCTTTAGAAATTTGTAATTCATTAGCAAAATCTAATAATATAGACTTAATAATTATAGATTCAGTAGCTGCACTTACACCAAAATCAGAAATAGAAGGAGAAATAGGAGATTCACATATAGGATTAATAGCTAGAATGATGAGTCAAGCTATGAGAAAATTAACAAAAAATATTAATAAATCAAATATATTGATAATTTTTATTAATCAAATAAGAATGAAAATAGGAACAATATTTGGTAATCCTGAAATAACTACTGGTGGTAATGCTTTAAAATTTTATTCATCAATAAGATTAGATATAAGAAAAATAGGAATAATTAAAAATGAAAAACTAATTATTATAGGTAATAAAATTAAAGTTAAAGTAGTTAAAAATAAACTATCAGCTCCATTTAAAGAAGCAGAATTTGATATACTATATAATTCTGGAATAGATAAATATTCTGAAATATTTTATTTAGGTATAAAAATAAATCTAATTAAAAAAAATATATCATGGTATAAAATAAAAAATATAAAATTAGGACATGGAAAAAATAAATCAATAAATTTTATTAAAAAAAAACCTAAATTAATAAATTTTATAACTAAACAAATTAAAAAAAAATTTTTATAAAAATTATTTTAACCTATAATACTAATTATATTAGTATATATATCATTTATATTTTTACAAGCATCAATAATATAATATCCATTATTTTTTTTAAAATTATAAATTTTAAAAAAATTTTTTAATTTAAATAACTCATCTTTATATATTTTTAACCTATTATTTATAACTCTTAAATTATCATCTTTTCTAAATACCAATTTTTCACCAGTAATATCATCTAAATCCTTTACTTTTGGAGGGTTATATTTCAAATGATAAATTCTACCAGATTTTAAATGTATTCTTCTACCTAATAATCTTTTAATTAATACCCTATCAGGTATAACAAATTCTATTACATAATTTATATTAATAAATTTTAAAAATTTAGCTTGTTCTAAATTTCTAGGAAAACCATCAAAAATATAACCTATTAAAGAATTATTATTTAAAAAATAATTTTTAAGATTATTATAAATAATTTTATTATTTACTAAATTACCAGTTTTTATATAATTATTAATTAAATTATAAGAACTATTTTTTTCTAAAGATTTTTTATGTAAAATCAAACCTAAAGAAACAAGATTTAATCTATAACGATTAACTATAAATCTAGACTGAGTACCTTTTCCAGAACCAGGAGGACCTAATAAAACTATATTCATATATAATATTATATATATAATTATTTAATAATATTTTTTAATAATAAATCATTTATTAATGAAACAAAATCTACAGGATTTTCTAATGAATTATTTTCTACTAAATATGCTTGATAAAATAAAAATTTTATATAATTAGAAAACAATTTTTCATCAATAATATTACTTATATATTTAATTAAAATATGATTTGTATTTATTTCAAATAAATATTTTATTTTTGGAACTTTTTTACCAGCAGAAACTAATAATTTTAACATCTGAGTACTCATTTGAGTAGTATCAGTTGTTAATACAACTGGAAAATTTTTTAAATAATCAGTACTTTTAACATCTTTAACTAAATCACCTAAAACATTTTTTATACGAATTAATAAATTTTTAGTATATTTAGAATTATTATTTACTATTTGTATTTTATCTTTATAAACTAAATCAGTTTTATTAATATCATTTTTACTAATAGAAATAAACTTAATACCTTTAAAATCTACTAAATAAGTCATCATCCATTCATCTATTTTATCATATAATAAAATTACTTCTAAATCATTAGATTTATAAATTTCCAAATGAGGACTACTTTTAGCTAATAAATAATTATCAGAAGCTATATAAAAAATATTATTTTGACCTGGTTTCATTCTATCTAAATATTCTTCTAAAGAAATAAAATCATTTAAATCTTTAGATTTAGTAGAACTAAATCTTAATAACTTAGATATAATATACTTATTACTAAAATCTTCAGCTAAACCCTCTTTAAAAATACTACCAAATATTTTCCAATATAAATTATATTTATCTTTAGATAAAGATAATTTTTCTAACATATTTAATATCTTTTTAGTTATAGATAAACGAAGATTTTTTAAAACAATATCATCTTGTAAAATTTCTCTAGAAATATTTAAAGATAAATCATTAGAATCAATTATTCCTTGTATAAATCTCAAATAAAAAGGAATAATTTTTTTTAAATCATACATCACAAAAACTTTACATACATATAACTTTATACCATTTTTATATTCATCTCTATTATATATATCCCAAGGAGAAGTATCAGGAACATATAATATGTTAATATAATTTAAATTACCTTCTACTTTATTATGACTCCAAATTAAAGGTAAACCTAAATTATTAGTTAAATTTTTATAAAAATCTATATAATCATTATCTTTAATTGTTGACTTATCTCTACACCATATTGCTTCAGAAACATTAATTTTTTCCCATTTCTTTTTTTTATCTTTAACATTATATGTTTCTATTTCTATGGGAATATTTATATGATTAGAATATTTAATAATAATATCTTTTATATTTTTTTCATCCAAAAATTCACGAGAATCTTCTTTAATATATAAAAATATATCTGTACCATTACTATCTTTAGATATAGTATCTATAAAATAACTTCCCGTACCAAATGATTCCCATTTAATAGAATTATCTTTATTTAATTCATTAATAGATCTAGTATAAACAATAACCTTATCTGAAACCATAAATGATGAATAAAATCCTACTCCAAATTGACCTATAATATTATTATTATTTTTATCAATTTTTTTTAAAAACTCTTTAGTACCAGATTTAGCTATAGTTCCTAAATTATTTATTACTTCATCCTTAAACATACCAATACCATTATCACTAATAACTAATACATTATTAACTTTATCTATTGATATTCTTATAAAATATTTAGATATATTTTTACATATATTTTTTTTATTATTAGATAAAATATAAAATTTTAATTTATCTATAGCATCTGAAGCATTAGAAATTAATTCTCTTAAAAATATTTCTTTATTTGAATAAAGAGAATTTATCATTAATTTAAGTAACTGATTAACTTCAGACTGAAAAAAATATTTATTTTTACTACTCATAAAATTAAATTTACCTACTTTGATTAATCATTTTAAAATAAACAAAATAAATTTTAATTATTAAAAAAAAAATTAAAAATTAAATAAATAATATTAATTAATAATTTACTTAATTTTTTAAAAAAATTTTATAAATAATTAATTTTAATATATTATAAAATAATACAACAATATTGTATTACAATACAATATTTTTTTAAAATAAAAAATAAATATTTTTTAAAATTTATTTAATATTATTTAAAATAATATTTTTATATATAATTGCTCTAAAAATAGTAAATTCAAATATTATCCTTTTATCTGGATAAAAAGTAAAATTTTTTTTACTACTCAAAAATAAACGATAATAATAAATAATATCTTCATATAATATATTAATAGATAATTTATATAAAATCTTATAATAAACTTCAGAAATATTTAAAATTTCAGAATTTATATTAGGATAAATAACTAATAATAACAAATTATGTAATATAAATATTAAATCATCTAATAAAATATAATAATCTATATTAGAAATATAAAAACTTTTTAAATATTTAAAAATTTTTTTTTTTTCTTTATTAAAAATATTTTCCAAAAAAAAAATAATATTTTCAAATTTAACTTTACCTAAAATAATATTTACATCATTTAAAAATATACTATTACTACCATTAAAAGCCAATAATTGATCCATTAATACTAAAGAATCTCTTAAACTTCCATAAGAATAATATGAAATTAATTTCAATGCTTCTATATCAAAAGTAATTTTTTCTTTATTAGAAACTAATACTAAATAATTTAATATATCCTTATATAATAAATTTTTTAAATTAAAAGACATACAACGAGATAAAATAGTATCTGGAATTTTATTTTTATTAGTAGTAGCTAAAATAAATTTAACATGATCAGGAGATTCTTCTAAAGTTTTCAATAATGCATTAAAACTATATTTAGATAACATATGAACTTCATCAATAATATATACTTTATATCTCATAGAAACAGGTAAATAATAGATACTTTCTAATAAAATACGAATATCTTCAATTTTAGTTTTTGAAGCTGCATCTATTTCCATTACATCTACGCTAATACCAGAATATATAGTTATACAATTAATACATTTTAGACAAGGTATTGAAGTAATACCTTTAATACAATTTAATCCTTTTGCAAATAAACGAGAAATAGTAGTTTTACCTACACCTTTAGGACCATAAAATAAATAACAATTATGTATCTTTTTAGATTTTAAACTATTAACTATAGTTTTAATTATATTTTTATGACCTACAAAATCTTCAAAAGATTTAGGTCTAAATTTTATATTTAGACTTTTATTAATATTCATATTTTATTTTTACTAAAAATATATTTTTTATAAAATAATATAAATATTAACATTTAATTAATATTTAATACATAAATTTATATAATAATATAATATTATTAAACCATGAATAAAAAAAAAATCATAGGAATAATAATAGCTCTTAAACAAGAAAGTAAAGAATTTAAAAAAAACATAAATAAAAAAAAAAAAATTAAAATAAATAATTTTTCTATTACAAAAGGTTATATAAATAATATTAATATAATTTTAATAGAATCTGGAATTGGAAAAGTTTTAGCATCAATAGCAACTTTTATAATTATTAAATATTTTAAACCAAATTACATTTTAAACATAGGTACAGCAGGTTCATTAAATGAAAATTTAAAAATATATGACATTATTTTAGTTAAATCTACTAAATATCACGATGTAGATTTAACAACATTCGGGTATAAAATAGGACAAATACCTAAAATGCCACAATTATATATATGTGATAAAAAAATAATAAAAAACATAAAAAAAATTTTTTTTAAAAAAAAAATAAAGTTTATAAATGGAAAAATAATTTCAGGAGATAAATTTATTAATATAAAAAAACAAAAAAATAAAATTAAAAAAACATTTTATAAATCAATAGCCATTGATATGGAAATAGCATCTATAGGACATACTTGCTTTTTATTTAAAAAACCATTTATAGGAATAAAAATAATATCAGATAATTCTGATTATTTATCAAAAAAAAATTTTAAAAAAAACATTAAAAAAATTTCAAAAAATATTTATTTTTTAATAAAAATATTATTATATAATAATATATAAATCAAAAAAATTTTTTATTATGACAATTTTTATAAATTTTACCAGAATTACATAAACATAATTCATTTTCATTAAATTTAAAAAATTTATTAATAAAATCATATTTAACTTCATCAGTAAATTTTAAAAAATTAAAATTATATATTTTATCATTAAAAAAATTTTTTCCATCAAAAATAACAACACTATATAATTTTTTTACATTATTAGGTATATTATACAAATTTTTTAAAAATTTAAATTTAAAATTTAATAACATTTTACAAAACATTTTATAAGATTCTATTTTATACTCTTGTATAGGATCTTTTTGAGCATAACTTCTTAAAGATATACCTTCTTTTAAATTATCTATATTAAATAAATATTCCCTCCATACATAATCTAATGTAGACAACATTATATTTTTTTCTAAAAAATTAAAAATTTTTTTACCTAAAATATATTTTTTTTTTTTATAAAAAGAAATCATTCTATAAAAAATAAATTTTATATATTTTTTATGACTTAAATTAATATTTTTATTTAAAAAAACTTTAACTCCAAAAGTATTATATATATAATTATATATATCTATATAATTTAAATAATTTATATTATATTTAAACTTTATTAAATAATTAATTATTTCTAAAATTAATTTTTTAATATATAAATTTAATTTTCTAGAAAATAAAATTTTATTTCTTTGCAAATAAACAATTTTTCTCTGTTCATTAATTATATTATCATAATCTAATAATTGTTTACGAATATCAAAATTTCTATTTTCTATTTTTTTTTGTGCTCTTTCTATAAGATTATTAATCCAAGGATGTTCAATATATTCTCCATAAGACATTCCCATAGACCTCATTAAATTTACTATTTTAGTAGACATAAATATTTTTATTAAAGAATCATCTAACGAAATATAAAACCTTGAAGATCCAGGATCACCTTGTCTACCTGATCTACCTATTAATTGATTATCTATTCTACGAGATTCATGTCTTTCTAAACCTATAACATGCAAACCTCCTTTTTTAACTACTAAATTATGCTCTAATAACCAATTATTTTTAATATAATTAACTTTAATATTTTTATCTTTTATTGAAGATATATCGTTAATATAATTTCCTCCTAATACTATATCAGTACCCCTACCAGCCATATTACTAGCTATAGTTACAGAACCTAATTTACCAGCATTAGATATTATTTCTGCTTCTAAAGAATGAAATTTTGCATTTAAAACATTATGCTTAATACCAATTCTTCTAAGAATAGAAGATATTAATTCTGATTTTTCAATAGATATAGTACCTACTAAAACAGGCTGTTTAATTTTATTTCTATATTTTATATCTTCTATTACAGCATTAATTTTTTCATCTTCAGTTAAATATATAAGATCAGGTAAATCTTTTCTAATCATCAATTTATTAGTAGGTATAGAAACAGTTTTTAAGTTATAAATAATATTAAATTCAGAAGCTTCAGTTAAAGCAGTACCAGTCATACCTGATATTTTCTTATAAAGAAGAAAATAATTTTGAAAAGTAACAGATGCTAATACAGATACTTCCTTATTAATTTTTACATTCTCCTTTGCTTCTATAGCTTGATGTAAACCATCAGACCATCTTCTATCAAACATTATTCTTCCAGAAAGTTCATCAACTATTAATATTTTATTATTTTTAACTATATAATCAACATTAATAAAATATAAATAATGAGCTTTAAGTGCAGATATAACATAATGCATAATTTTTAAATTTATTGAATTATATAAATATTCAACTTTATCAACTATTTTATTTTTTAATAATAAATCTTCAACTTTTTTTATACCATTTTCTGTTAAATATATATGTTTAATTTTACGATCAACTATAAAATCACCATATTTTTTATTTTTTAATTTAAAATTTTTATTTTCTTCATTTAAACAAGATATAATATTATTTATCTTTATATATAAATCAGTAGAATAATAAGAATCTTCGGAAATTATTAATGGAGTTCTAGCTTCATCTATTAAAATAGAATCAACTTCATCTAAAAGAGCATAATATAAATTTCTCTGTACCCTTTTTTTAATAGAAAAAACCATATTATCACGTAAATAATCAAAAACAAATTCATTATTAGTTCCATAAGTAATATCAGATAAATAAGATTTCTTTTTTTGTTCAAAAGTCATTCCAGAAATATTTAAACCTACTGTCATTCCTAAAAAATTAAATAAATCACTATTATATTCAGAATCTCTTTTAGCTAAATAATCATTAATCGTAACTACATGTACACCTTTTTTTAATAAAGCATTTAAATAAACTGGTAATGTAGAAGTTAAAGTTTTACCTTCACCTGTTTTCATTTCTGATACATATTTATAATTTAAAAATATACCACCTAATAACTGAACATCAAAATGTCTCATACCAAAAATTCTTTTACTTGCTTCCCTAACATTAGCATAAGCTTCAGGTAAAATATTATCTAAAGTTTCTTTATTAGATAAAACTAAACCACTATATTTAAATGTATTTTCTTTTAATTCTCTATCAGATAACTTAGAAAAAATATTTTCTAAATTATTTATTTTATCAACAATTTTTTCTACTTTAGAAAATATTTCACTATCTTTTCTATTTAAAAAATAAGATAATAATTTATTAAACATAAAAAATTTAAAATTTGTTAAACAATTAAAATAATTAAATTATTAAAATATAAATAAACTAATTAATATTATTAAAACTAAATAATTATAAATAAAATATATATGCCTAATAACAAACCAATATTAATAATTAACTTAATAAAAAAAAAAATAACTACATCATATTTATATAAAAAACAAAAAAAAATAAAACTTTTCAAAAAAAATTTAGATAAAATTATTCCACAAAAATTACATAAAAAATATTATATTATAAATTTTATTAATAATACTATATTGATTAAAACATCAAATAACATTCTAAAAAAATATATAAAAAACAACAAAATTAAAATATTAAATTTCATTAAAAAAAATATTAAAACATAATTTTTTAAAAAATCATTTTTTTTAAAATAAAATATTTTTAACTAAATTTACAAAATTTATACCAATTTTTTCTGAAGATAATGGTAATAAACTATTTAATGTCATTCCTGGAATAGTATTTAATTCTAAAAACATAAATTTATTATTTTTATCTAAGATAAAATCTAATCTAATAACATCTTTACAACCTAATATATTCCATATATTAATAGATATATTATTTAATATATCAACATTTTTTTTATTTAAATCACTAGGACAAATATAAATAACTTTATTCAAATTATATTTAGAATTATAATCATAAAATAAAGATTTTTTATATTTAATTCTAATAATAGGTAATACTAAACCGTTTAAAATACCAACTGTATATTCTTTACCAAAAATAAATTTTTCTACTAAAACACTATTAAAATTTAAATAACACTTTTTTAAATTTAAATTTAAATCATAAGTATTATAAGATAGTGATATTCCTATACTAGAACCTTCATTATTAGGTTTTATAATTAATGGAGACCCAAATTTATCTAATAACATTTCACAAAAATATTTATTAAACATACCAGAAATATAATACTTACTAATATTAGTTTTATTAATTAAAAAACCAGGTACTGTATTAATACCAAAATTACATAAAAAAGATTTAGTTTTAAATTTATCTATTGATAAAGATGAAACCCATATTCCACTACCAGTATAAGGAATATTTAAAAATTCTAACATACCCTGAATAGAACCATCTTCACCATTTTTTCCATGTAAAGCTATAAATACCTTATCATAATTTTCATTAATAAAATTTTTTAAAGAAAAAAAATTTAAATCTATTGGATGAACATTTAAATCTAAACTATTTAAAGCTTTTACTACATTAATACCAGATTTTAAAGATATATATCTTTCACTAGAATTACCACCAAATAAAACAGCTATTTTTTTAAATCTCATAATTTATTTTTTCTTATATAAGAAACAAATCTAGATAATACTATATTAGTAATATTTCCTGCACCTTGAAAAACAATAATATCATTATTTTTAATAATATTTAATAAATAAAACATAACTTCATTAAAACTATTAATTAAAACAACATTTGAAAAAAAAATATTATACATAACATTTATTATGTTATTACTATTAATATTAAATATATTTATTTCATTAGAAGAATATATTGGAAATAATAGTAATATATCAACTTTAATTAAAGAATTAATAAAACTATTCAATAAACTATTTGTTCTAGAATATCTATGTGGTTGAAATAACATAATAATTCTTTTTTTTTTCCAATTATCTCTAATAGTTTTAACTAAATAATTTATTTCTGTAGGATGATGACCATAATCATTAATAATTATTAAATTTTTAATTTTAATAATATTATTAATACTAAAATTAAATTTACCTATTAAATCTAATCTACGTTCAACTCCCATTATTTTCTTAAATGATTTCTTAATCAAATCTAAACTTAGATAAGTAATATTTTTTACTAAACATAATGCTGAAACAGCATTTAAAATATTATGTTTACCTAATATAGGTAATTTTAAATCTAAAAATTTTTTATTATATATAGATAAAGTAAAATAACTATTATTATTTTTATAATAATAATTTAATATTCTAAAATTAGAAAATTTACTAAATCCATAAGTTATAACTTTACAATTAAATTTTTCATTTAGATATATTTTATTTACAAAAAAATTATCAATACATAATATTATACAACCATAAAAAGGAACACGTTTCAAAAATTTTAAAAAAAATAAAACTAAATTTTCTATTTTATTAGAATAATTATTTAAATGATCATAATCAATATTATTTAATATTACATATAATGGATTAATATATAAAAATGAACCATCACTTTCATCTAACTCCATTAAAAAATAATCACTATTAGATAAATAAGAATAAGAATTTATTGATTTTAAATTACCCCCATTAATACAATTAATTTCAAAATTACAATTTCTTAAAATATCAAAAACCATAGATGTAGTAGTAGTTTTACCATGACTACCAATAACTGATATAGTATATTTATATCTAACTAATTCATAAATAAATTCAGCTCTATGTAAAACAGGAATATTTTTTTTAATAGCATATATTATTTCAGGGTTTAATTTACTAATAGCAGAAGAATAAACAACTAAATCAACATTTAAAATGTTAAATTTTGAATGATAACTAAAAATTTTTATTCCTAATAATAATAATAATTTTATTCTTTTATTTTTAAAATTTATATCAGAACCAGTTATTTTATAACCACTATAAAATAAAATTTCAGCTATAGATGACATTCCACTACCACCTATACCTACTAAATGAATAATACTTTTTTTTTTAAAAAAAGGTAATATTTTATTCATAAAAATTATTTTTAAAAAATTTTTCAAAATTAAATAATATTTAACTCATTTACAAATTTCAAATTAGAATTACTTACTCTTTTTGAATAAGCTAAATTAGCCATTTTAAACAAAATATTTCTATTAATACTATTTATCAATTTTCTTAAAGTTTTAAAGTCAAAATTTTCTTCTCTTATAATATAAGATGCTCCTATATCACTTAAAAACTTAGCATTTAAATATTGATGATCATCAATACTACAATAAGGAATTAATATTGTAGATAATCCTACATAACATATTTCACTAATAGTTAATGCACCAGATCTACAAATAACTAAATCAGCCCAATTATAAGCTTTATACATACTAGTTATAAAATCATTTACATAACAATTTAAAATTTTTTTTTTTTTATATAAATTTTTAAATTTTTTATATTCCATAAAACCTGTTTGATGCCAAAAAAAAAAATTATCATTTTTTAAAAAACAAATTAAATCATAAACAACACTATTAATTTTACTAGAACCTTGACTACCACCTAATATTAATATATTAATAGGACCAAATCTATTTAATAATCTTTTACTTGGTTTAATTATATTCAATAACTCTTTTTTAATAGGATTACCTACAACAGGAACTTTATCATTAAATGTACCAGAAAAAGCTTGTAATGTTTTATTAGATATATAATATAAAATTCTATTTGATAAACCAGCTATAATATTAGGTTCATGTATTATAGTAGGTATACGAAATAACCATGCAGAAAAAACACCATAAAAAGAAATATATCCACCAAAACCTAACACTAAATCAGGTTTTACTTTTTTAATACTACGCATTACTAAAAATAAATTTTTTAAAAATATAAATATATTTTTAAAAAAATTTAAAAAACTAAATTTTAATAAAATTTTTATATCAACAAAAATAGCATTAATATTATATTTAGGTAACAAATAAAATTCTAATCTATTTAAAGATCCAATCCATTCTATATTATATTTTTTTTTATGTAAATAATCTGAAATTATTAAACCAGGAAAAATATGACCACCAGTACCACCAGTAATAATAACTAATTTTTTTAGTTTCATAAAAAAATACCTATTCAAATTTAAAAAAATTAAGCATATTTATTAAATAAATAAATAAATTTATTACCTCTATCTTCAAAATTATTAAATTGATCTAAACTAGAACAAGCTGGAGATAATAAAATAACATCACCAAATTTAATTCTTTTTAATATATATAAAACAGAATTATGCATAGAAATAAATTTTCTAGAAATATCAGGTACTAAACTATATAAAATTTCTTTACTTTTACCAAAACAACATATTCTTAAATTATTAAATTTTAATAAATATGGTTTTAATAAATTTATAAAATCAGCTTTTTTACCATCTCCACCTAATAACAACCATATTTTACCTTTAATATAATATAAATTTCTTAAAGCTTCCTTAGTACTATAAATATTAGTAGATTTAGAATCATTAATCCATAAAATATTATTTTTATTTCCTAATATATTAAACCTATGAGGTAAACCTTTAAATTTACTAATTATATTTAAAGAAACATTTCTAGAAATATTCAATATATCTGATATAGCTAAAACTAACAAAAAATTAACACAATTAAATATTTCTTTTAAATATAAATTTTTTATATTAATTATATCTTTTCCATTAATATTTAAATATTTCTGATTTTTATTAAATTTAATAAAATAATTAGAATTATATTCACCAAATTTAATAATATTCTTTTCAAAAAAATTATAAGGTTTAGAATAAACATCTAAAGAATTAATAAAACAATATTTTGATTTTCTAAAAATATTTAACTTACTAAAAACATAATCTTGTATACCTAAAGGATAACGATCCATATGATCTACATTAATATTAGTTATACCAGAACAAAAAGATTTTAAAGAAGGTATATATTCTAATTGAAAACTAGAAAGTTCTAATATATATAAATCACTTTTTTTATTTAATAAACTTAAAACAGGTATACCTATATTACCACCTAAAGAAACATTAATTCCAGCAGATTTACATATATTATATAATAAACTAACAACTGTTGTTTTACCATTAGTTCCAGTTATTGAAATAATTAAAGATTTATTAAATCTACAAAATATTTCTATATCATTTATAATTTCTATACCTATATTTTTAGCTTTTAAAATAATCTTACTATAAGAAGGAAAACCAGGACTAACAACAAGCAAATCAGAATTTAAAACCCATTCTTCATTTATAAATCCTATACAACTTTCTATAAAGTTAGGTATTAAATGTTTATTTTTATGATTTATTTTAGTATCAATTACTTTAGGAAATATTCCTAAAGATATAAAAAATCTCATACTCGATAATCCAGTTATACCTATACCTAATATAGTAATATTTTTATTTAAAAAATAAATCATTAATATATTAAACCTATCAAAAATAATAAAGATAAAAAAAAAGAAATTAAAGAAATTATCCAAAAAAAACTAACAACTTCTAATTCATTAAATCCTTTTAATTCATAATGATGATGTAATGGAGACATTAAAAAAATACGTTTTTTATAAAACTTAAAATAAAAAACCTGTAACATAACAGATAAAATTTCTATAACAAATATAAAACCTACTATTAATAAATAAAATTCTTTATGTAAAAGAATAAACATTGCACCTATTAAAGATCCTAAAGATAAAGAACCAATATCTCCCATAAAAATTTTTGCAGGATAAAAATTAAACCAAAAAAAACCAAGTAATGAACCTAATAAAATTACACTCAATATCACTAAATCTTCAGAATAAAATAAATATGTAAAATTAAAAATTTTAGATAAATATATATTACTACTTATATAAGATATAATAAATAAAAATAAAGAAACTAATATCAAAGGAAAAATTACTAAACCATCTAATCCATCTGTAATATTAACAGAATTAGAACTACCTACTAAAACAAAATATTGCAACAAAAAATTTAAATATCCTAAATTTATATATTTATTAAAAAATGGTAATTTTATAATATTTAAAAAAATATTATTACCATAATATAAATATATAAATATAAAAGAAAAAAAAGACTGTAAAATATATTTATTTAAAATAGATAAACCACAAGAATTTTCAAAAAAAACTTTTAAAAAATCATCTAAACTACCTATTAAAAAATTACTAAATAATACATAAAATAATAAAATTACATAATAATTGCTCCAATCTAAAAATAATAAAGATGTTAAAAATATAGAAATTATTATTATAATACCACCCATAGTAGGGGTATTATTTTTTCTACAATGATCAAGATTAATATCTTTTCTTATAGGTTGATAAATTTTATATCTTTTACAAAAAGCTAAATAATAATTACTAAAATATAAAGAAATAAAAAATGAAAAAAATAAAGCTAACAATGTCTTTAAAAAAAGACTTTTATAAAATAAAAACATAAACATTCCTATAAATAATCAATTATTTTTTCCATTTTTAAATAACGTGATCCTTTCAATAATATAGTAATATTAGATTGTATAAATAAATTTTTTTTTAAATTTTTAACTAAATCATAAAAATTTATAAAATGTTCTCCTAATAAACTATATTTACTAATTAAAAAACTATAATTTCCTATACTTAAAACTTTATTAATACACATTTTTCTTATTAAAATACCTATTTTAATATGATAATAAATAGACATATTATATAACTCAGCCATATCTCCTACAACTAAAATTTTATATCCAGGACAATATTTTAAAAAACATAAACTATAATATAAAGATCTTGGATTAGAATTATATGTATCATCTAATAGAATTTTATTCTTACTTAAATAAAAAGGATATAATCTACCTTTAATAGGTATACAATCTTCAATTCCTAATATAATTTTTTTTATACTTATATTTACAGATACAGCTAAAGTAGAAGAAGCTAAAATATTTAAAATATTATGAAAACCTAATAATTTTAAAAAAATTTTATTTTTTTTACCATTTATATTTAAATTAAAATAACTTCCATATACAGTTAATTTTAAATTAGATATAAATACATTAACACCAAATTTTTTATAAAAAGAAAAAAATAAAATTTTATTTACATAAATATATTTTCTAAAAAAATTTAAATAAACATTATCAATGTTAATAATAGCTATACCATTATAATTAATATAACTATATATTTTATATTTTTCATTTAAAACATTAAAAAAAGTTTTAAAACCCTTTAAATGTGAAACAGATATATTAGTTACTAAAGCTACATCTGGACAAACCATTTTACCTAAATTACATATATCATTTATTTTATCAACACCTAACTCTAAAATAGTATATTTATAATTAAAATTATTTAATTTTAATAAAGTTAATGCTACTCCTATTTCATTATTAAAATTATTTAAAGTATATAAAGTACTACTTTTTTTAGAAAGTATATTAGCAGTAATTTCTTTTACTGAAGTTTTACCAGTAGAACCTGTTATAGCTAAAATTTTAGATTTAGAATTTAATCTTATCCATCTTGCTATTTTAAATAAAGCTACTTTTGTATCATATACCACTAATTGAGGAATAACTGTAGGAAAAACAAAATCAACTAACAAAGATAAAGCACCCATTTTTATTGCTTCATAACATAAAAAATGAGAATTAATTTTTATACCTTTAATAGCCAAAAATAAAGAATCTTTAATTTCATTTTTTCTAGTATCTGTACATATATTTTTAACCTCTAAATCATTACCTATTAATAAAGCATCTACAACTAATGCTATTTTTTTTAAAGTTAATTTAATCATTTTCTATACCAAATAATTTAGAAATTAAATTTCTATCAGAAAAAGAAAATTTTTTATTCATTATATATTGGTAATCTTCATGTCCTTTACCCGCTAACAAAATAACATCATCACAAAAAGCATTTTCTATACAAAAATTAATTGCTATATTCCTATTTAAAATAAAAAAAATACTATTAATATTTTTAAAACCTAATTTAATATCATTAATTATAGAATATTCTTCTTCATAATAAGTATTATCACTAGTAACAATAACATAATCAGATAAATCTTCAGCTATTTCAGCCATTATAGGTCTCTTAGATCTATCTCTATCACCAGTACATCCAAAAATACACCATAATCTATTTTTACAATATTTTCTAGACTCAATTAAAGCAAATTTTAAAGCTTCTGGAGTATGAGCATAATCAACTATAACTAAAGGTTTATTTAATGAATAAAATAACTCCATACGCCCAATAGGTAAAACTAAATATTTACTATTATTTAATAAATCATTAAAATTAAATCCTAAAGATAATAAAGTAACAAAACTCAATAAAAAATTTTTTATATTAAAAAAACCTATAAATGAAATTTTTAATACACCATTACCCCAATAAGAAAAAAAATATATTTTTTTAAAAAAACCATAATTAACAATTTTATCTAAACATAACCATCTATTTTTAAACAAACAAATATATTTTTTGTTAAATGTTACTGGTATAACAATATCTTTAGATAAAATATTAAACCATTTTAAACCAATATTATCATCTATATTAATAATTAAATTATTAATATTAAACTCAGAAAATAATTTCCATTTAGCTAATTCATAATTAAACATATTAATATGAAAATCTAAATGATCTATACTTAGATTAGTAAATATAGCAGCAGAAAAAAAAACTGATTTAACTCTATATTGAATTAATGAATGAGAAGATACTTCTAATGAAACAAATTCTACATTAGAATCTAAAAATTTTTTTAAACAACTTTGTATTTCTACAGCTGAATCAGTTGTATTAACAGTAGAAATAGTTCTATTATATAAACCATTACCTATAGTACTTAAAATAGAAGTTTTATAATTTAATAAAAATAACCATTGAGATAAAAAACTTACTACAGTAGTTTTACCATTAGTACCAGTAACACCTACTAAACACATTTTTTTACTAGGTTTATTATAAAAAATATTAGAAATATCAGATAAATAAAAATTAAGATTTAATAAATGAAAAAAATAAACATTATATGTTTTATTATATAAAAAATAAGAATAACTATCAGAATACAATAAAATTGCTATAGCACCATTACAAACAGCTTCACTTACAAATTTTTTTCCATTACTTAAAAAACCTTTTATAGCTATAAATAAATCACCAGGTAAAACATATTTACTATTTATTTTAATATCAGATATATAATCATTAGGTAATTTAATATTATTAAAATACCTAGATAACAAACTATGTAAAGTATATTTCTTCAAATAAACACCTAAATAAAAAATTAAATTAATTACTTTTTTTCTACACATCTAACTATAGCACTTCTTATATTTAAATTATATTTAATATCTTTATAAGAAGGTTTAAATTTTTCTATATTTTTTATTCTTATTTTATTTAAAATATTTCTTTGATTATCAGTTAAAGGTATATCAGATATTAAAGAATAATTAATAATAGAATTTTTTTTAATAAAATTTTTAACTATTTTATCTTCTAAAGAATGAAAACTAATAATAACCAATCTTCCTCTTTTAGATAAAAAATCTATTATATAGTTTAAAACTTTTTTTAAATTATATAATTCATTATTAATATAAATACGTATAGCTTGAAATGTTTTAGTAGATTGATGTATATTTTTATTTCTCTTATATACAACTGATTTTATTATATTAGATAAATCTAAAGTAGTAGATAAAGTTTTCAATCTTCTACTTAAAATAATTTTTCTAGCTATTTTTCTAGAATTACCTTCTTGTCCAAAATTTTTAATTACTTCATTAATTTCATATTCTTTAGCTGAATTTATCCAATCTTTAGCAGAAATTTTTGTATTTTTATCCATACGCATATCTAAAGGACCATTTTTAATAAAAGAAAATCCTCTTAATGGATTTTTTAGTTGTATAATAGATACACCTAAATCAAATAATATACCATCTACTTTACCACATAAAAATATTTTATTTAAATAACTATTAATATTTATAAAATTACTATGTATAATAGTAAAACGATAATCAATAATTTTTTTAGACAAAATTATTGATTCATTATCACAATCAAAAGCAAATAATTTTCCGTTAGGACCTAATTTTTTTAATATAGAAATAGAATAATTTCCGCAACCAAAAGTACAATCTACATATATACCATTTTCTTTAATATTTAAAGAATTTATTACACGATCAAAAAAATTTATATCTAACATTTAATTATAATTATTAATTAATAAAAATATTTTTTTTAAAATTATCTAATATAATATATATTATATAAATATATATATTTATATACAACTTATATAAAAAAATTTATAATAAAATATGAAAAAAATTATAATAGCAAATTTTAAATTAAATGGAAATAAAAAATTTATTAAAAAATATATTCTTAAAATTAACAAAGAAATAAATAATGATAAATATGAAATATCTATAGCCCCACCTATACCATATTTATATATGACAGAACAATTAATTAAAAAAAACAAAAAAATAAACTTAACTTCACAAAATATAGATATTAATAAAATAGGATCATATACAGGAAATATATCTGGTAAAATGTTAAAAGATATAAAAGTAAAATATGTAATAATTGGACATTCAGAAAGAAAAATATATCATTTAGAAAATAATGATTTAATTTTTAAAAAAATTTTAATTACAAAAGAAACAAAATTAATACCAATAATATGTATTGGTGAAAATATAAATGAATATAATAAAAATATTGGTATAAATACATGTATAAAACAAATAAAATTTTTTATTAATGAAAAAAATATTAATTTATTTAATAAAAGTATATTAGCTTATGAACCTATATGGGCAATAGGTACAGGAAAAAATGCCAATACTAAATATATAAAAAATATGAATAAAAATATAAGAAATTATTTAAATACATTAGATAAAAAAATTACTAATACTATTCGTATAGTATATGGAGGATCAGTAAATATAAATAATTTCAAAGAAATAATAAAAATAAATAATGTAGACGGTTTATTAATAGGTAAAGAATCATTAAATATAGATAATTTTATAAAAATAATAAACTTTAACAATAACCAAAAATAATATTTTTTAAATTTTTAATAACATAAATTAAATGCATATATTTAAAATAAATGGACCAAACGAAATTAATGGAGAAATAAAAATATCTGGATCAAAAAATTCAGCATTACCAATAATATTTAGTTCTCTATTAATTAAAGAAGATATTAAAATATCAAATATACCTAAAATTAAAGATATTTTAACAACATTAAAAATTTTTAAAAAAATAGGAGTTAAATATAAATTTAATAAATCATTATACATAAATGCAAAAACAATAAATTCATCTAAATTACCATTTAAGTTAATAAATAAAATAAGAGCATCTATATGGTTATATAGTACTCTTTTAATAAGATCAGGAAAAGTAAAAATTAATAATCCTGGAGGATGTAATTTAGGTTATAGACCTATAGACTTACATATATATGCTTTAAAAAAATTAGGAGCTAAAATTAAACATAAAAATGATTTAATAGAAATATCTATTAAAAAGCTTAAACCTAATGAAATAATATTTAATAAAATAAGTGTTGGAGCAACTATAACAGCAATATTAGCATCTATTTTAATAAAAGGAATTACAACAATTAAAAATTGTGCTATTGAACCTGAAATCACAGATACAATAAATTTTTTAAATAAAATGGGTGCAAATATAAATGGTATAGGTACTAAAAAAATAATAATCAAAGGAGTAAATAAACTTCATGGAGGATCATATAAAATTATATCAGATAGAATAGAAACTGGAACTTTTTTATTATCAGCTACAATAACACAAGGAAAAATAACTTGTTACAATATTAATCCTAATCTTTTACATAAAGTAATAAACAAACTTAAATTAACTAAAGCAAAAATTTTTACAGGTAATGATTATATTTCATTAAATATGAATAATCAAAAAATATTACCAATTAATATATCTACTAAACCATATCCTGGTTTTCCTACAGATTTACAACCACAATTCACAGTATTAAATATTATATCTACAGGAAATAGCATTATTAAAGAAAACATATTTAAAGATAGATTTAACCACATTAATGAATTAAATAAAATGGGAGCAAATATAAAAAAAATAAATGATAACACAATAATATGTAAAGGAGTAAAAAAAATTTATGGTACAAAAGTTAATGCACATGATCTAAGATCATCTGCTAGTTTAATTTTAGCAGGAATAATAGCTCATGGAAAAACAATAATAAATAATATATCATACATATATAGAGGATATGAAAAATTAATAAATAAATTTGAAAAAATTGGTGTTTTAATTAAAAAAAATGAAATTATCTGATAAAGAAATAGAACTTTGGATAAAAAATAAAAAAATTAAAATTTTACCTAATCCTAAAAAAAAATATATAAATGGATCATCAATAGATATAAAATTAGGTAATGAATTTAGAAAATTTAAAAAAAATATTAAATTAATAGATTTAAAAAAAAAAAATAAAAATATTTTAAAAAAAAAAATAAAACTTAAAAAAGAACAATTTATTGTTGTTCAAAACAATGAATTTATACTCGCAAAAACTAAAGAATATATCATCCTACCTAATAATATAGTAGGATATATTGACGGAATTTCATCTTTAGCTAGATTAGGTTTAATGATACATTCTACATCTAGTAAAATAGACCCAGGATGGGAAGGTAAATTAGTATTAGAAATATATAATTTAAATAAAATTCCTATTAAATTAACACCTAATATAAAAATAGCGAATATAAGTTTTGAATTACTTTCAAAACCATCATATAGACCTTATAATAAACGTAAAAATTCAAAATATAAAAAACAAAAATCAATTAAAATATAATTAGTTATTTCTTTTCTTTATTAAAAGAAAATAAATAATTAATATTTTTATATTTTTTATTAAATTTTTCTAATCTACCTTTAATGTTAGAAGATTTTTGTTTACCAGTATAAAATGAATGACATTTATAACAAACTTCAATACTAAAATTTTTATTTAAAGTAGAAAAAATTTTTATTATATTACCACAAGAACAATTAACTATTAATTCCCTACTTTTAGGATGTATATTTTTTTTCATAAATTCATTTAAAAAATTAAATAAATATAATAATATAGTATAAAATTAATTAAAATAATAAATATTATTTATATTTTAGAATTCAAAAACAACTAATATATTTTGATAAACATGAAATTTTAGTAACTTGTTTTATTAAACCTTTAGGAAATAATTTAAATAAATAAACACTATTATATTTATTGTTTGATTTTTTATTTAAAAAATTCATTAAACTAATTACAGAAGGAATACTTTTTTTTTTAAAATAATAAAATCTAAAATAATAAATAATTTTCCAATGAGAATTATTCATTATTATACCTTCATTATAAGCTATTTTAATTGCTAATTTCTTACTCCAATTATTATAATTTAACATATTATGTTATAATATTTTTTAAAAAATTATTTTTAAAAATAAAATTTACTTAATTATATTTATAAAAATCTTAAATGCCTGAATTACCAGAAATTGAAAATATTAAAAAAGATTTAACTTTTTTCTGTATAAATAAAACTATAACCAATATAAAAATATACAACAAAAAATTAAAATATACAATACCATCAAACATAAAAAAAATTAAAAACAAAAAAATTTTAAATATAAAAAGATATTCTAAATATATAATAATATATATTAATGATATTATATTATTAATACATTTAGGTATGACAGGTAATATTTTAATTTATAATAAATATTATAAACCTACTAAACATGATCACATAGATTTTTTTTTAAATAATAATATAATAATAAGATATTTTGATGTAAGAAAATTCGGTTATATATTATTAATAACATATAAAAAAATTAAAAAAATAATTTCCAAATTAGGTCCAGAACCTTTAAGTAAAAAATTTAATTCTAAATATTTATTTAAAATAATTAAAAAAAAAAAAATATGTATTCATCAAATTTTGATAAATCAAAAAATTATTTCAGGTATAGGTAACATATATGCTAACGAATGTTTATTTAAAGCTAAAATTAAACCATATAGAATATCTAATACTATAAATTTTATAGAATGTATAAATATAGTAAAATCAATTAAATTAATTTTAAAATATTCTATATTATTAAAAGGGACTTTAAAAATAAACACAAATTGTATTAATAATAATGGTTTATATTTTAAAAAACTTATGGTATACAAAAAAAATAAAAAAAAATGTAAAATTTGTAATAAATTAATTATATCTATAAAAAAATACGGTAGAAGTCTATATTATTGTAATTTATGCCAAAAATAATTTTTATTATATTTTTTATAAAATAAATTTACTTAAATCTTCATTTAAAACTAAACTTTCTAATTTACTTTTAACATAAAAAGAATCAATTTTAATTAATTTATCTTTATAATCTGTAGCATTAAAAGATATATCTTCCATCAATTTTTCTAAAACAGTATATAATCTTCTAGCACCAATATTTTCAGATATTTCATTAATTTTCCAAGCCATATTAGCTATACATTTTATCCCATCTTTAGTAAAAACTATATCTACATCTTCAGTTTTTAATAATTCCTTATATTGAAGAGTTATTGAAACATTAGGTTCTGTTAAAATTCTTTCAAAATCTTCTGATGTCAAAGCTTTTAATTCAACTCTTATAGGTAATCTACCCTGTAATTCAGGTATCAAATCTGAAGGACTACAAAATTGAAAAGAACCAGATGTAATAAATAATATATGATCAGTTTTAACAACACCATATTTAGTAGATACAGTACATCCTTCTACTAATGGTAATAAATCTCTTTGCACTCCTTCTCTAGAAACACCAGCATCAGATGATGATTCACTTCTTTTACAAATTTTGTCTATCTCATCTATGAAAACTATTCCCTGTTGTTCAACTAAATTTATAGCATTACGTTTTAATTCATCAACATTAATTAATTTAGAAGATTCTTCATCAATTAAAAAATTTACAGCATCTTTAATTTTAAATTTACGAATTTTTTTTTTTTGATTACTTAAATTTTGAAAAATATTTTGTAACTGACTAGTCATTTCTTCCATTCCTGGAGGAGACATTATCTCTATTCCTAAAGGTAAAGAAACATTTATTTCTATATCTTTATCATCTAATTTACCATCTCTTAATTCTTTTCTTAAAAATTCTTTTTGTAAAATATATTTTTCAGAAAATTTATCAATTGATCCATCTTTATTAAAGATTTTATATAATAAAACTTCTAAAACACGATCTTCAGATAATCTTTTTGCTCTATTAATATTATTTTTAATAGATTTTATTTTTATCATTTTAACTGCATAATCAGTAAGATCTCTAATAATAGAATCTACTTCTTTACCTACATATCCTATTTCAGTAAATTTAGTAGCTTCTATTTTTATAAAAGGTGAATCACTTAATTTAGCTAATCTACGAGCAATTTCAGTTTTTCCTACACCAGTAGGACCTATCATTAATATATTTTTAGGAGTAATCTCATGACGAATATTTTCACTTAATTGCATTCTTCTCCACCTATTTCTTAAAGCTATAGCTACTGCTTTTTTAGCATTATCTTGACCTACTATAAATTTATTTAATTCTTTAACAATATCCTGAGGAATCATTTCACTATACATATAATACCTTTTATTATTTTATATTTTTATATAATAATTCTTCTATATTAAATATATGATTAGTATATAAACATATATCAGCTGCTATAGATAAAGATTTTTCTACTATATATCTAGCATCAAAATTAGTATTTTCAAATAAAGCTCTAGCAGAAGCTTGAGCATAAGATCCTCCACTACCAATAGCTATTAAATCATTTTCTGGTTGAATAATATCACCATTTCCAGTTATAATCAATGAATGTTTATCATTAGCTACAGCTAATAAAGCTTCTAATTTACGTAACATTCTATCTGTTCTCCAATCTTTTGCTAATTCAACAGCAGATTTAATAATTTGACCTTGATACATATTTAATTTTTTTTCAAAATGATCAAATAAAGTAAAAGCATCAGCTGTACTACCTGCAAATCCAGTAATAACTTTATTATTATAAATTTTTCTTACTTTTTTAACATTAGCTTTTATAATAGTATTACCAAAAGTAGCCTGACCATCTCCACCCATTACAACTAAATTTTTTTTTCTAACACTTAGTATAGTAGTCATAATATACCTTTTTTAATAAATTTATATTTATAAATTAAAATAATAAATATTATTTAATTTTTTATATTAATTAGATTCTATAATAAATCTTAATTTTTTCATTGCATTTTTTTCTAACTGCCTTATTCTTTCTGCTGAAACTTTATAATAATAAGCTAATTCCTGTAAAGTAGTTTTTTTATCATTATATAACCATCTAGAATTAATTATATGTTTACTCCTATTATCTAAAGAATTTATTGCTAATTTAATTTTTTTAAAAACATATTTTTCCCAATTTAATTTTTCAAAATTATAAGTAAAATCAGAATATTTATCATGTACAGATAAAGGATAAAATTTATTAGAACTAGAATTATCATTTTCTAATGGTAAATCAAAAACTATATCTTGTGCAGACATTCTTGATTCCATTTCTCGAACATCTTTAATAGAAACACAAAATTTTTTAGCTACTAAATTAACCTCTCTATCATTAAACCAACCAAATTTTTTTTTAGTTTTTCTTAAATTAAAAAATAATTTACGTTGTGCTTTAGTAGTAGCTACTTTAACAATTCTCCAATTTTTTAATACATATTCATGTATTTCAGCTTTTATCCAATGTATAGCAAAAGAAATTAATCTTACTTTAAAAGTAGGATTAAATCTTCTTATAGCTTTTATTAAACCTATATTACCTTCTTGAATTAAATCAGATTGAGGTAATCCATAACCAGAATAATTTTTAGCAACATGTATTACAAAACGTAAATGAAATAAAACAAGTTTTTTAGCAGATTTTAAATTTTTAAAATTATAAAAATCATTAGTTAATTTAAATTCATCTTCATAAGATAAAATAGGCAAAGAATTTACTAAATTTATATAAGAATTTAAACTTCCTAAAGAAACATTTTTAAAATAAGCAACAGTATTTACCATATTAATACTCACTTAATATTTATTTAAAAAATTTAATAAAAAATTAAATAATTTTTAAAAAATCTTTTAAATTAAAAAATTAATCAACAATATTATTAATATTTAATTATATATTAATATAATTAATAATTAAAATTTTAAATTTATTTAAAAAAAATATTTTTTTTTAAAATAAAAAATATAAATATAAAATATATAAAATAACTAATTAATAAATAATTAATAAAATGAAATCAAATAAAAATAACCTTAGAATTATTTCTGGAAATTTTAAAGGAAAAAAAATCATTACATCTAATAATAAAAATATTAGACCTACAACAAGTTTAATTAGAAAAATAATATTCGAATGGTTAAATAAATATATATATAAATCTAAATGTTTAGATTGTTTTGCAGGTACAGGTATATTAAGCATAGAAGCAATTTCTAGAAAAGCATCACATGTAACAATACTAGAAAAAAGTTATAAAAATATAAAAAATATAAAAAAAAATATTAAATTTATTCCAAAAAATAAATATTCATTAATTAATATAGATACCATAAAATGGCTTAAAAAAAAACAAAATAAAAAATATAATATATTATTTATAGATCCACCATATAAAAAAAATTATATTAACATAATTATAAAATTAATACAAAAAACCAAAATAATTAAAAAAAAATTTTTTATATATATAGAATCACTAAAAAAAGAAAATATAATAATTCCAAATAATTGGATTATTTATAAAATAAAATATACTCAAATTAGTAAACATATTATTTATACAAATAAATAAATATAAAAAAACTATTTAATTAAAAAAACTAAAAAATCATCTAAAAACATAAAATTATCTTTATTTAAAAAAAAATAATCATCTTTTTTATAAATAATTTTATTTAAAATAGCTAATCTTATATATTTAAATATTAAATTCCTTTTTAAGGAAGTAAAAAATTCAAAATCAGAATATTTAAATGGTAAAAATAATCTTAATATATTTATAAAATATTCAGCTATAATATCTTTATAATTTAAATAACTAATTTTTTTAATATAATCACCAGATAAATATTTATTTAAATTATAATTTTTAATTATTCTACAAATTTTTTTACCTAAAGTAATTTTACCATGAGAACTACATCCTACACCTAAATAATCACCAAATTTCCAATAATTTATATTATGTAAACAATAATATCTTTTTTCAATAACATATGAAGATATTTCATATTGAAAATATCCATTTTTTAATAAAAACTCCCTACCTTCAAAAAACATATCTTCAACAATTGAATATTTTGGTAAAATATCCAAAAATTTATATTTTTTGTTTACTGATAATAAATCTAATTGATACCAAGATAAATGAGGAATACCTAAATCAACTATAAATTTTAAATCTTGAATAACATCACTTAATTTTTGACCTGGTAATCCATAAATTAAATCTATATTATAAGAATTAAACATACATTTTTTTAATAATTTAATATTATTAATAATATCTTCTAAATTATAATTTCTATTTATATTTTTTAATATACTATTATTAAAACTTTGTACACCTAACGAAACTCTATTTATACCTAACTCATAATATTTATAAAATTTATAACATTCATTATTAGATACAATAGATTCTATAGTAATTTCTATATTTTTATTACAATAATTATTATTTAAAATTTTTTTTAATAAAAATTTAATATTATTAATACTTAATATATTAGGAGTTCCACCTCCTATATATATACTACATATTTTTCTATCATCAAATTTAAAACTAAAATCATTATCAATATCAATAATTAAATTTAATAAATAACTATTGATTTTTTTTTTATTTAATTTATAAGAAACAAAACTACAATACCAACATTTATTAAAACACCAAGGAATATGTATATATAAACTTATAGGAATCATAAATTATATTATTAATAATATTCAAAAATTAATTATTACTATGTATATTTTTTTTTTAAAAAAAATTATTAAAACATAATTATATTATAAAATAATAATAATTATTATTTATAAAAAAATAATATTTTTTTTTAAAATTTTTTTAATATTATTTAAATCAATAAAAATATGAATATTAAATATAAAAATACAAGAATTAATAATCTTAATATACCTCCATTTTCTTTAGAAGCAGAACAATCAGTTTTAGGTGGATTAATGTTAAATAATGAAAAATGGGACATAATATGTGAAATAATAGATTATAAAGATTTTTTTCATAAATCTCACCAGATTATTTTTATTGAAATGAGAAAACTTTTAGAATCATATAAACCTATAGATTTAATTACATTATCAGAATCTTTAAAAGAAAACAAAAAACTTGATTTAATAGGAGGATTTATATATCTAATAGAACTTAATCAAAATATATATAATTTAGCAAACATAAATTATTATGCTGAAATAATAAAAGAAAAATCCATAGTTAGAGAATTAATTAATACTACTAATGAAATAATTTCAATGAGTTTTAATCCACAAAACAAAAATAGTAAAGATTTATTAGATTTAGCAGAATCTAAAATTTTTAATTTATCAGAAAAATTTAATAATAAAAATGAACCTCAAAATATAAAAAAAATAATTAAAAAATCTAAAAAAAAAATAAAAAAATTATACGAAAATCCTTCTTCAAAAATAACTGGTATAGATACAGGTTATATAGATCTAAATCAAAAAACATACGGTTTACAAAAATCAGATTTAATAATAATAGCAGCTAGACCTTCAATGGGAAAAACAACATTAGCTATGAATATATGTGAAAATATAGCTATGTCACAAAATAAACCAGTATTAATATTTAGTTTAGAAATGCCTTCAGAACAAATTTTAATAAGAATTATTTCTTCTTTATCTAGAGTAGATCAAAATAAAATTAGAACAGGTAAATTAAATAACGAAGATTGGTCAAAAATATCAAGCACAATTAATATATTAGAAAAAAAAAAAAATATTTTTATAGATGATTCATGTACATTAACACCAACAGAAATAAGATCTAGAACTAGAAAAATACATAGAGAATATAAAGGAATTAGTCTAATGATGATTGATTACCTACAATTAATAAAATCTTCATCTTATTTAGATAATAGAAACTTAGAAATAACTGATATTTCAAGATCACTAAAATCATTAGCTAAAGAATTAAAAATACCTATAATAGCTTTATCTCAATTAAACCGTTTATCAGAACAAAGAATAGATAAAAGACCAATAAATTCTGATTTAAGGGAATCAGGTTCTATAGAACAAGATGCAGATGTAATAATGTTTATATATAGAGATGAAATATATAACAATAATACTGATATGAAAGGAATAGCCGAAATAATAATAAGCAAACAAAGAAATGGACCAACTGGTACAATACATTTAGTATTTAATGGTAAAATATCAAGATTTGATAATTATGCATCCACAGAATATAATTATATTAATAAAATTAATATTAATAAATAATTTTTTTAAAAAAAATAGAGTATAAATATATGGCTAATAAAGGAGTAAATAAAGTTATATTAATAGGAAACATTGGACAAGATCCTGAAATTAGATATATGCCAAATGGAAATACTGTTACAAATATAAATTTAGCTACATCAGAAACATGGAAAGATAAAAATACTGGTGAAAACAAAGAAAAAACAGAATGGCATAAAGTTGTTTTATTTGGAAAACTAGCAGAAATAGCAACTAAATATTTACATAAAGGTTCACAAATTTACATAGAAGGATCATTACAAACTAGAAAATGGAAAGATTCTAAAGGATATGAAAGATATATAACGGAAATTATAGTTAATATTAATGGTACTATGCAAATGTTAGGAAATAAAAATAATAATTTTTCAAAAAATTATGAAACATCTAAAAATAGATCAAATAAAAAAAATAATAAAATTGAAAAAGAAAAAATTAAAAATAAAGAATTAACAATAGATTTTGATGAAGATATGCCTTTTTAAATTTAAAAATTATTATTTAAATTCAATTTAAAAAATTAATTTTTTTTAAAAAAATATATTTTAAATATAATTTTTTTTTTTTAATTTTTATAAAACATAAAAATATGAACAAATTATTTAAAAATTTAATAAAAGAAACATTAGAAAATAAAAATATTAAAAATGGATCTATAATAAGTGGTAATATAATAAATATTGAAAAAAATTTTGTCACTATAGATTCAGGATTAAAATCAGAATCTTATATTGATATAAATCAATTCAAAAATTCAGAAGGTAAAATAAATATTAAAATAAATGATATTATTGATTTATATCTAGAAAATATAGAAAATGGTAAAGGAGAAACTATTCTTTCTAGAGAAAAAGCTAAAAAATATAAATCATGGTTAAATTTAGAAAAATCATATAAAAAATCAAAAATCATAAACGGTATAATAAATAACAAAGTAAAAGGTGGATTTACGGTAGATATAAATGGAATAAAAGCTTTTTTACCTGGATCATTAGTAGATATAAAACCAATTAAAGATACTTCTTTTTTAGAAGGTAAAGAATTAGAATTTAAAGTTATTAAATTAGATAAAAAAAATAATAATATAGTAATATCAAGAAAAGCTGCTATATTTACAGAAAATAACAATGAAAGAGAAAAATTAATAGAAAGTTTAAAAGAAGGATTAATTATTAATGGAATTATTAAAAATATAACAGATTATGGAGTTTTCATAGATTTAGGTGGATTAGATGGATTACTACATATAACTGATATAGCTTGGAAAAGAGTAAAACATCCAAGTGAAATATTAAATATAGGTGATGAAATAAAAGTTAAAATTATTAAATATGACAAAATAAAAACTAGAGTATCTTTAGGATTAAAACAATTAACTGAAGATCCATGGAAAGACATAAACAAAAAATATCCAACAAACACTAAAATACTTGGAACAGTTACTAATTTAACAGATTATGGATGTTTTTTAGAAATTGAAGAAGGAATAGAAGGTTTAGTTCATATTTCTGAACTTAATTGGACTAAAAAAAATATAAATCCATATAAAATAATTTCTATAGGTGAAAAAATAGAAGCTTTAATTTTAAATATAGACCAAATAAAAAGAAGAATATCTTTAAGTATTAAAAGATGTCAAGAAAATCCATGGAAAATTTTCTCAAAAAAATATAAAAAAGGAGATTTAATAAAAGGTAAAATAAAATCTATAACTGAATTTGGAATATTTGTAGGATTAGAAAATAATATAGATGGTTTAATACATAAATCAGATTTATCATGGGATCAAAGTAAAAACGAAAAAATAATAAATAATTATAATAAAAAAGATAATATATCTTCTTTAATATTACAAATAGATTGTAATAAAGAAAGAATATCATTAGGTATAAAACAATTAACTGAAGATCCATTAAATAAATATTTAAATATATTAACTAAAGAAAAAATTATAAAAGTTAAAATTATTAAAATAGATAATAAAATTATAAAAACTTTAACAAATGATAAAATTGATGGTATTATTCAAAAAAATGAAAATTTTAATAAAAAAAATAATATATATAAAAATCTTAAAATTAATGAATTTATTAATATAAAAATTTCAAATATAGATAAAAATAAAAGAATAATTAATATGTTATATATTAATAAAGAAAATAAAATTAAAAAACTAGATTTAAAATCTAATAATTGCTTTAACGCAATGGCAGAAGCTTTTAAAAAAGCACAAAAAAAATAAAAACTAATAATTTTTATTTAATAAAAATTTTTCAAAATTTGAAAAATTTTTAAATTTTGTAAAAATTTTAGAAGATTCTAATAATCTTCTTTTTAAAGAAGAAGAATTTTTAAAACCATAAAAAATATGTAACATATGTTTTAATATATTATAGGAATTAACACCTTTATTAATTTCATTTTTTATATAAAAATACATTTTTTCAAAAATTTTTTTTATAAAACTATAATTTAAATAAAATTTTAAAAAACAATTTTTTTTATAAAAAAAAAATTCTTTTTTTTTTAAAAAAAAATCAATTTCAAAAATAAACAAAGGTCTAAAATAAATAGATTTACCTATCATTACTCCATCAACATATTTTAAATGATTATTAATTTCATTAATACTATTTATTCCACCATTTATAATAATTTTTAAAAAAGGTAAATCTTTTTTCAATCTATAAACAAAATCATATCTAAAAATATTATTATTATTTTTTTTTTTATTAAAAGATAAAATAGCATTTTTAGCATGTAAAATAAAATATCTACAATTAGTTTTAAATACAATTTCAGAAACAAAATCTAATAAACTATTATAACAATAAAAATTTCCTATACCTAACCTTTGTTTTAAAGAAATTAATAAATTAGGAGCTCCATCATATAAATAATTTATACAATTAATAACTTTTTTAATATTTAACATTAATACAGCACCTGTATTATTAATTTCTGATTTAATAGAAGGACATCCAATGTTAAAATTAATTTCATCAAAATTTAATTTATTAATAATTTTTGCGCATTCTAATAATTCATAATTATTACCTATAAATTGAATAATATTTAATTTTTTTAAGAAAAAAATTTTTTTATTATTATATCTTCTTAAAAATGAAGATGTATGAATCATACCAGTATAAAATTTTATATTTTTACTCAATAAATTATAAAAATATATACAGTGTCTATCAGTATATTTAAATAAAGGAGCTAAAGAAATTTTTTTAAACATAAAACATTTTTTTAAAAAAATATAAATTATTTAAAACATTTAATATATTTTATACCATTCATATATTTTATCAAAACTTTAGGTATTTTAACAACTCCACTTTTAATTTGACAACTTTCTAAAATTATAGCTAAAACTCTGCTTATAGCTAAACCAGAACCATTCAATATATGAACAAAATCTTTTTTTTTTTTTTTAAAATTTTTAAAACATATATTTAATCTTCTAGATTGAAAATTTGAAGTATTAGAACAAGAAGAAACTTCTAAATAAGAATTATCTACTGGTGACCACACTTCAAGATCATATGTTTTACATGAACTAAAATTCATTGAACTAGTACATAATAAAACTTTACGATAAGATAATTTTAATTTTTTTAAAATTTTTTCAGCATCATTAGTTAAATCATCTAATATAAAATTAGATTTTTCAGGATGAACTATTTGTAATAATTCAACTTTATCAAATTGATGTAATCTTATTAATCCTCTATTTTTTTTACCATAAGAAACTGTTTCTGCTCTAAAACATGGAGTATTTGCTACTAATTTTATAGGTAAATCAGACTCATTTAATATTTTATCTTTAAATAAATTTACTAATGGTACTTCAGATGTAGGTATTAAAAAGAGTTTATTATTATTTGAATTACCTTTAGTAACATGAAATAAATCGTTATAAAATTTAGGTAACTGACCAGTACCATATAAAGAATTACTATTAACTATATAAGGAACATAAATTTCACAATAATTATTATTTGATGTATGTAAATCCATCATAAATTGAGATAAAGATCTATATAATTTAGCTACATTATTTTTCATAACAGAAAAATTTGTTCCACTAGTAACTATAGATTCATCAAAATTAATTTCTCCACTAATTTTACCAAATTTAATATGATCAACAATATTAAAATTATATTTTTTAATATCACCCCAATAATAAATTACTTTATTATAATTATCATTTATTCCTATAGGAACATCAACATGTGGAACATTAGGTATAAATAAAAAAATATCATTTATATTATTAAATAATTTTTTTAATAAAGTTTTATTAATACTAATTCTAATTTTAATTAAATTAATATTTTTTTTAAAATAAATAATTTTTTTTTCATTTGTTTTATTAATAAAAAATTTTTTAGTTAAAATATTACGTTTTAATTGTAAATATTGAATTTTAAACTTTAAAAGTTTGTATTCTTTATATAAAGAAATAATTTTTTTAAAATCAATATCACAATAACGAGTTTTTATTTTTTCTATAAAATAAAAAAATTTTTTAAATAATTCTTTAATATTAAACATAAAATTAATAATTATTAAAAAACATAATATAAATTTAAAAATAAAATATACAATATATATTGTATAATTAATTATACAATAATATATAAATTATATATATATATATTAATTTAATAGAGAAAAGTAAATGATAGAAAAATTAATTATCATAGGATCTGGACCTGCTGGATATACAGCTGCAATATATGCAGCAAGATCAAATATAAAACCACTTTTAATAACAGGTGATAATGAAGGAGGACAAATAATTAAATCTAATAAAATTGAAAATTGGCCTGGAGAATATAAACCAATAAGTGGATTTGAATTAATTAACAAAATTAAAAAACAAGCTAAAAAATTTAATACTAGAATAATTAAAGACAAAATTTTAAAAACTAATTTAAAAGAAAAACCTATTAAATTAATAGGAAAAAAAAAAAAATATCTAACACATACTTTAATAATAGCTACTGGTTCATCACCTAAAAAATTAGGATTACCATTAGAAAATAAACTATATGGAAAAGGTATATCTACATGTTATACATGTGATGGATATTTTTACAAAAATAAAAACGTAGCAGTAGTAGGAGGAGGAAATAGTGCTATAGAAGAAACAATATTTTTAAGTAAAATTGCTAATTTAGTATATTTAATACATAGAAGAAATAAATTCAAAGCAGAAAGTTATCTTATAAAAAAAATAAAAGAAAAAAAAAAAAATATAATTTTTTTTAAAAATTATATTATAAAAAATATAATTAAAAAAGACGAAAAAATTAAATCTATAATTATAGAATCTAAAAAAACACTTAAAAAAAAAGAATTATTTATAGACTGTTTATTTATTTCAATAGGTTACAAACCTAATACTAATATATTTGGTAAACAAATTTTTTTAGATAAAAATAAATATATTATAACTAATACAAATAAAATTTACCCAAGTATGACTAATATAAATGGTGTTTTTGCAGCAGGGGATGTAATTTATAAATCTTATAAACAAGCTATAACTGCTTCAGCTTCAGGATCTATATCTGCTATAGATGTACAGAAATATATAGAAAAAAATAACATATAATCATATATTATGATATAAATAAATTTAATTTTTTATTTTTAATAAAATTACTTTTTTTAAAAAAAAAATATATACTAATTATATAATTAATCTAAATAAATTTTATATGTCAAAAAAAAATAATATTGAAATGCAAGGTATAATTACAGAAACTTTACCTAATACAACATTTAGAGTAAAATTAGAAAATGGTCACAATATAATAGCTCATATATCAGGTAAAATAAGAAAAAATTATATAAGAATATTAACAGGAGACAAAGTCACAGTAGAACTAACTACATATGATTTAAATAAAGGTAGAATAATATTTAGAAATAAATAAAATTAAAATGAAACTAAATATTCTTAAAAAAAAAAAATCTAGAGAAATAGCTCTACAAATTATTTATTCATGGAAATTATCTAATATAGATATAAAATTAAAAATTAAAGAAATAAATTATTTTAATTTTAATAAAAATATAGATCAATATTATCATAATATTATTATTTACGGAGTAATTAATAATATTAAAAACATAAAAAATTATATTAAAAAAAATATTAATAAAAATACAAAATATATAGATATAATAGAAAAAATAATATTATATATAGCTATATATGAATATAAAAACTTAAAAACTCCTTATAAAGTTATAATTAATGAAAGCATAGAATTAGCAAAAAAATTTAGTACACAAAATAGTTATAAATTAATAAATAGTATCTTAGATAAGATATTAATTAAAAAATAACTAATTTAAAAAATTTCCACAAAAAAATTAAATTTTTAAAAACATTAATTTTAAATACACTTTTAAAAATCTCAATAATTTCTTTTTAAATCAAATTAATCAATACATATAAAAATATTAAAATTTAATAAATATATTTATACATATATAAAATATAAAAAATAATTAACATATAATTAAATTTAAAATTTATATAAAAAATTAAAAATATTTTTAATATAAAAAATTATTTAAACTTTAAAAATTAACTAATTTTTAAATTTATTAAAAGGTTAAATTTTATGAATTTATTAAAAGATAAAAAATTAATCAAATCAATAATTTCAGAAAAAAATAATTACGAAATAGAAAAACCATATAATATATATTATAAACTTCTAAAAAATAGAATTATTTTTTTAACTGGAGAAATAGAAGATGAAATGTCTAATATAATAATAGCTCAATTATTATTTTTAGAATCTGAAAACCCCAAAAAAGATATTTATTTATATATAAATTCTCCAGGTGGATTAGTTAGTTCAGGTATGTCTATTTACGATACTATTAATTTAATTACTCCAGATATTAATACTATATGTATAGGTCAAGCATGTTCTATGGCAGCTCTTTTATTATCATCAGGAAAAAAAAAAAAAAGATTTAGTTTACCTAATTCAAGAATAATGATACATCAACCATTAGGTTATTTTAAAGGTCAAGCTACAGATATAGAAATACAAACTAAAGAAATTTTAAAAACTAAAGAAAAATTAATTAAAATTATGTCTAATAATACAGGTAAATCATTTGAAGATATAAAAAAAGATACAGAAAGAGATAAATTTTTATCACCATTAGAAGCAATAAATTATGGAATTATAGATTTAATATTAAAAAAAAAATAAATAATTTATATAAAAAATAAATATGAATATTAGTAATTTAAATATATCATGTTCATTTTGTGAAAAAAAACAAAATGATGTTGATAAAATTATTGCTGGTAATAAAGTATATATATGTAATAAATGCATTAATCTATTTAAAAAAATATTAAATTCACATTCAAATAAAGAAAAAATAAAAATTACTCTAAAACCTATAGATATTAAAAAAAAATTAGACTCATACATTATAGGACAAAAAAATACTAAAAAAATATTATCAGTAACTATATATAATCATTATAAATTAATTAATAAACTTAAAAAAAAACAAAAACTTGAATATAAAAATAATATATTACTTATAGGACCAACAGGAAGTGGAAAAACATTATTAGCTAAAACTATATCAAAAATTATGGATATACCATTTATAATAGCAGACGCTACAACTTTAACAGAAGCAGGATATGTTGGAGAAGATGTAGAAAATATATTATATAGATTGCTACTAAAATGCGATTTTAATATTAAAAAAGCAGAAAATGGAATAATATTTATAGATGAAATAGATAAAATATCAAGAAAAAGAAATAATCCATCTATTACTAGAGATGTTTCAGGTGAAGGAGTACAACAATCTCTGTTAAAAATTATAGAAGGTACTATTTCTCATGTACTACCACAAGGTGGTAGAAAACATCCACATAAAGAATTTATACAAATAGATACTAGTAATATATTATTTATATGTAGTGGAACATTTGATGGAATCAATAAAATAATTAAAAATAGAATAAATCATTCACAAATAGGTTTTATTAAAAATAAAAAATTTAAAAGTAAAAATACTGAAATAAAAACAGAAGATTTAATAGAATTTGGATTAATACCTGAATTTATAGGTAGATTACAAATTTTTTCAAAACTAAAAAAATTAAATAAAAAAGATTTATTTAAAATATTAATAAAACCTAAAAATTCAATAATAGATCAATACAAATTTTTGTTTAAATTAGAAAATATAAAATTAACATTTAAAAAAAAAGCTTTAAAAAAAATAGCTGATAAAGCATTTAAAAAACAAATAGGAGCTAGAGGATTAAAAAATATATTAGAAAATATTTTAATAGATACTATGTATAAAATACCTTCACAAAAAAATATAAAAGAAATTATAATAGATAAATCTGTAGTAAGTAAAAAAACTAAACCTATAATTATAAAAAATACTTAATAAAATTAAACTTTATAAAAAAAATTAATATTTCAAAAAATAATATGAAAATTGAAAAAAAAAATATAATTGATAATATACCTATACTACCATTAAGAGATATAGTTGTTTATCCTAATATGATAATTCCATTATTTATAGGTAGAGAAAGATCTATATATTGTTTAGAAATAGCTATGAAACAAGATAAAAAAATAATGTTAGTAGCTCAAAAAGATCCATCAAAAAATGAACCTAATATAAACGATTTTTTTACTATAGGTACTATTTCTAATATATTACAAATGATTAAATTACCTGATGGTACAATTAAAATATTAATAGAAGGATTATATAGAGCTAAAATTATTAATATTAAAGATAAAAAAAAATATTTTATTTCATCTATTGAATTCTTTGATTTAAATAAAATTGAAAAAAAAAAAGAAAAAACATTAATACATACAACTATAAATCAATTTGAAAGATATATTAAATTAAATAAAAAAATACCATCAGAAATTTTAACATCATTAAATAATATAAATGAAATAGAAAAACTAACAGATACAATTTCATCACATATACCATTAAAACTAAAAGAAAAACAAAATATATTAGAATTAATTAATATTAATAAAAGATTAGAATACATTATGATAAAAATAGAATCAGAAATAGAAATTCTAAAAACAGAAAAAAAAATTAGAAAAAGAATTAAAAAACAAATGGAAAAAAGTCAAAAAGAATATTATCTAAATGAACAAATTAAAGCTATACAAAAAGAACTAAATAATATGGATGATATAAATAATGAATATTCATTATTACAAAAAAAAATTAAATCTTATAAAATACCTAAAGAAGCAAAAGAAAAAATAAACTTAGAATTTAAAAAACTTAAAATAATGTCACCTATTTCTGCAGAAGCATCTGTAATAAAAAATTATATAGACTGGATTATACAATTACCATGGGGGAAAAAAACAAAAATAAAAAAAGATCTTAATAAAGCTCAAAAAATATTAAATATTAAACATTTTGGATTAAATAATATTAAAGAAAGAATATTAGAATATTTAGCTGTTCAAAATAGATCTAATAAAATTAAAGGTCCAATATTATGTTTTTTTGGACCACCTGGGGTTGGTAAAACATCATTAGGTAAATCAATAGCACTAGCAACAGGAAGAAAATATATAAGAATGTCATTAGGAGGTTTAAGAGATGAAGCTGAAATTAGAGGACATAGAAAAACATACATAGGATCTATGCCAGGAAAAATAATACAAAAAATTATAAAAAGTAAAGTTAAAAATCCATTATTTCTTTTAGATGAAATTGATAAAATTTCAATAGATATGAGAGGAGATCCATCTTCAGCTTTATTAGAAGTATTAGATCCTGAACAAAACAATGCTTTTAATGATCATTACATAGAAATAGATTATGATTTATCTAATGTAATGTTTATAGCTACAGCTAATACATTAAATATTCCTTTACCATTATTAGATAGAATGGAAATAATAAGATTATCTGGATATACAGAAGAAGAAAAAATTAATATTACTAAAAATTATTTAATTCCAAAACAAATAGAATTTAATTCTTTAAAAAAGAAAGAACTTAAAATAAGTAATAATGCTTTAATATCTATAATTAGATATTATACAAGAGAATCAGGAGTAAGAAATTTAGAAAGAGAAATATCTAAAATATGTAGAAAAACTGTTAAAAAAATTTTATTAAATAAAAAAATAAAATCTATTAATATTAATAATATAAATTTAAAAAAATATTTAGGTATAACTAAATTTAGTTTTGGAATAGCTAATAAAAAAAATAAAATAGGAGAAGTAACTGGTTTAGCATGGACTGAAACAGGTGGAGATTTATTAACTATAGAAACAACACATATACCTGGTAAAGGAAAATTAATATATACAGGATCTCTTGGTAAAATTATGAAAGAATCAATACAAATTTCATTAACAGTAATTAAAAAAATAACTAATAAAATAAAAATAAAACCTAATTTTTACACAAAAAATGATATACATATTCATGTTCCTGAAGGTGCTACTCCAAAAGATGGACCAAGTGCAGGTATTGCTATATGTACTTCTATTATATCTAGTATAATTAAAAATCCAGTAAAATCATATATAGCTATGACAGGTGAAATAACATTACATGGTAATATATTACCTATAGGAGGATTAAAAGAAAAATTACTTGCTGCTGTTAGAGGAGGTATAAAAAAAATTATTTTACCTGAAAAAAATAAAAAAGATACAGAAGAAATACCATTAAATATAACTAATAATTTTAAAATTATTTATGTTAAAAATATAAAAAGTGTATTAAAAATAGCTTTAGAACAAAATCCTTTTAAAAAACATTAAAAATTATTTAATAAATAATAAATTATTAAATTTTTAAAAAATATTAATACATAAAATGTTAAACAATAAAAAAATAATAATTTTTTTTATAATATTTTTAGTTATAATACTAACTTTAACAAATTTTTTTTTTTCAAAATTTAATTTACATAATAAAAAAAAAATAGAAAAAATAAATATAAAAACTTTAAATATTTTCATAGAAAATGAATTTTTAAAATTAAATAAATTATTTTATAATAAAAAAAAATTTATTAATTTTATTAATTTTAATATAAAAACTATTGAAAATAATATTTCAAATAAAATAATAAAAGATATTTTTATACATAAATATATATTAAAAAATAATATTATATTTTATTCATATAATGAAATAAAAAAAATAATTAAATACAAAAATATTTTTAAACACAAAAAAAAATTTAATAATAATTATTATATTAATTTTTTTAAAAAAAAAAATATTAATTATATTAATTATATTAAAAAAAAAATAATTTATAAAAATTATAAAAAATTATTAAATAACACAAATAATTATTTGTTTTTTAAAACAACAAATATATTCATTAAAAAAAAAATATATTATTTAATTAATATTAAAATAAATTTATTTAAAAATAATAAATATTCATATATTTTATATAAAAAAGAAAATAATATAAAATTCATTATTAAAATAATAGAAAACTTTATTAAAAAACAAATTTATGAAAAAAATAAAAATTTTAAATTTAATTTAAAAAAAAATAATTATATTTCAAATAAAAATAAATATTTAAATAAAATTAAAAAATTAATATTTAAAAATTTATATAATATAAACTATAAAATAGTTATTTATAAACAAAAAATTTATATTTTATTAGAAAAAAACATTTTTTATAAAAATATTAATAAAAAAAAAAAAAATTTTATTAAAGAAATAAACCAAAGAAATTACATAAATATATTAATTAATAATAACAAATTAATCACTTAATTAAAATTAATTATTTTATAATTAATAAATATTTAATTTTTTAAATAAAAAACACGCTCTACAGGATTTGAACCTGTGACCTACAGCTTAGAAGGCTGTTGCTCTATCCAACTGAGCTAAGAGCGTAAAACTTTATAAAATATAATTTTATCATAAATTAAAATGAATTCAAAAATATTATACGGATCTATTTTTTTAAATAAAACTAAAAAAAAAATAAAAAAAAAAATTAAAAATTATAAAAAAATTTTTAAAAGAAATCCATTTATAACTATAATAAATATAGGTAAAAATTACTCATCTGAAATATATATTAATAAAAAATGTATAATTTTTAAAGAATTAAATATTAAATTTAAAATTTTTTATTTCAAAAAAAATATTTCAAATTATTTAATTATTAATTTTATAAATTATTTAAATAAAAACAAAAAAATTGACTGTATATTAATACAATTACCTATTCCAAAACACTTAAATTACCATAAAATTATAGAAACTATTAATCCTTATAAAGATGTAGATTGTCTACATCCCCAAAATATGGGAAAATTTTTACAAAATAAACCGTATATAAGACCTTGTACCTCAAGAGGAATAATAAAATTATTAGAATTTTATAATATAAAAATATTAAAATTAAATTCTGTAATAATAGGATCATCAGATTTAGTTGGAAAACCTATGAGCATAGAATTACTACATAAAGGATGTACAGTTACTGTAATAAATAAAAAAACTACAAATATTAAAAAATATATTAAAAAAGCTGATTTATTAATTATAGCTACTGGTAAATATAATTTTTTTCCTATTAAATGGATTAAAAAAAAATCAATATTAATTGATGTAGGAATAAATAAATTTAAAAATAATATTATAGGAGATGTAAATTTTAATATAGCAATAAAAAAAACTAAATATATAACACCAGTACCAGGTGGTGTAGGATTAACTACTATAGCTATGTTATTAAAAAATATATTATATATATATAAAAAAAATAACATAAAAAATTTTATTTAAAATACCAATCAGTAAAATTATTTTTATCTATTAAATTAACACCTAATTTTAAAAGTTTTTCTTTTATAATATCTGCTTTTATCCAATTTTTTGATTTACGTAATAAATTTCTTAATTTAATTAATTTATTAATTTTTTTAATTAAAAAAAAATTTTTCTTTTCGCATAAAATTTTTTTTTTATCTTTTAAAAATAAATTACTTTTATAATTTAATAAACCTATTATATTAGCTAAATAACGTATTTTAACACCTAATTTACTAGCTAATAAAAAATTTTTATTTTTAAATTTATTAATTTCACTAACAATATTAAAAAATAAAGAAAAAACTTTTGGAATATTTAGATCATCATCCATAAACTCATAAAATGAATTATCAAAACTTTTAAAAGAAACAATATCTTGTTTAGATAATGATACAGATAAATTTAAATCACATAAAGATAAATATAATCTATTAACTGAAAACTTAATCTTTTTTAAAATTTTTTTATCATAAAATAAATTTTTTCTATAATGAGTAGACATAAAAAAAAATTTTAATACTTCAGGATTATATTTTTTAAGTACATTATATAATAAAAAAAAATTATTCTTAGATTTAGACATTTTTTTATTATTTAATAATACTAAACCTGTATGTATCCAATATTTTGAAATATATTTACTACCAAATAAACATTTAGATATAGCTATTTCATTTTCATGATGAGGAAAAATTAAATCATTACCTCCACCATGTATATCTATATTATTAAGTAAATATCTGTTACTAATTACAGAACATTCTATATGCCAACCTGGCCTACCTAAACCCCAAGGAGATAACCAACCAATATTATCATTTAAATTATTTAATTTCCATAATACAAAATCATTAATAATATTAGTATTAAATTTCCTATTTTTAAAAAAACAATTATATTTTTTAAAACTACTTATAGAAAATAAAACATCTCCATTTAAAGAAATATAAGCATTTTTAGTTTTTATTAAAAAATCAATTGAATTTATTATAAATTCAATATTTTCTGAAACTAATGGTTCTAAATTAGGTTTAATTATTTCTAATTTAGTTAAATCATTATTTAAAAATTTAATCATTGAAAAAATTAATTTTTTAAAATTATTTTCTTTATTTGAAGATTTATCTATTATTTCATTATTAATATCTGTTATATTTCTTATATAATTACATTTATATCCTAAATGGATTAAATATCTTATTAAAATATCAAAAAAATAAAAAGTTCTTCCATGACCTATATGACAATTATTAGATAATGTAACTCCACAAACATATATATTAACTTTATTATTATTTATAGACTCAAAAATTTCTTTTTTTTTATTTAAAGAATTAAAAATTCTTAACATTTTAAAAATTAATATTAATTTTAAAAAATATTTATAATTATAAAAAAAATAATTTTATTTATTAAATATTAACTTGATTTATAAGCCGGGTTTTGTTTCTTATATTATTTAAAATATAATCAGACAATCATTAATCTAGGTTAATAATCACTTATTAACTCAAGCAGCTTACCCTGATTTATATATATATATATATGGACTAATATACTTTACTTCATAAAGAAGATAATATATAAATCTATATTTAGCCTTGCTCTAGGTGGAGTTTACACAATATATTAAATTACTTTAATAATTAATATGATCTTACCATATTTTTTCACCTTTTACCCCCTTTTAAAGGGTAGTTATTTTCTGTTGTACTAGTCATAGAAATTATATACTAAAATTTCTTCCAGAAATTATCTGGCACCTTGTCCTATAGAGCCCGGACTTTCCTCTATTGATAATATTATCTAATAGCGATTGTCAAATCAAATTAATATTTAAATTAATAATTAGTAATTATATCAAATTTCTTTAAATTTTAATATTATATTAATACCTTTAATATCTAATATTTTAAAATAAAAATTTACTAAATAATTTTTATAAGATAAATTTATCTTATTAATTTTTTTACCATGTATAACTATAGTAAATGGATAATATCCACCAAAATGTGCATATTTTAAACTAAAAATATTAAATTCATAATTTCTTTTAAAGAAATATAAATTTATAGCTTTTTTTAATATTTTAGTTAAATTAGAAGAACTAATTTTAATTTTTAAATATTTATAATAATTATTATACAATATATTTAAAAAAATATTGATTTTTCTACTATTTAAATCAATTGCAGACATAAAATATAAATTTATATTTTTCATAAAATTATATTTAATATGCAAATATTTAATATATAAATTTTTATTTAATTTTGGATAATAATCACATTTATTAAAAACTAATAATAAAATTTTTCCACTATCTAAAATTAAATTTAAATTTAATAAATCATATTTAGATAAACCTATATTTATATCTATAATATAAATAATGATTTTAAAAGTAAATAATTTATTAAAATAAATTTTAGTATATTTATAATTTTTATCAATTCCTGGTGTATCTAAAATTATATAATTATTATTTTTATTATAAAAAAAACTATATAAAAAATCTCTCGTTGTACCTGGTATTTTAGAAATAATATTTTTTTTTTCACCTAATATAGAATTTAATAAAGTAGATTTACCTACATTTGGTTTACCTAAAATAGCTATTTTAATTAAATCAAAATTATAAAAATTTAAATTTATCATTTTTTTTTTAAAAAAATTATTTACATATATAATATATTTTTCTAAATTTATACATGAATTAATAATTTTTCTATAAAAAAAAATTTTTTTTTCATCAAAAAAATTAAAATTTTTATAAAAAACAAACTTTAAAAATTTTAAAATACTTAATATATTATTAATTGATACAGGATGTAAAATTTTTACACCTAAAGAATAAAATGTAGATAAATATAAATTTATATCATACTTAACTAAATCAATTTTATTAACTACAATATAAATTTTTTTTTTATTTTTTAAAAAATAATTATATAATACAATATCATCAAAAACTAAACCTACAGAACAATCTACTAATAAAAAAATCAAATCTACATTTTTACATATATAAATAAACTTATGTTGAATAATATTTATTATATTACTATTAATAACTAATTTTTCTTTATTATTAATAAAATTAAAATTAGATAAACTACAAGTATCTATTATAATAGATAATTTTTCATAAAAATACAAAATTCCATAATTACAATCTATTGTAGAATTAAAATTACCTGATAAATTTAAAAAATTTTTATCAATTAATTTATTAAATAAACTAGTTTTACCTACATTTTTTCTACCTACTATTGCTATAGTAAACATAAAATTATATCAACTAAATTTCAAATTATTTAATTTCAACTTTATTAAATGTTTAAAAAATATATTTTTATTTAAATTTAAAGATAAAAACCAATAATATTTAGCTTTTTCTAAAAAATTCAATTGATAATAAATATCACCTAACAAATTAAATTTTAAACTATTTAAATTATTATTTTTAATAAATTTAATTTTTTTAATAACATTAAATATATTAATATATTTTTTATAAAATAAAAAAATTTTAATTATTTTAATATCAATAAAAAATTTTAAATAATTATCTGATAAAAAACTCCTTATAAAATTTAAAATTTCTAAAGAAAAAACATAATTTTTATTATTTATTAAGTAATTAGAATACTTTATAGAAATTAAAAAACCTAAAATATTTTTTCTATTTAAATAAATAAAATTATTTATAAATTTAATATCATTAAAACTTAATTTTATATATCTACAATTAAGTTTATTAAATATATAATAACTTATTTTATATTTTGTATTTTTAATAAATAAAAAATTTTTTAGTAATAAAATACTTAATAATATAATACTAATTATAAAAAAAAATTGTTTTTTTTTTTTTTTAATAATATATAAAATATTTACAATTAAAAAATTATTTAACATATAATTAATTTTTTTTATCTATTTTAATATTTTTAAAACTATATTAATAATATTATTATAATTTACTATAAACTTTTTATTCAAAAATAAATCTTTAACAGTTAAAAAATTATTTTCTATTTCTTTTTTACCTATTATTATTAAAATATGTACATTTAATTTTAAAGCTAATAAAATTTTTTTTTTAATTTTATTATATTTACATATATCATTATAAACTTTAATATTTATATTTAAATCTAATATATTTTCAATTATTTTAATACCTAAAATTTTACTTTTTTCACTACATGTAGAAACTACATAAACATCAATTTTTTTATCAATATTATCTAAACATCTATAATATTTTAATAAACTAACAATTCTTTCTAAACCAAAAGCACAACCTAAAGCAGGTATAGAATAATCAATTAAATAATTAACTAATTTATCATATCTACCACCAGAACATACAGAGTAATTAAATTTTTTACTAAAAAACTCAAAAACAAAATCATTATAATAATCCAATCCACGTACTAAATTAGTATCTATTATATAATTAATACCAAAATTATCTAATTTTTTACATAAAAAATTAAACTTATCTAAAGATTCATCATTAATATAATTAATTATCTTAGGAGCTCCAAATAATAAATATTTTATTTCAGGTTTTTTATTATCAAAAATTCTAAATAAATTTATATTATTTAATTTTTTTTCTTTAAAAAATTTTTTTTTCTTTTTTTTAATAAATTTTTTTAAATCATTAATATATCTATTTCTATCTAATATAGAACCTATAGTATTAATTTTAAGACTTAAAAAATTATAAATACCTAATTTATTAAAAATTCTTTTAATTACTAATATCAATTCTAAATCTACATTTATTCCTTTACTTCCAAAAATCTCTATACCTAATTGATTAAATTGACGAAATCTACCATTTTGAGTATTTTCATATCTAAACATAGGTCCAATATACCATAATTTTTTTAAAACACCATTAAACAATAAATTATTCTGTATACAAGATCTTACACAACCAATAGTTCCTTCAGGTCTTAAACTAATATTTAAATTATTTCGATCATAAAATGAATATATCTCTTTACATAAAATATCACTAAACTCACCTATTCTTTTAAATAATAATGTATTTTCTAATATAGGAAATCTAATTTCACTAAAACCATAAAAATTTAAAATTTCCATTAACTTTTTTTCTAAAAATTGATATATTTCAATATCAAAATTAAAATAATCATGCATTCCTTTTAAAGATTTAATTTTTATTTTTTTCATAAATATAATTAATTTATATTAAATTAATACTTAAATATTAATTTTTAATTTTTTTTAAAAAAAATCAAAATAATTATTAATACTCCATTAATAAAATAATTGACCACATGAAGCTTTAATATCAAAACCTCTAGTTTTTCTTATTATAGAAAATATATTTTTTTTCTTTAAAAAATTTTGAAAAATATGAATTTTTTCTAAACTAGAATTTCTATATAATGAATTTTTATAAAAATTAAATGGTATTAAATTAATTTTACTAGGAATATTTTTTAATAAATTTACCAATTCACTAGCATGAACAATACTATCATTAACATTATCTAACATAATATATTCAATATTTAATTTACCTTTACTAGCTTTAGTATTTTTTACATAATAAAAAGCTGATTTTAAAACTGAATTTATATTATATTTTTCATTTATACACATAATTTTACTTCTTAATTTATCATTCGAAGCATGTAATGAAATTGTCAATACTATATCTATAAAACTTAATAAATTATATATTGCAGGAACTATACCAGAAGTAGATAAAACTATTTTTCTCTTAGAATAAGAGAAACCATAATTATCCAACATAATTTTTATAGAACAAACAACATTGTTAAAATTTAATAAAGGTTCTCCCATACCCATAAAAACTATATTTGTAATATAATTAAATTCACTTTTTTTCTTTATAAATAAAGAAACAAATAATAACTGACCAATAATTTCTGATACATATAAATTACGCTTAAATTTTACTTTAGAAGTATAACAAAAACTACATTTTACTAAGCAACCTATTTGTGTAGATATACATAAAGTTACTCTATTTTTTTCAGGTATACAAACAGTATGTACATAACCATTATCTAATTTAAATAAAAACTTTAAAACCCCATCATTTGAATGAAATACTTTAACAAATTTTGGTAATTTAATAACAGCTATTTTATTTAATTTATTTCTTAAATTTAAACTAATATTAGTCATTAAATTAAAATCAAAACAAAAATAACGATATATCCATATCATAATTTGATTAGCTACTATATATTTTTCACCAATATTAATAAAAAAATTAACCATCATTTCTCTATTAAAATTTAATAAATTTATTTTATTCAACATATAAACACCACATAAAAAATAATATATACTAAAAATAAAAAACATATAAAATATATAAATGAAAAATAAAAACATTATTGCTATAGAATCATCTACAAAACTATATTCAATAGCTATTTTATATTCAAAAAAAATATACACAAAATATAAATTTTTAAAAAAACAAGAAAATCCTAATATACTTTTATATATAGATAAATTATTAAATATAAATAATATTAAACTAAAAAATATAAATTTAATTTTAATTAACAAAGGACCAGGTAGTATAATTGGAATTAGATTATCTCATATTATTTCACAAATATTTAAATTTAAATTTCCAAAAATCAAAATTAAAAAAATACCTTCTTTTAAAATTATTGCAGAAAATTACTATCAAAAAAAAAAAAAAAAAATAATTATATTAATAGTACATAATTATGCTAAGATTTTATATAGTAAATATAAAAACAATAAACTTATAAATATTAAAATAATAGATATAGAATATCTTTTAAAAAAAATTAAAAAAATAAAATCAGATACTGATATTATAACTAATAGTGAAATATCTAAAAAAAAACTTATATATTATACTAAAAAAAAAATAAAAAATTTAAAAATTTATTATCCTAAAGCTTTTTATATGATTAATTTATTTACAATTAAATATAAAAAAATAATTATTTAAATAATTAATGTAAACTATTTTACATGATCAAGTATTATATCTATTTTATCTACTTTTTCCCATGAAAATTCATTTCTACCAAAATGTCCATAAGAAGCAGTTTTTAAATAAATAGGATTTAATAAATTTAATTCTTTAATTATAAATCCAGGTTTAAAATTAAAAATTTTATTAATTAAACTTGTAATATTTAAATTAGAATATTTTTCTGTACCAAAAGTATCTACCATAACAGAAATTGGATTAGATACTCCTATAGCATAGGATAACTGAATTTCACATTTATCTGCTAATCCAGCAGCAACTATATTTTTAGCTACATATCGAGCCATATAAGCTCCAGATCTATCTACTTTTGAAGGATCTTTACCTGAAAAACTACCTCCACCATGTCTAGAAATTCCTCCATAAGTATCAACCATTATTTTTCTACCAGTTAATCCACAATCACCCATAGGACCACCTATAACAAATCTACCTGCAGGATTAATAAAATATTTAGTATTTTTACTTAACCATTTACGAGGTAATACAGAAAATATAATTTCATACATAACAGCATCTTTTAATAAATCATAAGAAATATCATCAGAATGTTGAGTAGAAAATACTACTGTATCTATACCAATAATTTTATTATTTTCATATATAAAAGTAATTTGAGACTTAGCATCAGGACGTAACCAAGGTAAAATACTTTTTTTTCTAAGTTGAGATTGCTTATAAACTAAAAGATGAGAATATAATATAGGAGCAGGCATAAATACATCAGTTTCATTAGTTGCATAACCAAACATTAAACCTTGATCACCAGCTCCTTGATTATAAAATATTTCACTACTTAATCCTTTACTAATATCAGAAGATTGTTTTCCAATAGCACTTAAAACAGAACAAGAATTAGCATCAAATCCCATATTTGAATTTATATAACCAATATCTTTTATAGTTTTTCTAACTATAGAATCTATATCAACCCAAGCTGTAGTAGTAATTTCACCTCCTACCATAACCATACCAGTTTTAACATAAGTTTCACATGCTACCCTAGCATATTTATCCTGAACTATTATTTCATCTAATATAGCATCAGATATTTGATCAGCTATCTTATCAGGGTGACCTTCAGAAACAGATTCTGAAGTAAAATAATATGATTTCATTATTATTAACCTATTTAATAAATATTTAATATTTAAATTAATATTAATAATAAAACAATAAATATAATAAATAAACTATATTAATAAATAATAACTATTTTTAAAATATTAAAACATTAATTAATATTTAGAAAAAAATAAATTTTAAAAATATTTAATATTAAATTAAAATAAATATTTATGTTAAACTAAAATAATTATTTAATTTAATAATTTTTTAAAAAATTATAATATTAACTTTAACATAAATATTAAAATTTTCATAATATGAAAAATATTAAAGATAAAGAAATAACTAATTTAATTAAAAAAGAAAAAAAAAGACAAAAAAATAATATAAATTTAATAGCTTCAGAAAATTATGTAAGTAAATTAGTAATGAAAGCTCAGGGATCAATATTAACTAATAAATACGCAGAAGGATATATAGGTAAAAGATATTATGGAGGATGTAAATACATAGATGAAATAGAATCAATAGCCATATATAGAGCTAAAAAATTATTTAAAGCTAACTATGCTAATGTACAGCCACATTCAGGTACACAAGCTAATATTGCAGTATATAATGCAATGTTAAACCCAGGTGATACTATATTAGGAATGAAATTAAACCATGGTGGACATTTAAGTCATGGATCTAAAGTTAATATATCTGGAAAAATTTATAATACTAAATTTTACGGTTTAAATAAAAAAGAAGAAATAGATTATTCTGAAGTAGAATATTTATCTAAAAAATATAAACCTAAACTTATAATAGCAGGTTTTTCATCATATTCTAAAATATGTAATTGGAAAATATTTAGAGAAATATCAGATAAATATAATTCATTACTATTAGTAGATATATCACATATAGCTGGATTAATAATTGCTAATCTATATCCTAATCCTATTAAATATGCACATATAGTAACTAGTACTACACATAAAACTTTAGCTGGACCTAGAGGAGGGATAATTTTATCAATTACAAAAAATAAATCTTTTCATAATAAAATTAATAATTCAATATTTCCTGGTACACAAGGTGGACCATTAATACACGTTATAGCTGCAAAAGCTATTTCTTTTAAAGAAGCATTACATCCTAATTTTAAAATATATCAAAAGAAAATAATAAAAAATTCACAATCTATGGTAAAAGAATTTAAAAAAAATAATTTTAAAATTATTTCAAATGGAACTGATAGTCATCTATTTTTAATTAATCTTATTAATAAAAAAATTACAGGACTAGAAGCTGAAAAAAAATTAGAAATTGCTAATATTATTGTAAATAAAAATTCTATACCTAATGATAAACAAAAACCATATATTACATCTGGAATAAGAATAGGTACTTCCGCTATAACACGTAGAAAAATATACACTAAAATATCTATTAAAATAACAAAATTAATATGTAAAATATTAAATAATATTAATAATATTAATTATATTTTACATATTAAAAAAAAAATAAAAAAAATATGCAAAATGTTTCCTATATATAAATAACTTTTATAAAAAATATTTTTTTATATATTAAATTTTTTTATTTAGTTAAATTATCAAAAAATCTTCTAACCCTTTCAAAAAAACTTTTAGATTTAGGATGATTTCTATAATTAAAATATTCTCCAGTTAAACTAAAACCTAAATCTCTCAATAATTTTTTTTGATAATCATTTAAATTTATAGGAGTTTCAACTAGTACTCTACACAATAAATCACCATATATATTACTTTTCAATGATTTTATACCTTTATTTTTAATCCTAAATAATCTACCAGTTTGTGTTTCACTAGGAATTTTCAATTTTACTTTATTATCCAAAGTAGGAACCTCTATTTCACCTCCTAAAGCAGCCATAGTAAAATTAATAGGTATTTCACAATATAAATTATTATTTTCTCTAGTAAATATACTATGTTTTCTAACTTTAATCTTTATATATAAATCTCCAGGATTAACCCCATAATCTCCACAATTTCCTTTACCAGATATTCTAATATTATCTCCATTATTAACTCCTGAAGGGATTTTAACAGAAAATTTACTTAAAGATCTTTCTGTTCCACTACCTCTACATATATAACATGGATTATCTATAACATAACATGACCCATTACATTTGGGACATGTTTGTTGTATAGAAAAAAATCCTTGACGAATATATATATTTCCTTTTCCTTTACAAGAAGAACAAACTTGTTTACTAAAACCTGATCTAGATCCACTACCATAACATACACTACACTTTTGTGTTACATTAATTTTAACTTCTTTAAAAACTACTTTAATAACTTCTTCTAAATCCAATTCCATATTATATGTAATATCAGATCCAACATTAACTGAAGTATTATTTTTTTTTTTTGTACCAAATATATCACCAAAAACATCTCCAAAAATATCACTAAAATCACCATTGGAGCTAAAATCAGCTGAAAAACTACTACTATCCATTGTTGAAGAATTAGGATCAAATGCAGAATGACCATATTTATCATACATAGATCTTTTTTCATTATTACTTAATACTTCATATGCTAATTTTATTTCTTTAAATTTTTCATCATAACTTTTATTACCTTTATTCCTATCAGGATGATATTTAATAGCTAAACGTTTATAAGCTCTTTTTATATCAAGATCAGTAGCATTTTTTGAAACACCTAAAACTTCATAATAATCAATTTTTGACATTTTATATAAATCCCCAAAAACAACTTTTACTTTAAAAAATTATTTTTTATTTTTTTTATTAGATACCTCTTCATATTCAGCATCAACTACAGAATCAACACCATCTTTAGTATTTTTAACATCATTATTTTTATTAAAAGAAGTATTATTTTTATTATTAGTATATTTCATTAATTTACTAGAATTCTGTATAACTTCTTGTATTTGATTATCTATTAAATACTTATCTTCTTTTTTAGAAACTTCTTCTAATTTATTTAAAGAAATTTCTATACTTTTTTTCTCTTCAATAGGTAAATTATTACCCAAATCTAATATTTGTTTACGTGTTGTATGTAATAAATGATCAGCTTGATTTCTTGATTGTATTAAATCTTCAAATTTACGATCATGTTCAGCATTTAATTCAGCATCTTTTACCATATTATTAATTTCTAATTCATTTAATCCAGAAGATGATTTAATAGTTATCTTTTGTTCTTTACCACTATTTTTATCTTTAGCAGAAACATGTAATATACCATTTACATCTATATCAAAAGTAACTTCTATTTGAGGTATACCTCTTGGAGCAGGATTTATACCATCTAAATTAAATTGTCCTAAAGATTTATTATCTATAGCTCTTTTTCTTTCACCTTGTAAAACATGTATAGTAACTGCTAATTGATTATCTTCGGCAGTAGAAAAAACTTGACTATGTTTAGTAGGTATAGTAGTATTTTTATTTATTAAAGTAGTCATTACACCACCCATAGTTTCTATTCCTAAAGATAAAGGAGTTACATCTAATAATAAAACATTTTTTACATGACCAGATAAAACTCCACCTTGTATAGCTGCTCCAACTGCTACAGCTTCATCAGGATTAATATCTTTACGAAGTTCTTTTTTAAAAAAATCTGATATTTTTTTTTGTACTAAAGGCATTCTAGTTTGTCCACCTACTAAAATAACATCATTAATATCTGATATTTTTAATTTAGCATCATTTAAAGCTACTTCCAAAGGTTTTATAGATTTTAATACTAAATCTTCTACTAAAGATTCTAATTTAGCTCTAGTTAATTTAATATTTAAATGTTTAGGTCCTGTACTATCTGCAGTAATATAAGGTAAATTAATTTCAGTATGTTTAGCAGAAGATAATTCTATTTTAGCTTTTTCAGATGCATCTTTTAATCTCTGCATAGCAAGTGGATCATTATTTAAATCCATATTATAATTTTTTCTAAATTCTGACACTAAATAATTAATAATTCTAATATCAAAATCTTCTCCACCTAAATGTGTATCTCCATTTGTAGATAAAACTTCAAAAGTTTTTTCATTATCAACATCATCAATCTCTATTATAGATATATCAAAAGTTCCACCACCTAAATCATAAACTGCTATAATACTAGAACCTTTAGATTTATCTAAACCATAAGCTAAAGCAGCTGCAGTAGGTTCATTAATAATTCTTTTAACATTTAAACCTGCTATTTTTCCTGCATCTTTAGTAGCTTGTCTTTGAGTATCATTAAAATAAGCAGGAACTGTAATAACAGCTTCAGATATACTTTCACCTAAATAATCTTCAGCAGTTTTTTTCATTTTTTTTAATATTTCTGCAGATACTTGAGGAGGAGCTATTTCTTTATTTTTAATCTTTATCCAAGCATCTCCATTAGTAGAAGAAATAATTTCATAAGGCATTATATTAACATCACGTTGAACTTCTTTATCAGAAAATTTTCTTCCCATTAATCTTTTAATAGCAAAAAGAGTATTTTTTGGATTAGTTATAGCCTGACGTTTAGCAGGTTGCCCAACTAAAATTTCACCATCTTGTGAATAAGCTACTACAGAAGGAGTAGTACGATCACCTTCAGAATTTTCCAATACTTTAGGTTTATTAATATCCATTATAGCTACACAAGAATTAGTAGTTCCAAGATCAATACCGATAATTTTACTCATTTAAATATTACCTCAATAATTTTATTTAAAATTTATATATATCATATATAGATATGATATGTGTACTTACTAAAAAATATCAACTCAAAATAAATAAAATATTATTAAAAATTAAAAATATTTATATATTAAAAATATATATTTGATTTAAAATATTATTAATACAATAATTAAATAAAATAAATATGAAAAAAGAAAAAAAAATAAATTTTAAATTACATTTAAATTTACCAAAAATAAAATTTCCAATGAAAGCTAATTTAAAAGAAAACGAAAAAATAATTATTAATAAATGGAATAAAATTAATTTATATAATTCTATAAATAAAAAAAACAAAAAAAAATTCATTATCCATGATGGACCACCATTTGCTAATGGCCTAATCCATATTGGACATGCATATAACAAAATCTTAAAAGATATAATCTTAAAATATAAGATTTTTATGAATTTTAATATTTCATATATTCCAGGATGGGATTGTCATGGATTACCTATAGAACTTGAAATACAAAAAAAAAACAATTTTTTAAAAATTAAAACTAAAAGTGAAATAATTTCTTTTAAAAAAAAATGTTTTAATTACGTTAATAAACAAATTCTATTACAAAAAAAGGATTTCATAAGATTAGGAATAATAGCAGATTGGAATAATATATATAAAACAATGGATTATAAAATAATAGCAAATACTTTAAGAACATTAAATAAATTAATAAAATTAAATTATTTAGTTAGAAAAGATAAACCAGTTTACTGGTGTATAAAATGTAAATCTTCTTTATCAGAATATGAAATAGAATATACTACAAAAAAATCTAAATCTTCTTATATTTCTTTTTTTATTAAAAATAATAATAAATTATTTAATATTCTTAATATAAAAGATAAAAAAATAACTAACTATAAAATAGAATTAATAATATGGACAACTACTATATGGAGTATACCAGGAAATTGTGGTATAGCTGTAAATAAATATATTGAATATTCAATCTTTTATTTTAACAAAAGATTAATATTAATATCTAATAATTCTAAAAATATATTTTTTAATAATAAAAATATTAAATATAAAATAATAAAAAAATTTCATGGTAAAAAACTTTTAAATATAAAAGTATATCATCCATTTTCAAAATTAGAAGTTCCAATTATATTTGACAATAAAATAGATAAATATTTAGGTACAGGAATAACTCATATAGCATCACAACATGGATATGATGATTATATTTTATCTAAAAAATATAAAATTAAAGGATTAAATGTAATAAATGATAATGGAAAATATATAGATTATATTTATTTAAAAAAAATAAAAAATTTAAATATTTCTGAATCAGAAAAATATATAATAAAATCACTAAAAAATAATAATCAATTATTTTTAATTGAAGAAATAAAACATAATTATCCACATTGTGGTAGACATAAATATCCAATAATATTTAGATCAACATTACAATGGTTTATAAATTTAAAAAAAAATAATATTAAAAAAAAAATACTTAAATCTATAAAATCAGTTAAATGGATTCCGTCATGGGGATATAAAAAAATAAAAAAAATGATTAAAGAAAGACCAGATTGGTGTATTTCAAGACAAAGATATTGGGGTACTCCTATTCCAATTTTTGTAAATAAAAAAACAAATAAATTACATCCAGATACTACAAATATAATAGAAAAAATATCTAATAAAATAGAAAAATATGGGCCCCAATATTGGGATAATATTGAAAAAAAAAAATTAATTAAAGATAATTATAATGATTATGAAAAAACTTCAGATATATTAGACGTTTGGTTTGATTCTGGATCCACTTGTTTTAGTGTTTTAAACACTAATTTTTCTGATACAAAAAAAATTAACATGTATATAGAAGGATCAGATCAATATAGAGGATGGTTCATGTCATCACTTATTATACATACTATAATTAATAACAAAGCACCATATAAAACAATTATATCACATGGATTTACAGTAGATAAATATGGAAATAAAATGTCTAAATCTTTAAATAACTATATTAATCCACAAATTATAATTAATAAATATGGTGCAGATATATTAAGATTATGGGTATCTATTTCCAATTATTCAGATAATATAAGTATATCTGAAGAAATATTAGAAAGAACAACAGACATATATAGAAAAATTAGAAATACAATAAGATTTTTTATTTCAAATTTAGAAAAATTTAATCCTAAAAAAAATTTAATTAATATAAATAAAATTTTATTAATAGATAAATATATAATATATAAAACTAAAGAAAAACAAAAAGAAATAATAAAATTATTTAAAAATTTTAAAATTTACAAAATAATTAAAAAAATAGAAAATTTTTGCATTAATGATCTAAGCTCATTTTATATTGATATAATTAAAGACAGAAAATATACTATTAAAAGTAATACTACACAATTATATAGTTTACAAACTACTATGTTTATAATTGTTAATGCTATTATTAAATGGATAGCGCCAATACTATCTTTTACATCAGAAGAAATATGGAATTATATACCTGGTAAAAAATTAAATTCTATATTTTTAGAAAAAAAATTTTATAAATTTAAAAAAATAAAAAATAATTTAAATTTAAAAATATGGGATAAATTAATAATAATTAAAAAAGAAATTAACAAAATAATTGAAAATAAAATACAAAAAAAAATAATAAATAATTCTTTAGAATCTAAAATTACATTATATACAAATATAAATTTTTATAACAAAATTAAATTTATAAAAAAAGAATTAAAATTTATTTTTATAGTATCAAAATTAAATATTAAATTTTATAAAAATAAAAATTTTTTAATTAAATTTAAAAAAATAAATGGAATAAAATGTAAAAGATGTTGGCATTTTACACAAATAAAAAATATATTTTACCAAATATGTAAAAGATGTTTATTAAACATATCTGGAGAAGGTGAAAATAGAATTTTAGCTTAAAAAAATAAATTACTAAATATATTTAAAAATATATTAAAAGTTTTATTTATATTTATTAAATAAATAAAATAATATACTAATATTATAGATATAACTAATAAATATTTAATTAAATATTTATCTAAAAAAAATATATCATATTTATTTAAATATAAATTATTATTATATAAATACCATTTATAACATAAATATATACTAATTAATATAAATAAAAATAAACAAAATAAGTAAGAATTAAAAACAACATTATCTTTAATATTTAAAGCAACTCCAGTAGTTATACCTGGTATTAAATATAATATTAACCATATTAATATCCCCATTATATCAGGAAATAATACCTTTTTTAAAGATATATTTAACATTCCAGATAATAATATTACAAATGGTCTTATAAAAGATATAAATTTTCCACAAAAAATAAAGAAAAAAATATTTTTTTTAAATAAAAAAAATATTTTATCATTTATTTTAGTATATTTTAAAAAATAATTTTTAACTAAAGAAAAATTTTTAATAATTAATTTACCTAAATAATAAGACAATAAATCTCCAAATAAACAACCTAAAACTCCTATTAAATAGGAGTAATAAATACTAATATATTTTTTACCAATTAAAAAACCAATAAAAAACATTAAAACACTACTAGGTAAAAATAAACCAATTATAAATAATGATTCTAAAATAGTAAATAATAAAATAAAAAAATAAGTTAAAATTTTATGCTTAACAACTATTAATCCTAAACAATTTTTCATATAAAATTTAATTTTTAATAAATATTTTTTTAAAAATAATAATTTTTTAAATAATTTTTTTTAAATATATATAAACCATTATATAATAATTTACTAATTAATATCTTTTAAAAAAAAATAATATGAAATATAAAAAAATAATTAAATTATTATTATTAGTAATATCTATTGTTATATATATACCAATCTCATTAAGTAATAATTTACCTATAGATAAAATAATCGCCACAGTTAACAATAACATAATATTAAAAAGTGACATAGATAACTATCTATTAATAAATCCTGAAAACAAAAACATAAAAAATATAAGAAATAAAATATTAAATCTATTAATTGAAAAAGAATTATTACTACAAATAATATTTAAAAAAAAAAAATATATAAAAATAAAAGATAATTTAATTAAAAATAAAAATTTTAAAAATTTAAATTTCGAACTTAAAAAATATAAAAATAAAATAGAAAAAAATTTTTTAATAAATAAAATTATACAAGATAATATAATAGATTATTATCTATTATATAGATATAATATATTTTTAAAAAAAAATTTAATTTTTTTAATTAAAAATATTAATAAATATATAAACAAATTAATTAATATTAAAATATTAATTAATAAAAAAATAAAAATTAATAAAATTATTAATAATAATTTACTTAAAAAAAAAATAAAAATAATAATAATAAAACAAAATATACATAATTACCCAATATATAAAATATATAATAAAAACATATCAAAATATTTAGTTTTTGAAATACTTAAAAATGGAAAAATAAAAAAAAATTATTTTTTATATAATACTAAAAATTATAATAATAATATTTATCATATAAATAAAACAAAAAATTTTTTCTTAAATATTAAAACACCATTATTAATAAAATTAATGTTTTCAAAAATAAAAAATAAAAATAATTTAACAAAAAAAAAATTCAAAGAAATATGTATCAATACTTTCATAAAAAATAAAAATAATAATAATTATATATATAATAATATATATTGGTTTCAATGGAATGAATTAAATACAAAAATTAAAAATTTATTTATAAACTATAAAATTAACAATACAAATAAACTTTATATAAATAAAAAAAATTGTAATTATACTAATATAATTAAATATATACCAATTAACAATAATATAATAGAAATTATTAAATCTAATATATTAGATAATTATATAAAATTTTATTTAAATAAATACATTAAAAATTATATAAATAGCATTAAAAAAAAATCTTTAATTAAAATTAATTATCCAATATAATATCATTAATATGATAATATATAAAAAAAAATTAGGACAAAATTTTCTAAAAAATAAATTTTTTATTAAAAAAATAATAAAAATAATAAATCCTAAAAAAAATCAAATTTTTATTGAAATAGGATCTGGTACAGGAAATTTAACTAAAGAGATTATTAAATATACAAATAATATAACAGCATTAGAAATAGATGAAAAATTAATTAAAATATTCACAAAAAAAATTAAAAAAAAAATAAAATTAATTAATATAGATGTTTTAAAATTTGATTTTTTAAATTTTTTTAAAAAAAAAAGAAAAAAAATAAGAATATTTGGTAATATTCCATATTATATATCAAATAAAATAATTCATAAATTTATAAAATATAAAAATATAATATATGATATAAATATAGTAACACAAAAAGAATTTTCAGAATCTTTAATTTATAAAAAAAAAAAAAGAAAAAAAATAAGTATTTTATTAAAATTATTCTATAATTTTAAAAAATTTTTTAATATTGAAAATAAAAATTTTTTTCCTAAACCTAAAATAAATTCTACATTTATCAATTTAACTCCTAATAACAATTTAAATATATACAAAATAAATAAAATAGAAAATTTTAAAAAAATACTTAATATTTCATTCAATCAACAAAGAAAAAAAATAAAAAATAACTTAAAACCTTTAATAAATTATAAAAAATTAAAAAAAATAGGAATTAATATAGATTTAAGACCTAATGAATTAGGTATTAAAAAATATTGTATATTAACAAAATTTATAGAAAAAAATAATACCAATAATTTTTTAAATTAAATAATATGAGTAATTATTTTATAGGAGATATACATGGATGTTATAAAGAATTAATTTTACTACTTAATAAAATAAATTTTTCTATTAAAAAAGACAAATTATGGATAACAGGAGATTTAGTATTTAAAGGACCACAATCTATTAAAGTTTTAAAATACTTATTTAAAATAAGAAAAAATGTTAATTTAGTATTAGGTAATAATGATATAAAATTCTTAAAATTTTACATAAATAAAAAAAATAAAAAATATAAAATATTAAATTGGTTAAGAAAACAAAAACTTACTATAATATGTACCAAAAAAAAAATAATTATGGTACACGCAGGAATTCCAATAGAATGGGGTATTAAAGAAATAAAAAAATACAGTAAAAAAACAGAAAAAATAATATCAAATATATATAAATATCCATTAAAATTTCTTCTTATATACAAAAATAATAAAATAAATAAAATATGTAGTAAAATGAATAATTTACAAAAAATATCTTTTACATTAAACTCATTAACAAGAATGAGATATTACTATAATAAAAGCAAAATTTTAGATTTTAAACAAAAAAAATCAATAAAAAATACTTCAACTAAATATATACCATGGTTTTCAATTAAAAATAATAATATATCTAAAAAATATATAATAATATTTGGACATTGGTCTTCATTAGAAAAAAAAAAACTTCCAGATAATCTAATAGGATTAGATACAGGATGTTATAGAGGAGGATATCTAACTTTAATAAATTTAGAAAAAAAAAAAATTTATAAACAAAAAAAAATAACTAATTAATAATTTTATTTATAGATTTATATAAATTAGATTTAAATCTAGCAGATTTATTCCTATGTATAATTTTTTTAGAAGAACATTTATCAATAAAAGATTGAAAAACACAAAATTCTTTTAAAGCCAAAATTTTATTTTTTTCTTTTACTAAATTTTTTATTTTTTTAATATGTCTTTTTAAAATAGATTTTTTTTTTCTATTTAATAATTTTCTATTATTATTTATTAATACTCTTTTTTTAGATGATTTAATATTAGCCATATATTACCCCAATTTTTAATAATCAAATACTATTTATTAAAATAATATTTATTAAAATAATTTATTAAATTAAAAGTAGAACTATCTAATTTATTTTTAGATAAATCAATATTATCAATATTCAATAAATTATGAATAGAAACAGATAATTTTTTACCTAATTCTACACCCCATTGATCAAAACTAAAAATATTTAAAATAATTCCCTGCGTAAATACCTTATGCTCATATAAAGATATTAAAGCTCCTAAAGTATAAGGATCAATTTTTTTCAAAAGAAAAGTATTACTAGGTCTATTACCACTAAATCTTTTATACTTATTTACAATATTATTAGAATTTAAATTTATAATTTTATCTCCAAAAGCTAAAGCTTGAGTTTGAGCAAAAAAATTTGACATATGTATAGTATATGAATCACTATTATTATCATTTAATATTTCAGCTATAAAATCACATGGTATAATTTTTGTACCTTGATGTAAAAATTGAAAAAAAGAATGTTGCACATCAGTACCTATACCACCAAATATAACAGGTGATGTATTATAATCATATATATAATTACCATTACGATCAATATTTTTACCATTAGATTCCATAACTAATTGTTGTAAATATAAAGGAAACAAAGATAAATTATTATTATATACTAATACAGATTCAGATTCATAATTAAAAAAATTATTATACCATATACTAATAAACGCTAATATTATAGGTATATTATTAGAATAATTACTATTAATAAAATGAACATCCATATCATGAGCTCCATTTAATAATGATAAAAAATTTTTATAACCAACAGATAAAGAAATTATTAAACCTACAGAAGAAAATAAAGAATATCTACCACCTATATAATCAGGAATATCAAATACATTATCTTTATCAATTCCAAAATTAATTAATTCACTATAATTATTAGATATGCCTATAAAATGATTAGAAATAGATGAAAAATTATTATCAAAATAATCTAATATCCATTTACGAGCAATTTTAGAATTTACAATAGTTTCTATAGTTGTATAAGATTTAGAACAAATTATAAAAAGTGTTTCTTCAGGAGATAATTTATTTAAAATTTCTTCAATAGTACCATCTATATTAGAGATAAAATATATATTTATATTACTTTTTTTAAATTTTTTTAATGATTTAACAACCATCTTAGGTCCTATATCTGAACCACCTATACCTAAATTAACAATATTAATAATTTTTTTATTAGAAAAACCTAACCATTTACCATCATTAATTATATTAGTAAATAACTTTATCTTATTTAAGTTTATTTTAAAATCATTATAAACTTTCGATAAATTATTTTTATTACTAAAAAAAATATTTTTATAATCTCTACTATGAATATGTAAAACAGATTTATTTTCAGAAAAATTAATTCTTTCACCCAATAACATTAAATTAACAAATTTTTTAAAATTAATTTCTTTTAATAAATTAATAAATAAGTATATTGTTTCTTTACAAATATTGTTTTTAGAATAATCAAATATAATTTTATTTTTAAAATTAAAAGAAAATTCATTAAATCTATTACAATCTTTTTTAAAAAGATCATATATTTTATAATTTTTAATATAAATAAAATGTTTTTTTAAATCTTTCCAACTTTTAGTTTTAATAGGATTAATATTTAACATAATTATTAAATTACCATAAAAAATTAACTAAATAAAATATTTTAATTAAATACTATTACTAAATAATAATATACTATTATTTAGTAATAAATAAAAATTTAAAAAAATCTTTTAGAAAAAAAATTAATAAAAATATTTCATATGAAAAAAAAAAAATATTTTAGTTTAGTAAAAAAAATTTTTTTAAATAGACTAATTATAATAATTATAATAATATTAATTGCAATAATTTTCACTATATTAAATATATATAATTTACAAATTAAAAATTTCAAAAAAAATTTTATTTTATCTCAAAAAAATTTTATTAAAATAATAAATAACATACCTGACAGAAATAATATATTTGATAGAAATAATATACCATTATCTATAAATAAATACATTTATAAATTAAAATTTTTTACATGTAAACAAAACAATTTAGAAAATGATATTTTAGAAATCAAAAAAATATTTTTTTTAACAGACAAAGACACAAAATATATTATAGAAAATTATAAAAAATGTAAAGAAATAATAATTAAAAAATCATTAAATTTTACAGAAATAAATAATTTTTTTAAATTTAAATATAAGTTTAAAAACTTAATTTTAGAACAATCATTAAAAAGATATTATCCATACAAAAATTATATATCTAATATATTAGGTTATATATTTTATAAAAAAAATAATAAATATCAAATTATATTTGATAAAAAGAATTATATAGGTTATGAAGGAATAGAAAAATTTTACGAAATAATTTTAAAAGGTAAAACTGGGATTAAAAAAACAAAATTTGATATTAATCCAAATAAATCAATTTTACTTAAGCCAATAAAAAATGGAAAAAATATATTATTAACTATTGATATAAATTTACAAAAATTTATTTATAAACTAATAAATAAAAATGAATCATCAGTAATAGTTTCAATACCTAAAAACGGAGAAATAATATCCATTATATCAACTCCAAATTATAATAATAATATATTCCTAAACAAAATATCAGAAATTAAATTTAATAAATTACAAAATTCTTATTATAATCCATTAATTAACAGACCAATACAAGCTATTTATCCACCTGCTTCAACTGTTAAACCATATATATCTATATCATCAATACAAGACAAAATAATAAAATTAAATTCATCAATAATAGATAAAGGATGGTGGAAAATTCCTAAATTAAAAAAAACTTTTTATGATTGGAAGAGACGAGGACATGGTTTTATTAATATAAAAAAATCTATAGAAGAATCTTCAGATACATTTTTTTACAAAATATCATATAAAATGGGAATAAACAATATTGAAAAATGGATGAAAGACTTTAATTATAATTTATTAACAAAAATTGACTTACCAAACGAAAAAAGTATAACTTTCCCAAATAAAAAATGGAAAAAAAAAAACTATAATAATCCATGGTATATAGGAGACACAATTTCTGTAGGAATAGGACAAGGATATTGGATATCAACTCCTATACAAATGAATAAAATTTTTTCAACATTTATTAATCAAGGATTTTTTGTAAATCAACATATTTTAAAAAAAATAAATTATAAAAATATTAATTTAAATTTAAAAAATTTAACAAAAATTATAAAAATCAATAAAAAAAAATGGTATTTAATTAAAAAAGCTATGTATGGAGTAGCACACAATAAAAATGGTACAGCATATAAAAATTTTATTAAAACTAAATATAAAATAGGAGCTAAATCAGGTACAGCACAAGTTTTTTCTTTAAAAAATTATTCAAAATATTTAAAATCTGAAATAAAAGATAAAAAATTAAAAGATCATACTATGATGAATATATATATTCCATATAAAAAACCTAAATTTGCAATAACTATAATTTTAGAACACGGTGGATATAAAGATAAAATAGGAAATATAATGAGAAAAATCACAGATTATTTATTTAAAAATAACTTATTATAAAAAAACATAAAAATCAATGAAAATAATTAAAAAAAAAATAATATATAATATTGATAAAATCATCATATTATGTATATTATTTATATCAATATATGGAATGTTAATTACATATAGTTCAAGTAACTTTAATAAAACAATATTATTTCGTAAAATTATATTTACTATTATTGGATTTATAATAATTTTTATATTATTACAAATAAAAATAATTTTTTATAAAAAATATATATATTATATATACACTATATGTAACTTAATGTTATTAATAACATGTATTTGGGGAAATACAACAAAGGGGTCACAAAGATGGATAAATTTAAAAATAATAAAATTTCAACCATCTGAATTAATAAAAATTGTTTTACCTATAACTGTATCAAAAATGATACATAATCATGTTATTTTTTTAAATATTAAAAATATTATTTTTCCTATATTAATTATAATTATCCCTACTATACTAGTCTATATACAACCAGATTTAGGTACATCAATATTAATTTTTTTATCTGGATTTATTATCTTATATTTAAGAGGATTAAGAAAATTATTTTTATATATATCTATAATAATAATTATTTTCACATTACCAATTATATGGAATTATTATTTACATGATTACCAAAAAAAAAGAATATTTATGTTATTAAATTATAATAAAGATCCATTAGGATCAGGATATAATACAATATATTCTAAAATTACTATAGGATCAGGAGGAATTTATGGAAAAGGAATTTTTCATGGTAATTTATCTAAAAAAAAAATAACTCCAGAAAATACAACAGATTTTGCATTCACAATATTAGCTGAAGAAACAGGTATTATTGGAATAATTATATTAATTATTAATTATTTAATACTTATAATTAGTGGATTAATAATATCAATATATACAGAAAACATTTTTTATAAATTAATATCATCAGGATTAACTATAAATTTCGCAATATATATTTTTATAAATATAGCTATGGTAAACGGAATTTTACCTGTAGTAGGTATTCCTTTACCATTAATAAGTTATGGAGGATCATCACTTATATGTACTATGTCTATATTTGGAATTTTAATATCTATTAATAAAAATTTTAACAATAACAAAAATGAAAAAAATTTACAAATTACTAATAATAAATTTAATTTTTTCAATTAGTATAATTAATTTAGCTAACTCAAGAAATATAAAAAATATTAAAATTAATAATAATTATATTAATAATTCAATATTAATTAAAAAAATAGAAAAAAATTATAAAAAATTAAATAATCTAATTAAAAAAAAAAATGGATACAAAATAAAAAAATATTTTTTACTTAAAAATAAACAAAAAACAATTAAAAAATTTTTTTCTTATATATTCATTCATATGAATGAATATAAAAAAAAAATTAAATTAAAAATAATTATAACAAATAAAAAAATTTACTTTAAAAAAAAAAATTTTTTAAAAATATTAACAAATAAAATTATAAATAAAAAAAAAAATATTTTCAATATTAATTATTTTAAAAAAACAAAATATAAAATGATATTTTATAAAGAAAAAAATATTATCTATTTTGAAAATTATTTTATAATATATAGTGTAAATAATAATTTAAATAAAATTAAAATAAATAAAAATAATTTACATAAAAAATATTATAAAAAAGAAATTTAATAAATTAGTTAATAATAACTATATTAAAATAATTTACTTTTTTTTATATAAAAAAATATATTTATATATAAATAAAAATATAAAAAAAAAAATAAATATTAAATTAAAAATTTATTTTTTAAAAAATTACAAAATAAAAATTAAAAATCAAATTAAAGGAATTATATATATAAAAAATAATATAAATAATAAAAAAATATTTTTTCCTTTAATAAATTAAAAAAAAATTATTATTTAAATAAAAATAAAAATGAAATTTAAAATTTTTAAAATATATAAAATAATTGTAGGTTTATCAGGAGGTGTAGATTCTTCAGTATCTGCTTGGATATTAAAAAATTTAGGATACAAAATAAAATGTGTTTTCATAAAATGTTGGGATGAAAAAAATAAAAAACTATGTACTAATAAAAAAGATTATAAAGATGCATTAAATATATGTAAAAAATTAAAAATAAAAATTATAATAATAGATTTTTCATATGAATATATGAATAAAGTATTTATACCTTTTATTAAAGAATTAAAAAATAATAAAACTCCAAATCCTGATATTCTTTGTAATAAAGAAATTAAATTTAAATTATTTATAAATTTCTCTATAAATATTTTAAATAGTGATTATATATCAACAGGGCATTATGTAAAAAAAATAAGATTAAAAAATAAATTTTTATTATTAAAAGGAAAAGATAAAAAAAAAGACCAAAGTTATTTTTTATATAATATAAAACAAAAACAAATAAAAAGATGTTTATTCCCGTTAGGAGATTATAAAAAAAAACAAGTAAGAAAAATTGCTAAAAATATAAACTTAATTAATGCAAATAAAAAAGATTCAACAGGAATATGTTTTATAGGAAAAAGAAAATTTAAAGATTTTATAATTAAATATATTAAAAAAAAACCTGGAAAAATATTAGATAACTATAATAATATTCTAGGTACTCATAAAGGTTTATTTCTTTATACTATAGGACAAAGAAAAAATCTTTTACTTGGTAATAAAGGATATCATAATCCTTGGTATGTAATTAAAAAAAAACATAAAGAAAACTATTTAATAGTTACGGACAATATAAATAATATAAATTTATATTCTATTGGTATATTAATTAAAAAAATACATTATATTTTATATCCAAAATTTAAAAATTCATCAAAAATAAAATGTAAAATAAAAATAAGATCACAACAAAAAGAAATAATATGTACTATATACCCTAAAAAAATTGATATACATAAAATAATTTTTAAAAAACCAATATTTGGTGTAACACCAGGTCAATCAGCTGTATTTTATTTAAGAAATATATGTATAGGTGGAGGAATCATATATAAAAATATATTTTTAAAAAAATAATTAATAAAATACTTTAAAATCAATAAATTTATCATACAAATCCTTTATTTTTTTAAGTATCAAAATTCTATTAATTCTTAAATTTTTATTTAAAACATTTATTTTAATATTATCTAAAAATATTTCAGTTTTTTTAAAACTTATAAATAAATATCTAATAAATCTATTATAATTATGTGTTAAAAAACAATTCAAGGAATATGAATTAAATTTTTTCAAAAAATAAAATAATTTTTTTTCTTCTATTGAAATTAAATATTTTTTATTAATTTTATTACAATTATATATATAATTATCATGAATAATGATATTATTTATTCTTTTACTTATAAAAATTAAATAAGAAAATTTCTCATAAAATTTAAATTCATATAATGAATCTATTCTATTTTTAATATCTAAAATATCATATATTCCTAAATTACTAAAAGAATTAATTATTTTAATATCATAATTTAATTTTAAAAAAATATTAAAAGAACGTTTAAATATAAAATTAACAATATTATGTACATAATTTTTTTTTAATGATATATAATTAAATATATCAATTATATATTCAATTAAATTAAATAAATTAATATATATTTTATTATGTAAAATAATATTTAATATAATTACAGACAATCTTCTTAAAAAATATGGATCATTACTTTTTTTAATTAAAAAAAAATCTTTTATTAAAGATAAACTAATTAAAGTATCAATTTTATCACTCAAAGATACAATAACACTATATAAATTTGTAGGTATATAATCTCCATTATATCTAGGATAATAGTGTTCTTTAATTACTAAAGATATTAAAGGTAATTCTTTATCCATTAATGAATAATACATACCTATAATTCCTTTTAAAGTATTATATTTCTTATATAAAGAAGATATTAAATCACATTTAATTAATAATATAGATTTAAATAAAATTTTTCTATCAATTTTTTTATTAATTAAATTTAAAATTTTATAAGAAATTAACCTTAATCTTTTACATTTTTTATATAAAGAACCTATTTTTTCATAAAAAATTATATTTTTTAATTTTGGAAAATAACTTATTAATTTATTTTTTCTATCATCATTATATAATTTACTTATTTCTAACAATCTAAATTCAACATTTTTTTTATAACCACGTATTATATAAAAATTATTAATAAAATTTCTATTACTTATAATTATAAAATAATTTAATAATTTATTATTAATATCTAAAGTTACTAAACATTTAAATATATCTTGTATAACATATATAATTATGTCAATTGGTAAAAACAAAAATTTTTTATTAAATATTCCAATAATTATATTTGGCCATTCAACCATTGATGTAATAAAATCTAAAAAATTTTCACTATAATTATAGTGAAAATTATATCTATCAGTTATTTTTTTTAAAAAAAAAATAATTCTATTTTTACGAATATTATAATCAACAATAACTTTACCTAAATAATACAAATTATCTAAATAATTATCTATTTTATCTATTGTGATACTTTTATTACCTATATATTTATTACCAAAAGATAAATTATTAGTAATAATATTAAAAATTTTAAATTTAATAACTTTATCATTAAATAATACTAATAAATTTCTAATAGGTCTAATAAAAAAATAATTTTTAATTCCCCATTTCATAAATATATTATTAATAATTAATTTAGATAATACATTTTTTAAAATTTTAGGAATTAAAATAAATATATTTTTTTCAAAAATATAATATTTATCATTATTCTTTTCAAAAAACATATTTTTATTTATTAAATTTTTTATTAAAACTTTAAAAATTTTATTATTACTAGTAATATTAATAAAATTTATTTTACAAGATATTCTTCTTAAAGTTACATAAGATTTTATTTTACTGAAATATAAAAAATTATTAATTAATTCTAATTTAATTAATTTTAAAAATTTTTTAATTATATTTTTTAAATTTTTAATAGGTAATTCTTCAGTAACTATCTCTATTAATAATATATTTTTATAATTCATATAATTTTACTAAAAATTAAAAATTATTCTTTTTTTTTTAAAAAACATATCGCTATTTTCTGAAATAAACATCTAATGCGTAATATTATTTTTTTCTTTTCAAATTCAGAAAAATAATTTTTAGTATCTATTAAATTAAAATAATGAACTACTTTAACAGCAAATTCATATGATTGAATAAACAAAGGATTATCTAAATCTAATAATCTTAATGATTCAAATTCATAATTCTCTAAACAAGTAAATAAAAATTTAATATTTGATACATCTTTGTTATAAATAGATTTTTCTTTTTCAGAAGAAATAATTATATCTTTATATAATAAAATACCAAATTTATTTTTATTCCATTTAATATCTAAAATACTATTAACTTTTTGTAAATATAATGCTATTCTTTCTAAACCATAAGTAATCTCATTTACACAATATTTACAATTTAATCCAGCCATTTTTTGAAAATAAGTAAACTGAGTAATTTCCATTCCATTTAACCAAACTTCCCACCCAACTCCAAACGCTCCTATAGTAGGATTTTCCCAATCATCTTCTATAAATTTTAATTCACATTTATCAAGATCTATACCAATATATTCTAAAGAATTTAAATATAAATTATGAATATTATCTAAAGATGGTTGCATTATTACTTGATATTGATAATATTCCTGTAAAGAATAAATATTATTAAATAATAAATTATTACTACTATCTTGAGGTCTTTTACACAATTGAGTATAACTATAAAAAATAGGTTTATCTATTAAAGAACCAAAAAATGTTACAGGATGTAAAGTAGCAGCACCTATTTCAGATGAAAAAGGTTGAATAATATTACAACCTAATTTTTTCCAATATTTATCTAAAGCAAAAATTAATTTTTGAAAAGTAAACATTAAATTTTTAAAATTAAACTAAATTAAAATTAACTCTATTTCTATTAATAGAGCACATTAAATGATAATTAATAGTATTAGATAATTTTGCTATTCTATCTATAGAAATATATTTTCCCCATAATTCAACTTCTGAACCAATTTTAATATTTAAATTATCATATAAATCAACTGTCATCATATCCATAAATATATTACCTAAAACTCTAGATTTAAAATAACCATCAATTAAAATAGGAGCAAAGTTAGATATTTGTCTAGGATAACCATCTGCATAACCACAAGCTACTATTCCAATTAATCTATTACAATCAGAATAATAACTATTATTATAACCTATACTTTCACCTAATTTAATTTTTTGAATAGCAATTATTTTACTTTTAAAACTCATTACAGGATTAAATCCATAAATACATATATCATTAAAATTACCTGTAGGAGACGCTCCATACAATAAAATTCCTATTCTAACCCAATTAGTATAAATATTGTTTAAATGCCACATTATACCAGAAGAATTAAAAACAGTAATATTTTTAAATTTAAAATTTAAATTTATTAATTTTTTATAATTAAAATAATAATTTAAATAACTATCATACATATTAGATTTAGATAAATGCAATATCAAAGATATTGATTTTATATAATTTATTTTTTTTAAAATAATTAAATTATTATATAATTTATTTATATTAAATCCTAATCTATTTAAATCATTATTAAATTTTATGTATATATTAATAAATTTATTAAAAAATGTTTTTTTTAATAAAGATATTTGCCATTGACTATGTACAACTACAGTAATATTATATTCTACACAAATTTTTAATTCTTCTAAATCAAAAAATCCTTCCAATAAAAGAATAGGTTTAATAAAACCTAAATTACGTAAATATAAAGCTTCATTAATATCTAAAACAGCAAAACCATCAACTAATTTATTTAAAACTAAATAAATATTATTTATTCCATGTCCATAAGCATTAGCTTTTACTACTAACCATATTTTTTTTAAAAAACATATTTTTTTTAAAATAAAAAAATTCTTTCTTAAATTTTCAATATTAATATTAACATAAATAGGTCTCATATATTTAAATAAAATTCTTTTTAAAAATAATAAAATATTTAAAATTTATTTTTTAACCTACAACAATAAAAAAAATTATTTAATTCATTTATACATTCTTTATTAAGAAGACCTGAATAAATATTCAATTTTAAAAAATTAATTTTTTTTAAATAATTTATACAAGAAAAAATACTATTATTATCAGCTCCATAATATAAATTATTAATTCTACTATGCATAATAGCTCCTAAACACATTATACAAGGTTCTAAAGTTACATAAATAGAAAAATTATTAGATAAACGATAATTATTAACTAATAAATTAGCTTTTCTAATAGCTATAATTTCAGCATGAGAAGTAACATCATTAGTTAATATAGACTGATTCCAACCTTCAGATATTAATTTTTTTTTATTAAATATTATTACAGCACCTACAGGAATTTCATTAATACTTCTAGATCTTCTAGATAACATTAAAGAATAACTCATCCAATAATAATCTTCTTCACTAAAATTAAACATATAATTTCATACTAAATATAAATTTAATATTTAAATAATTTTACAAAAACCTATATAAGCCATTATAGCATTATCTCCTTTACGATAACCACATTTAATTATTCTAGTATATCCACCATTACAATTAATATATTTAGGACCTATATTATTAAATAACTTAACAACATTACTTCTATCTCTAATACGAGAAAATATTAAACGTTTATTATGTAAATTATTAATTTTAGACCTACTAATAATAGGTTCTAAAAATCTACTTAATTCTTTAGCTTTATGTAAAGTAGTTTTTATTACTTCATATTTAATTATAGAATTTAACATATTTCTAAACATTAAATTTCTATGAGAAGAATTACGATTTAATTTACGACCTATTTTATTATGACGCATAAATATACTCTATATAATAATAATTAATATTTAAATAATTTTCAATCAATTATTTTTTTCCTAAATCAGAAGGAGGCCAATTTTCTAAAACCATTCCTAATTTCAATCCTCTAGATGATAAAATATCTTTTATCTCAGTTAAAGATTTTTTACCTAAATTAGGAGTTTTTAATAAATCAAACTCAGTTTTTTGTACTAAATCACCTATATAAAATATAGATTCAGTTTTTAAACAATTAGCTGATCTAACAGTTAATTCTAATTCATCTACAGAACCTAATAATATAGGATTATATTTAGGTTTAATATTTTTTTTAATATTTAATTTATTATTTTTTTTAATATCAATAAAATATTCTAATTGATCAGATAAAATAGTAGCAGCTTTTTTAATAGCTTCTTCAGGTTTTAAACTACCATTAGTTTTCATTTCAATAATTAATTTATCTAAATCAGTTCTTTGTTCTAATCTAGTAGATTCTACTTTATAAGAAATTTTTTCTATAGGACTATACATAGCATCTATTAATAATTTTCCTAAAGGTAAAGTTTTATCTTTTTCTATAAATCTTCTTGATAAAGCAGAACTATAACCTCTACCTAAATTAACCTTAATACGCATACTAATAGAAGTATTGTTATCAGTTATATTACAAATAATATGATTAGGATTAATTATTTCAACATTAGGATTACTAACTATATCAGAAGCCATAACTGGTCCTATTCCTTTTTTATCTAAAAATAACATTTCTTCTTTTTTATTATTATTTAATTTTACAAAAAGACCTTTCAAATTTAAAATTATTTCAATTACATCTTCTAATAAACCATTCTTAATACTAAATTCATGTAATACACCTTCTATTTCAACTTCAGTAACTGCGCATCCAGAAATAGAAGATAATAAAATCCTCCTCAAAGCATTTCCTAAAGTATGACCAAAACCACTTTCTAAAGGTTCCAAAATTATTTGAGAATAATTTAAAGAAATATTTTTAATTTCTACTAACTTAGGTTTAATAAAATTTAACATAAAATTATACATAAATTAAACTTTTTTTATCTATCTACCTAGAATAAAGCTCTACTACAAGATGCTCATTAATATCTGCAGATAAAAATTTACGTTCAGGTATATTTTTAAATATACCTTCCATTTTAGTAATATTTACTTCTAACCAACTAGAAGATTCAGACTGTTTAAATAATTCTAAAGAATATTTAATTTTATCATATACCTGAGCTTTAGGAATAACCCTAATAACATCATTAATAGACAACAAATAAGAAGGTATATTAATAATACGATTATTAACCATAATTAATTTATGGTTTACTAATTGACGAGACTCTGCTCTTGTACATCCAAAACCCATTCTATAAACTATATTATCTAATCTTCTTTCTAATAATTGTAATAATATAACTCCAGTATCACCTTTCATTTTTAAAGCTTTTTTATAATAATTCAGAAATTGTTTTTCTAAAACCCCATAAATACGTTTAACTTTTTGTTTTTCACGTAATTGCAACCCATAATCTGATAACCTTGTTTTTTTATGACCATGTTGACCTGGTAAACGATCAATTTTACATTTTGTATCTATATTACGTATTAAAGATTTCAAAAATAAATCACTACCTTCACGTTTACTTAATCTTAATTTAGGACCTAAATATTTAGACATTTTTATATAAAATTAAAATTATAAAATATTAAACTCTTCTTTTTTTAGGAGGACGACATCCATTATGTGGTATAGGAGTAATATCACTAATATTTGTTATATGAAATCCTGCATTATTTAAAGCTCTTATACTAGACTCACGTCCAGGACCTGGTCCACTTACCATAATCTCCAAATTTTTAATTCCATAATTTTTTATTATTTGAGAACATTTTTCAGTTGCTATTTGAGCAGCATATGGAGTAGATTTTCTAGATCCTCTAAAACCTGAACCACCTGCAGTAGCCCAACCTAAAACATTACCTTTTAAATCAGTTATACTAATAATAGTGTTATTAAAAGATGCATGTATATACGCTATACCATTTATTAAACGACTTTTAACTTTTCTATTTATTACTTTACCATAAATTTTAGACATATAATCTATACCATAGATTAAATATTTTAATATAAAAATATTCAAATTACATAATTTAAAAAATATTTTTAATAAATTTTTTACATGTTTTAGCATTAGTTTTAGTCCTTTGACCTCTTACAGGTAATTTTTTCTTATGCCTTATACCCCTATAACAACTAATATCAACTAATCTTTTTATGTTTAATTTTACATCTCTTCTTAAATCACCTTCTAATTTAAAATTAGAAACATTATTTCTAATCAATTTTAAATCTTTATCACTTAAATCTTTTACTTTAATAAAATAACTAACATTACTTAAATTACAAATTAATTTAGATCTTGATATACCTATTCCATATATATTCAATAAAGATATTGAAACAAATTTATCATCAGGAACATTAACACCAGCTATTCTAACCATAATATATACTCCAAAATATTTTTTTTTCAAAAAAAAAAAATTAAATTAACCTTGTCTTTGTTTATGTTTCAAATTATTTTTACATATAACTCTTATAACATTTTTACGTTTTACTATATTACAATGACGACAAATTTTTTTTACAGAAGTTCTAACTTTCATAAAAAACCCTATAAATATTTTTTTTTTAAAATAAATTAGATTTTTTCAACATAGAAAAATATCTACCAGATAAAATTAAAGTTTGTATTTGAGAAATAAAATCTATTATAACTACAACTACTATCAATAAAGATGTACCACCAAAATAAAAAGAAACACCAAAAACTTCATACATAAATTCAGGTAATAAACATATTATACAAATATATATTGATCCAAATAAAGTTAATCTAAATAAAACTTTATTAATATATATTTTAGTATAATTACCTGGACGTATTCCTGGAATATAAGCACCTGATTTTTTTAAATTATCTGAAGTTTCTTTAGGATTAAATATTAAAAAAGTATAAAAAAAACTAAAAAACATAATTAATAAAGAATAAAATATTATTTTAAATAATTTAACTAAAAAAACAAAATTAATTAAATAATAATATAAACCAATATTAACAAATTTTAAAAACCACTCTATAAATAAAGATAATAACATTATTAAACTAGAAGAAAAAATAGCAGGTATAACTCCAGATATATTTATTTTTATAGGTAAATAAGTATTTTGAATCTTAGAATAAGTATTAAAACTACTTATATTACCCCTTATAGCATATTGTACTAAAATTTTTCTTTGAGCTATTTCAACAAATACTATAAATAATATAACTAGTAAAACTATAAATATCAAAAAAAATAATTTTAAAACACTAAATATATTAATAAAAACAAAATTTTTTATTAAATTTAATAAAGAACCATATAAATTAGATATTATACCAATAAAAATTATTATAGATGATCCATTACCTATACCTCTTGAGGTAATTTGTTCACCTAACCACATTAAAAACATAGTACCAGTAGTTAAACTAAATATAAAAATTAAATAAAAACTTAAACTTACATTTAAAAATATAAACTGAGATTTATTAAAATGTATAAAAGTTAAAAGCATTAAAAATGATTGAATAATAGATATCAATAAAGTTAAATATCTAGTATATTGATTTATTAATAAATCACCAACTACTCCATCTTTCTTTAGTTCTTTAAAATAAGAACTTATAATAATTAATAACTGCATTATAATAGAAGCAGATATATAAGGCATTATTCCTAAAGTAAAAACCGAAGCATGATATAATGATCCTCCAGAAAACATATTAAACATATTAATAAAAATATTATTCTTAAAAGATAACATATTAGATAATAAATAAATATTTATTCCTGGGATAGGAACAAAAGTACCAATACGAAAAATTAAAATTGCACCCAAAACAAATAATACTCTACTTTTTAATTCACCCCAATAATTATCTATTTTACCTAAAGTATTTTTTTTAATATTCATGTTTTTATTCATTAAAATAATCACTATTTATTCTAATTTAATATTACCATTTAATAATTTAATAGCATTACTTACACCAAGAGAAACTTTAATATTTTTATCATTAATATTTATAATTTTATTTAAAACACCAGTTAATATAAATTTAACTACTTTAATATTATCAGGAATTATTTTTTTATCTTTTAATAATTTTATATCTAAATTAATATTATTTTCTAATTTATTTAATAAATATATAGGTAAAACAATTGAAAAATTATTATTTTTATTATTTTTTCTAAATCCAAATTTAGGAATACGTTTATAAAATGGAGTTTGACCACCCTCAAATCCTATTCTTATTTTACTACCTGACCTAGATTTTTGACCTTTATGACCTCTTCCACTAGTTTTACCTTTACCAGAACCTATACCTCTACCTAATCTTTTATATTTAATCCTAGATTTAGGATATGGATATAATTTATTTAAACGTAATTTCATAATTTTACAACCTTTACCATATAAAAAACTTTTTTTATCATTCCACGTATGGAAGAATTATTAATTAAATAAACAACACTACCTATTTTACGTAATCCTAAACATTTAATAATATTATTATGTTTATTATTTTTACCTATAAAACTTTTAATTCTAATAACTTTAATTTTTTCTAATATATTATTATTTTCCATAAATCTCTTTAATTGATTTACCTCTTTTAGAAGAAATAAAATAAATAGACTGCATTTTAGCTAAAGTATATATTGTAGCTCTTACCATATTTACAGGATTAGTAGATCCATAAGATTTAGCTAAAATATCCTTAATACCTGCTACTTCAAATATAGATCGCATAGCTCCACCTGCTATAATTCCAGTACCTATTGATGCCGGTTTCATAAATACTATTGATCCAGTATAATAACCTTTTACAGAATAAATTAAAGTACGATTTCTATTTAATAAAACATTTATCATGTTATTATATGATCTATCTATAGCTTTTTGAATTGCTAAAGGAACTTCACGAGCTTTACCATAACCAAAACCTACTCTTCCATTTTTATTACCTACTACTACTAAAACAGAAAAAGAAAAAATTCTACCACCTTTAACAGTTTTTGAAACTCTGTTAACAGATACTAATTTTTCAATATAATTATCTTTATTAGATTTATTAATCTCTAATATTTTCATATTATATATCCTTAATAAAATTAAAACAATAAACCATGTTCACGGGCAGATTCAGCTAAAATTTTTATACGACCATGATATTTAAAACCTGATCTATCAAAAACAACATTAGAGATACCTTTATTTAAAGATCTTTTAGCTATAATTTTTCCTATAATATAGGAAGCATATTTATTACCTTTATTTTTAAGCAAAAAATATTTCTTTTTTTCTAAAGTAGATGCTGAAACTATTACTTTAGAAAATATTAAATCAGATATTATTTGAGCATAAATATGTAAAGGAGTCTTATATACTACTAAACGAATTTTACCTAATTTTTTACAAATAAAACGAAATTTTTTGGACCTACGTAAACGCATTTTTTTTTTAATCATATAAATTACAAATATTATTTAAGTTTTTTCTTACTTTCTTTAATCTTAACATTTTCATTTAAATAACGTATACCTTTACCTTTTTTATAAGATTCAGGTTTTCTATAAGACCTTATTATAGAAGCTACACAACCAACTAACTGCTTATCAATACCACTTATAATTATTTCACTAAATGAAGGACAAAAAATTTTTATACCATAAGGAATTTTATATCTTATCACATGAGAAAAACCTAAATTTAAAAATAAAATATCATTTTTATCAGATAAATTAGCTTTATAACCTATACCAACTATATTTAATTTTTTTTTAAACCCTAATTCTATACCTAAAATCATATTTTTTATAATAGAATAAGTTGTTCCTATACAAGGAAAAAATTTTTTATTTACTAATTTTCCTGTAACAAATATTTTTCCTTTTTTAAAATCTAAATTTACAGAATTATGAAATTTTTTTACTAATTTATTTTCACCTTTAATTAAAATAATTTTTTGTTTTTTAATATTAACTATTATATCTTCAGGAACAATTATAGGATTTTTAGCTATACGAGACATTATAACACCATCTATAAATTAAGATACATAACCAATAACTTCTCCACCAAGATTACAACTACGAGCTAATTTAGATGACATAACTCCTTTAGAAGTAGAAACAATAACTATACCTAAACCTGATATTACTACAGGTAATAATTTATAAGATTTATAAATACGTAAACCTGGTCTACTAACTCTTTTAATTTCAGATATTACTGGTATACCAGAAAAATATTTTAAATATACAAAAATATATTTTTTAACTTTTTTATTAACATCTATTATTATTTTATACATTTTAATAAAACCATCCATTAATAAAACTTTTAATATAGATTTTTTATAATTAGAATAAATAATCCTAACTTTATTTTTTTTAGATAATTGACCATTTCTAATTATTGTAAACATATCAGAAATAGGATCTTGAATACTCATAAATACCTATTATTTATAATTAAATTTTATAATTTAAAAACACTACTATTACCAACTAGATTTTTTTAAACCAGGTATATCACCACGAGCAGCAAATTCACGAAATTTTATTCTACTTAATCCAAATTTTCTTATATAACCATTAGCTCTTCCAGTTTGAGAACATCTATTACGATGACGACATATATTAGAATCTCTAGGTAAAGATTGTAATTTTATAGATGCTTTCCATTTATCTTCATAAGAAGAATTTTTATCACAAATAATTTTTCTTAATTTTAATCTTATTAAAAAAAACTTTTTAATCAAAAAAATTCTTTTCTTTTCACGCATTATTATAGATTTCTTAGACATATTTTTAATATTTAAAATTAATATTTTCTTTTCTAAAAGGAAAAGAAAATGAAGAAAATAAATAAAATACTTCTTTTAAATTTATTGAAGAAGTAACTATAGAAATATCTAAACCATACAAACGATTAATTTTTTCATAATCAATTTCAGGAAAAATTGTATGTTCTTTAATACCTATATTTAGGTTACAATATTTATCAAAAGATTTAATAGAAAATCCTCTAAAATCTCTTATTCTAGGAATAGATATATATATTAATTTTTCTAAGAAACACCACATTAATTTTCTACGTAAAGTAACTTTACACCCTATAGGGTTACCACGACGAATTTTAAAATTAGCTATAGATTTTCTAGAATTTGTAACTATAGGTTTTTGACCAGTTATTAATTTTAAATTTAAACAAACATCATCAATTTTATTCTTATCAGTAATTCCACCTACACCTATATTAATTACTATTTTAATTAACTTAGGTACTTCCATTAAAGAAGTATAATTAAATTTTTTTATAAAATCATTAATTATTTTTTTTTTATACAAATTAAATAAATTCATAACATTAATTTACGATTTTTTTTTAAAAAAACGAATTTTTTTTTTATTTTCAAATTTAAATCCTACTTTTTGTTTAACATAACTTTTATTACAATAATGACTAATATTAGAAATATCTATAAAAGCTTCTTTTCGAAATATTCCTCCAATAATCTTCTGAGAAGGAACAGATTTTTGATGTTTATAAATTAAATTTATTCCTTCTACAATAACTTTCTTCCTATCAGAAGAAAATTTTTTTATTTTTCCTACTTTACCTTTATATTTACCTACTAAAATTAAAACCAAATCATTAATTAAAAATTTAAAAGACATTTTTTTTTTAAAATTCCACTTATTAAACTATAAAACTTCAGGAGCTAAAGATACTATTTTCATAAATTTTTCTATACGTAGTTCACGAGTAACAGGACCAAATACTCTAGTACCAATAAGATGTTCATTAGTATTACTTAACATAACGCAAGAATTACTATCAAACCTAATTATAGATCCATCAGATCTACGTATTCCAAATTTACTACGTATTATTACTGCTTTCAAAACATCTCCTTTTGAAACTTTACCTTTAGGAATAGCTTCTTTAACAGCAACTTTAATTATATCACTAATATTAGCATATCTACGTTTAGATCCATTTAAAACTTTTATACAAATAACTACTTTAGCACCTGAATTATCAGCAACATATAACAAAGATTGTTCTTGTATCATATAAATTTATATTTAATTTAACCAATTTAATTATTAATTTTACGTATAAATCTATAAAAAAACCAAGATTTTGTTTTAGAATAAGGACGACATGATTTTATTTCTATATAATCATTTTCATTACATATATTATTTTCATCATGAACATGAATTTTAGATTTTCTTTTTATATATTTTCCGTAAACTTTATCTTTTACTAATTTTAAAATAGACACAACTAAAGTTTTATTCATTTTATTACTTATAACTATACCACGTAAAATTTTTGATTTTACATTATTATTTATTTTCATTTTCTTTAATTAATGTTTTAACTATAGCAATGTTTTTTCTACACATTTTAATTAAATGAGTTTTTTTAAATTTATTTGAATATAACTTAAAACGTAAATAAAAAAACTCTTTTAATAAAGAGTAAAGTTCTAATTTTAGATCTTTATTATTTTTTTTTTTAAAAAAAGATATATTTTTCATAAAACTCCTTTTGTTGCAAAAACAGTCTTTACTGATAATTTAGAACCAGCTAATTTTAAAATCTTCTTAGCTAAATCTTCATTTACACCATCTATTTCATATAAAATTTTACCAGGTTTAATTACTGCTACCCAATATTCAACATTTCCCTTACCTTTACCCATACGAATTTCTAAAGGTTTTTTTGTAATAGGTTTATCAGGAAACATTCTTATCCATATCATACCTTCACGATTCATTTTACGAGTTATAACTCTACGAGCAGATTCTATTTGTTTAGAAGATATATTTCCGCGAGTAATAGCTTTTAATGCAAACTTTCCAAAAACTATATTAGTACTATTAGAAAATCCTCTGTTACGACCTTTTTGCATTTTTCTATACTTTGTTTTCTTAGGTTGTAACATATATATTTTATTACCATATAATAATTATTTAAAAAAAATTTCTAACCTTTTTAAAAGATTTTTTTAAACTAAAAATATTATTTTTATCATTAATAAATTTTAATAAATAATATTTATCTAAAATTTCTCCTTTAAAAATCCAAACTTTAACACCTATAACTCCATAACTGGTAAATGCTTGAGATGTTCCATAATCTATATCAGCTCTTAAAGTATGTAAAGGTACTCTTCCTTCTCTATACCATTCTGTTCTAGCTATTTCTGTACCACCTAATCTACCACTAACCTCAACTTTTATACCTTTTGCTCCAACTCTCATAGCATTAGATATAACTCTTTTCATCACTCTCCTAAACATAACTCTTTTTTCTAATTGATATGAAACAACATCAGCTACTAATTTAGCATCTAATTCAGGATTACGTATTTCAGCTACATTAACTTGAGATGGTACACCTGCTACTTTAGATAAAAGTAATCTTAATTTTTCAATATCTTCTCCTCTTTTACCAATAACTATACCAGGTCTAGAAGTATAAATAATAATTTTTATACTTTTTGTAGGCCTTTCTATTACAATACGAGAAATAGGAACTCTTGATAATTTACTGTTTAATAATTTACGAATTTTAAAATCATTCTCTAAATTAGAAGAAAATTTATCTTTTTTAGAAAACCAAGTAGAATTCCAATATTTTACTAAACCATATCTAATAACATTAGGATTAACCTTTTGACCCATTTTTTGAACCTTTTATTTATATAAAAAAATATTAACTATTAGAAACAAAAATAGTAATATGACTTGTACGTTTTAAAATATAATTAACTCTACCTTTAGCTCTAGGAACCATACGTTTAATTGAAGAAGCACCATCTACATATATCTTAGAAATTCTTAAAAAATCTATATCAATATTATAATTATTAGTAGCATTAGAAACAACAGACTTTAAAAGTTTATTAACTAAAAAAGAAGATTTTTTATTTATATATTTTAAAACATTAAAAGCATAATTAACTTTTTTACCTCTAATTAAATTAACTATTAATCTAATTTTTTGAGCAGAAGACCTTACATATTTCATTTTAGCCATTACTTCCATATTTTTACCTATTATATAATTATTTTTTTTTTATTTTTTTATCAGAAGAAATATTATGACCTTTATACGTCCTAGTAGGTGAAAATTCACCTAATTTATGTCCTACCATTTCATCAGTAATTAAAACAGGAATATGTACCCTTCCATTATGGACAGCTATAGTTAAACCAACCATATTAGGTAAAATAGTAGATCTACGAGACCAAGTACGTAAAGGTTTTTTTATATTATTAATAATATATTTTTCAACTTTTTTTAATAAATGAAAATCTACAAAAGGGCCCTTTTTTAAAGAACGAACCATTACAAAACCTCATATTTAATATAAAAATAAAAAATTTAACGATGTTTTAATATAAATTTATTATTACGTTTATTTTTTCTAGTTTTTTTACCCTTAGTCTTTAAACCCCATGGAGTAACTGGATGTTTACCAAAATTTCTTCCTTCACCACCTCCATGAGGATGATCAACAGGATTCATAGCAGTACCTCTTACTGTAGGTCTAATACCTAACCAACGAGAAGCACCTGCTTTACCTAAAGAAATTAACATATGCTCTGAATTTCCTACTTCACCTATAGTAGCTCTACATAAAGAATTAATTTTACGTACTTCACCAGAACGTAATTTAACAGTAACATATGATTTTTCTTTAATAAGTACTTGAGAATAAGAACCAGCTGATCTAGAAATTTGTCCACCTTTACCAGGTATTAATTCTATATTATGTATTAATAAACCTATAGGAATATTACATACTAATAAAGTATTACCTATTTTATAAGAAATATCATTAACACCAGAAATTATTTTACTACCTATTTTTAATCCTTTAGGATATATTATATATCTTCTTTCTCCATCAGAATATAAAACTAACGCAATATATGAAGATCTATTAGGATCATACTCAATACGTTCTATAACTCCTATTATATTATCTTTATTTCTTTTAAAATCTATAATACGATATTTTTTTTTATGCCCACCTCCTATATGTCTAACTGTAATTCTACCTAAATTATTACGACCACCAGATTTTTTTTTTTTTTTAATTAATTTATTGTAAGGTTTACCTTTAAATAAATTAAAATTAACAACTTTTACTCTATGTCTAAAACCTGGAGTAGTCGGTTTATATTTAATTATACTCATATTTACTCCTAATATTATTTAATCACCTTTAATATTATTAAATTTAATATAACTATCCTTATGTAAAACAATATAAGCTTTTTTCCAAATTTTAATACGTATATTATTTTTCTTTTTAATTATATTTTTAACTAATAAAGTTCTAATATTTTTTACTTTAACTTTAAAAATATTCTCTACTGCAAAAACTATTTGTATTTTATTACAAAATTTATTAACCTTAAATACAAAAACACCATTCTTTTCAGAAAGCCAAGATACTTTAGAAGAAGTATAAGGTTTATGTAAAAATTTATAATAATATTTATTATTAAACATCTAATTTCTTCTCTATATATTTAATAGATTTAAAAGTAAAAATAACATTTTTAAAAAAAACTAAATCAACAATATTAATATTATTAACACTACAAATACTTATATTATTTAAATTACGAGAAGCTAAAAATAAATTTTTATTAAATTCTTCTAATATCACTAAAGAATTATCTATATTATAAAACATTAATTTATTCAAGAGTAATTTAGTTTTAGGGTAATCAATATAAAATTTATTAAAAATATGTAATTTAGATTTTCTAATTAATTCTGATAAAATACTTTTAAATGCATATTTATACATTTTTTTATTAATTTTCGATATATATTTAGTTTTTCCAGAACCAAAAGTTACTCCTCCAGACCTCCATATTGGACTTTTAAAAGAACCAGCTCTAGCTCTACCAGTTCCCTTTTGTTTCCAAGGTTTTCTATTTGAACCAGAAACTTCAGATCTATTTTTTTGTACAGAATTACCTTTACGGTTATTAACATTATATGAAACAATAACTTGATGTATTAAAGAAATATTTAATTTAAAATTAAATACTTTATCATTTAATTCAAAAGATTCACCAGAATCCATAAAAACTAAATCCATATAATTTCCTCAATAAAATATTATTATTTAATAGACGATTTAACTAAAACAATAGAACCTAAATAACCAGGTATAGCTCCTTTTACAATTAAAAAATTATTTTTTATATCTATATTAATAATTTTAAGTGATTGTATAGTAATTTTAACATTACCTAAATGACCAGACATTTTTTTACCTTTAAATACTCTACCTGGTGTTTGATTCTGACCTATAGAACCAGGAACTCTATGTGACAAAGAATTACCATGAGTTTTATCCTGAGATTTAAAATTCCACCTTTTAATAGTACCAGCAAATCCCTTACCTTTAGATATACCAGTAACATCAATTTTATCAATATTTTTAAATAAATCAACACTTAAAGATTGGCCTATTTTAAAATGTAATTCTTTTACATAAGGAATTTCCCATAATCCAATTCCAGGTTTTAAACCTAATTTAGAATAATAACCATTAATTGGTTTTTTAATAAATTTATTTTTTCTAAAACCAGTAGTAATCTGAGTAGAATTATAACCATTTTTTTTTTTACTTCTAAAAGAAGTAATAATATTATTTTTAATTTCAATAATTGTTACAGGAATAAAAATATTTTTACTATTAAATACTCTAGTCATTCCTGCTTTTTTACCTATTAAAGATATCATTTTATATTTTTTTTTTAAAAAAAATTATCTTAAACTTATTTGAACATCTACACCAGAAGCTAAATCCAACCTCATCAAAGCATCTACAGTTTTATCAGTAGGATCTACTATATCAATTAATCTTTTATGAGTTCTAATTTCATATTGATCTCTAGAATCTTTATCAACATGAGGAGAAACTAATACAGTAAATTTTTCAATAGATGTTGGTAAAGGAATAGGACCACATACCATAGCTCCAGTTCTTTTAGCTGTCTTTACAATTTCATAAGTAGATTGATCAATTAAACGATGATCAAAAGCTCTTAATTTAATACGTATTCTCTGTTTATCCATAAAAATTAATTTATTTTTTTTTTTTAAAAAAATTATTTTATTATACTACTTACTACACCTGCTCCAACAGTACGACCACCTTCTCTTATAGCAAATCTTAAACCTTCATCCATAGCTATAGGATTAAATAAATTAACTAACATTTTAATGTTATCACCTGGCATAACCATTTCTACATTTTTTGGTAAACTTATGTTACCAGTTACATCTGTAGTTCTAAAATAGAATTGGGGGCAATAACCTTTAAAAAAAGGAGTATGTCTTCCACCTTCCTCTTTAGAAAGAATATAAACTTCAGAATTAAACGAAATATGCGGTTGAATAGAATTAGGTTTAGCTAAAACTTGTCCTCTTTCTATATCTTCTCTTTTTATACCTCTTAACAAAATACCAACATTTTCTCCTGCTCTAGCTTCATCTAATAATTTACGAAACATTTCTATACCAGTACATATAGTTTTAACAGAATTATCACGTATTCCTACAATTTCTACTTCATCACCTATTTTTATAATACCTTTTTCTACTCTACCAGTAACTACTGTACCCCTACCAGAAATAGAAAAAACATCTTCAATAGGCAATAAAAATGGTTGATCTATTAATCTTTTAGGATTAGGAATATATTTATCCAAATAATCAGATAATTCCAAAATTTTATTTTCCCATTTTTCTATACCTTCCAAAGCTTTTAAAGCTGAACCTTTAATAATAGGAGTATCATTACCTGGAAAATTATAATGAGTTAATAAATCTCTTACTTCCATTTCTACTAATTCTAACAATTCTTCGTCATCAACAATATCACATTTATTCAAAAAAACTAATATATATGGAACACCAACTTGACGAGCTAACAAAATATGTTCTCTAGTCTGAGGCATAGGACCATCAGAAGCAGAAACTACTAAAATAGCACCATCCATTTGAGCAGCACCAGTTATCATATTTTTAATATAATCTGCATGACCAGGACAATCTACATGAGCATAATGTCTTAATAAAGTATCATATTCTACATGTGAAGTATTAATAGTAATACCTCTTTCTTTTTCTTCTGGAGCATTATCTATTTGTTCAAAAGTTTTTGCTTGTCCACCAAATTTTTTTGATAAAACAGTAGTTATAGCAGATGTTAATGTTGTTTTACCATGATCAACATGACCTATAGTACCTACATTAATATGTACCTTATTACGCTCAAATTTTCTTTTTAACATAAAATTACCATTAATTTTAATAAATTATTTTAAATTATTTATATTAACTATTTTATTATATACATTTAAAGGAGTTTGATTATATTTAGAAAATTCCATAGTATAAAAAGCTCTTCCTTGTGTATAAGATCTTAAATCAGTTGAATAACCAAACATTTCAGATAAAGGAACAAAAGATTTAACTAATTTACCACCAAAAAAATCATTAATTTCTTCTATATTACCTCTTCTACGATTTAAATCACCAATAACATCACCTATATACTCTTCTGGGGTTTCTACTTCTACACTCATTATAGGTTCTAATAAAACAGGATTTGCTTTTAAAAAAGCTTTTTTAAAAGCAATAGAAGCTGCCATTTTAAAAGCAATTTCTGAAGAATCAACATCATGATATGAACCATCAAATAATTGTACTTTAATATTAATAACAGGATAACCTGCTAAAGGACCAGATTTTAATTGTTCTATAATACCTTTATTAATAGATGAAATATATTCACCAGGTATTACACCACCTTTAATATTATTTTCAAAAATATAACCATTATTAGATTTAGAATACTCATTAGGTAATAATGGAAATAAATTAATTACTACATGACCATACTGACCTCTACCACCAGTTTGCTTAATATATTTTCCTTCAATATTTTTAATACTATTAATTACAGTTTCTCTATAAGAAACCCTAGGTTTACTAACATTACAATTAACATTGAATTCTCTTTTCATTCTATCAACAATAATTTCTAAATGTAATTCACCCATACCAGAAATAATTGTTTGATTAGATTCACTATCAAAATAATTATAAAAAGAAGGATCTTCATTAGATAACCTAGATAATGCAGTACCCATTTTTTCTTGATCTAATTTAGTTTTAGGTTCTAAAGATACAGAAATAACAGGATCAGGAAACTTAATTTTTTCTAAAATTAAAGGATTTTTAACATCACATAAAGTATCACCAGTAACTACATTTTTTAATCCTATAATAGCTGCTATATCACCTGCAAAAACTTCTTTAATTTCTTCTTTTTTATTAGCATGCATTTGAACTATTCTGCCAATTCTTTCACGAACATTTTGTGTAGAATTTAAAATTACATCTCCACATTTAATTTTACCAGAATAAACCCTTAAAAAAGTCAAATTACCAACAAAAGAATCATTAGAAATTTTAAATACTAAAGAAGAAAAACTTTCATTATCACTAACTAAACGATTTAATTGTAAAGAATCATCTTTTATAGATACTCCATTTACTGAATTAATATCCTTAGGAGAAGGTAAAAAATCTATAACAGAATCTAATAATAATTGAATACCTTTATTTCTAAAAGCTGAACCACAAGTAACTAATAATATTTCATTATTTAATACTTTTTGCCTTAAAACAGATTTAATTTCTAATTCAGTTAATTTAATACTATCTAAATATTTTAACATTAATTCTTCAGAAGAATCAGCAACTAATTCAATTAATTTTTGATTCAATTTTAAAGCATTATCATAAATATTAGATGGTATATTATTATCAACTGTATAAGTTAATCCATTATCAAAATTATTCCAATATATAGATCTCATATTTATTAAATCAACTACACCTACAAAAGTTTCAGAAGATATAATAGGTAATTGAATTAAAACTGGATTTACCTTTAATTTATTTTTTATATCATTTAAAACATTTAAAAAATTAGCTCCTACACGATCCATTTTATTAATAAAAACAATACGTGGTATATTATATCTATTAACTTGTTTCCAAACAGTTTCAGATTGAGGTTGTACTCCACCTACAGCACAATAAACCATAATTGCTCCATCTAATATTCTCATTGATCTTTCTACTTCCATAGTAAAATCAACATGACCAGGAGTATCAATAATATTAATCCTATGAGGAAGATATTGATTAAACATACCAGACCAAAAAGTCGTTGTAGCCGCAGAAGTAATAGTTATTCCTCTCTCCTGTTCCTGTTCCATCCAATCCATAGTAGCATTACCATCATGAACTTCACCTAATTTATAATTTACACCTGTATAATATAAAATTCTTTCTGTAATAGTAGTTTTACCAGCATCTATATGAGCACTAATACCAATATTTCGATAACGTAAAATAGGTGTTATACGAGACATTAAATCCTCTAATTATTAGATAATTATTATATTAATATTATTACCATCTATAATGTGCAAAAGCTTTATTAGCTTCTGCCATTTTATGTACATCATCTTTTTTTTTAATAGCTAATCCTTTATTTTCCAAAATATCCAAAAATTCATTAGATAAACATAAAGACATATTATTATCTTTTCTTTTTTTAGCTGCATATATAATCCAACGAATTGCTAATGTATTACCTCTTAAAGGTCTTACTTCAACTGGAATTTGATAAGTAGTACCACCTACTCTACGAGACTTAATTTCAACTATAGGTTTTACTTTATCTATAATTAATACTAATAAATTTAATTTATCTTTTTTAATTTTTTCACCTAATATATTTAAAGAATTATATAAAATATTCTCTGCAATTGTTTTTTTACCATCAATCATTAATAAATTAACAAATTTAGAAATTAATTCAGAATTATAAAATAAATCAGGATTAATTTTACGATTTCCAAAAGATCGTCTACGAGACATAAATACTCCCAATATATAAATTTTTTAAAAATTATTTATTATTTTTTACTCCATACTTTGATCTAGATTTTTTTCTATTCTTAACTCCTGTACAATCTAAAGATCCTCTAACTATATGATAACGTACTCCAGGTAAATCTTTTACTCTTCCACCTCTAATTAAAACAACAGAATGTTCCTGTAAATTATGACCTTCACCACCTATATAAGCTGTAACTTCAATACCATTTGTTAATCTAACTCTACAAACTTTACGTAAAGCAGAATTAGGTTTCTTAGGAGTAGTAGTATAAACTTTTAAACAAACTCCTCTTTTTTGAGGACATTTATTTAATGCAGGAACATTATTTTTTAATATTTTTCTACAACGATATTTATTAACTAATTGATTAATAGTAGGCATTATTTTTATCAAAAATACATATAATTATTATGTTTATTTTTTTTTTTTAAAAAAAATATTTAATTAATTAATAAAATAAATAAAAAATTAATACTTAAATTAAGTAAAATTTAAATAAAAATCAATTTTATTAATTGAAATTAAATTAAAATCATTATACTATCAATTAATATATTATTATACTATAATAATATTAAATCTTTGTTTGACGTGCTGGCAGAAAGGTATATGCAGTGGATTGCAAACCCATTTAACCTGGTTCAATTCCAGGGCACGTCTTTTTAATTTAATAATGCCCAAATGGTGGAATGGTAGACACAAGGGACTTAAAATCCCTCGGTTTTATTAAAAACTGTGCGGGTTCGAGTCCCGCTTTGGGTATTCTAAAATAAAAATAAGAATATATTTTTATTTTTTAAATAAAAATATTTAAATTTTAATGTAAAATGTCTATTCTAAAAATACTTCATTATCCAAATAATAAATTAAGAAAAAAAACCAAAAAAGTTAAAAAATTCAATGAAAAATTAAAATTAATAATTAAAAATATGTTTAATACAATGTATTATAATAAGGGTATAGGATTAGCTTCTACACAAGTTAATATTAATAAATCAATAATTGTAATTAATCTTACACCTATAATAAATAAAAAATTAATTTTAATTAATCCAATTTTAATTAAACATAAAAATTACATCAAAACTAAAGAAAGTTGTCTTTCTATACCTAATTATACAATTTCTATTAAAAGATATAAAGAAATAATAGTAAAATCACATAATCAAAAAGGAAAAATTTTTTACTTAAAAGCTAATAAATTATTATCTATATGTATTCAACATGAAATAGACCATCTTAATGGTAAACTTATAATAGATTATTAATCTAATTAATTAGATATTAAATTTATAATATGAATATATTATTTATAGGAACATCAGAATTTTCTTTTTTTAATTTTAAAAAAATATTAAAATGTAAACTACATAAGTTAGTAGGTTTAATAACTAAAAAAAATAAAAAAATAAAAAATCCACTTATTAAATTAGCTAAAAAAAATAATATTATTACATTTAATCCAAAAAATTATTCAGAACTAAAAAAAATAAAAAAAGATTTAATACCATTAAATATAGATATAATGATTATGATTTCATACGGTATTAAAATACCACCAGAAATATTCAAAATTCCTAAATTAGGTTGTATTAATATACATGCTTCATTATTACCTAAATGGAGAGGATCTTCTCCTATACAAAGATCTATATTAAATGGTGATAAAATAACAGGAATAACTTTTATTAAAATTAATAACTTTATAGATTCAGGAGATATATTACATAAAATTTATTGCAAAATAAGTAATAAAGATACATATACATCTTTAAGTATAAAATTACAAAAATTATGTTCAATAGAATTGATAAAATTTTTAAATATTAAATCAATAAAAAAAATTAAACCAATTAAACAAATTACCAAAAATATAACATACGCACATAAAATTAAAAAAGAAGAAGGAAAGGTTGATTGGAATAAAAAAGCAGTATATATAGAAAGACAAATTAGAGCATTTAATATATGGCCAAAAACTTTCTTTTTTTATAAAAATAATAGAATTATAATATGTAAAGCAAAAATAGAAAAAAATAATAAAATTAAATATAATATAGGAGAAATAATAGAATACACAAAACACGGATTAAAAATATCAACTAAATTTAAAATATTAAATATCCAAAAAATAAAATTTAATAATAGTAAAAAAATGCATATATCAGAAATTATTAAATCAAAACCAAACTTCTTTAAAATTAAAGATTTAATATAACTAAAATATTAAAATATAATTTTAGTTTTTTCTCATTATTTCATATAAAAATATACCATTAGCTACAGATAAATTTAAAGAATTTATATTTAATATAGGAATATTCAATAAATAATCACAATATTTTTTAATATTATTTTTAATACCATCTTGTTCAGAACCTATAATAAGTATCAAAGAACTTAAATTATTAAAATTAAATTTATATAAAGAAATACTATTATTAATATCATTAGTTGTTCCTATAACTTCAAAAATATATTTCTTTCTTAATAAAGAAATTAATTTAGTTAAATTAATAACCTCTAATATAAAAATTTTATATATACTTCCACTAGAAACTTTATGTACTATACTATTTTCTAAAGATACTGTATTATGTTTAGTAATAACAATACAATTAACACCAAAAGCTACAGCAGTTCTTATACAAGCACCTAAATTATAAGGATTATTAGTTCTATCTAAAAATAAAAAAACAAATTTTCTATTTAATTTTTCAATTAAATTAAATAAATCAATTATTTTAAAATTAAAAACTCGTTTACTTAATAATACTGCTACACCTTGATGATTTATATTAATACCTATTAAATTAATTAATTTATTTTTACTAACAAAATAAATTTTTAATTTATTAATTAATGATAACTTATATAAAATATTTTTTTTTTTATTTATATTATTTATAAAAAAAATTTTTTTTATATAATTTAATTTATATTTAAATAAATTTTTAACAACATGAACACCATAAAATATATTTTTCATAAAATATAAAATTTATATACAAATAAATTTTTTAATAAAAGAATATTTTTTAATTAATTTAAAAAATTCTACTTTAGTAACTACTATTATTACTATATAATTTTTACCATCTAGACTAGATACATCTTTAATATAATTATTTTTATATAAATAATCATTAACTAAAATATAATATTTTAAATCTAAAAAAAACTTATATATTTTTTTTTTAGAAACAAAAAAATCTAATATATATTTACATAAATTTTTTATACCTAAATTATATTTAGCTGATACCCATATTCTATATGGTATACCATTATTAAATTCAACTTTATCTACACAATTAATTTTATCTATTTTATTCATTACTTCTATAATAGGTATATTATTAGAAATATTAATTTTATCTAATGTTTCATTAACTATATCTATGTAGTTTCTAAAATAAATATTAGAAATATCAATTATATGTAATATTAATTTTGAATTATTAATTTCATTTAAAGTTGTATGAAAAGAACTTAATAAAACTTTTGGGAAATCACTTATAAAACCTATTGTATCAGATAATAAAATTTTATTAGAAAAATTAAAATATTTAATTTTTCTTATATATGTATCTAAAGTTGAAAAAAATACATTTTTAACATAAATATCTGATTTAGTAAGTAAATTAAACAAAGTAGATTTACCTGAATTAGTATAACCAACTAATGATACTATTGAAATATCTAATTTATTCCTTAATAAATTACTTCTATCTCTTTGTTTAGTTATTTTATTTAATCTAAATATATTATTTCTAATTTTTTTTTTAATTAATCTACGATCTATTTCTATTTGTTTTTCACCAGGACCATAAATAGATTTTATACCTCCTTTTTGTCTTTCAAGATGACTCCAATATTTAACTAATCTAGTACTTAAATAATTTAAATATGCTAATTCTATCTGTAATTTTACTAATTGAGTATTAGCAATTTTTTTAAATAAAATTAATATTAAATTAGTTCTATCTATTAAAGAACATTTTAAAAAATTTTTTAAATTATTTTCCTGTGAATTTTTTAAAACCTTATTTATAATCAATAGAGAATATTTTTCTTTTTTAATCAAATTTTTTATTTCATTTAACTTACCTTTACCTAAAAAATATTTTTTATTAGGAATTTTAATATTAATTTTTATAAAACTATCTATACAAAATTTTGCTGAATATATTAATTTTTTAAATTCTTTAAATTCTATAAAATTATTTTTTTTAAATTTACTACAATATATAAATATAACTAATATCTTATTTTTAAATAATAAATCTAATTTATTCACAAAAAATATTACAAAATTTTTAAATTAAAAATTTAATTAAATTGTATATTTTATTAATACAATTTTTATAATTATCGAATTCAATAACATAAGAATTACTACTAAATTTACGTAACCAAGTTAACTGATGTTTAACAAGCAAAATAGTATCTTTTATACTACTATTTATCATAGTAGTGTAATCTATTTTATTATCTAAATATAACCACATTTGTTTATAACCAATACATTTAATAGAAGACATATTAATATTTAAATCTCCACGATTATATAAATAATATACTTCTTCTTCAAAACCATTGAATAACATTAAATAAAATCTTTTTTCAATATTTTTAATTAAAAAATTTTTATTTAAAGGTAATAATATAAATTTATATATATCTAAATCTATTTTTTTTTTTTTCTTTTTTTTTAAATATGAAATTTTTTTACCAGAAATCAAAAAAACTTCAATAGCTCTAATAATTCTATATCTATCATTAAAATGAACTACTTTAGAATATTCATAATCAATATTAGATAATATATTATGAACATATTTACATCCATATATACTAAATAAATTTTGAATTTTTTCTCTAATTAAAAAATTAGATTTAGGTAATATATTTAAACCATTAAATAAAATATTATAATACATCATAGTACCACCAACTAATAAAGGAATTTTTTTATCAATATGATATATATCATTAATACTATTTTTAAAATCTTTAATAAAATTAAAAACTGAATAACTTTCTTTAGGATCTAATATATCAATTAATTTGTGAGGATAAATTAATAATTCATTAATAGAAGGTTTAGCAGTACCAATATTCATATATTTATATATTGAAGCAGAATCTACACTTATAATCCTAAAAGGAAAAATATTACTTAACTCCATAGATATATTACTTTTACCTATACCAGTTGGTCCAAGAATACAAAAAATTTTTTTTTTAAATTTACTAATATTTTTCATAAATATAACGATAAAAAAACAGAAAATTCTTCTAAATTCAATATTTTGAAAACATTTTTATAAAATTTATAAAAAACCATCATTTTATGAAAACATGATATTAAAGATAAACATTTAAATCTATCTAAACTACTATCATTATAAATGATAAAATCTGATAATAAATAAATTATTTTTCTTTTAGTAATAATTATATTATTACTAAGATAATTAAAAAATTTATTAAATAATTTAATTAAATTTTCATTATTAAAAAATAATGGAACTTTATATATAACTATATAATTAGTATTATAATTAATATATATTCCTAATTTTAATAAAATATCTAATAAATAATTTATATTAGTAATATTATATATATTATTTAATTTAATAACTTTATCTAATTTTTTAACTTTTATCAAAAAAAACATTTTTTTTTTAAATATAAAAACATTATAATAATAATATATATATAATATATCAGAAATAATAATATTTTTATTAATACAAGAATAAACGAACCTATTATCAATAATACATATTATGTTACCAAATTTTTCTAAAAAATAATGTAAAAAATCACCTTTTTTAACAAAATTAAAAAAATTTTCATTAAATTTATATGAAATTATTTTTTTTTTTTCACAATTAATTTTTTTTTTTTTAATTAAAAAAATATTTTTTTTTTCCTTAAAATATAAAAATATATATTTATATATTAAATTATATATAATAATAGAATCATTGAATTCTATTAAATTTTTTCTTGGACTAATATTTATATTAATATATATATTTTTTATTTCAAAAAAAAATATATATGATATCTTTTTTTCAAATAAATCAAAAAAAACTTTATCAATTATATAAAATAATAAATTACTATTATCAATTATTCTTTTATTTATAAAAATTATTTTTATATTTCTATTTGAAGAAACTGAAAAAAAATAACCTTTTAAAGAAAAAAGGTCTTCTAATATAGAAACATAATTCTCACAATTTATTTTTTTTTTACCATATATATCTGATATACGACTAATAGTAATTTCTTTATAATTATTTGAAGAATAATAATCCTTAAATAACTTTCCATTTAAATATATTAAATATCTTATATTAGGATTAGATATTACAAATAAATTTATTAATTTTTTAATCAAAATCCACTCATAATAAATATTACACAATAATAACTTTCTTTTTTTATGTAAATTAAAATAAATATTTTTTACTTCTACTGAAGTTCCTACAAAATGAAAAATTGGTTTAATATTAAAAAACGAAGTATTATATATATTATTAAATAAAGACCAACCATATTTATCTAAAATTATTCTAGAACTAATTTTAAAATCAGATATAATACTTATACAAGATAATGATTCACCACGAAAACCAAAACTATTTAAATTATTTAAATCATTAAAAGAACATATTTTACTAGTATAATGTTTTTTAACAGAATTAAAAAGATCTTTCTTACATATACCTATACCATTATCAGATACCTTTATTAAATCTAAACCTCCATTTAAAATATCAATTCTAATAATAGAAGCTTTAGCATCTATACTATTTTCTATTAACTCTTTTAATATATCACAAGGTCTATTTAAAAATTCTCCAGAAGATATTTTTCCTATAGTTTCATTAGATAAAATATTTATAATATTCATAATTAAAATTTAAATAAATATTTATATAATTAAAAATACAAAAATATTATAAAAAATAATTTTTTAAATTATAATAATAAAAAATAATAAAGCGGAAAACGAGACTCGAACTCGCGACCCTAACCTTGGCAAGGTTATACTCTACCAACTGAGCTATTTCCGCTTTAATATCTCTTTATTACTTTTATTTAAAAAACTAAAAAAATATTTTTTATAATATAACATTTCATAAATTGAGTCTTTTACATCATATAATGCACTATGCTTTTTATTTCTATTAAATCTAAAAAATTTTTTACTTGGTACCCATCTTTTAATAACTTCTTTAAAAGAACTAACATCTATATATCTATAATGGAAATAAGATTCTAAATTAGGCATATACCTAAATAAAAATCTTCTATCTTGAGCTATAGTACTACCACATATAGGAGACATTTTTTCAGGAACCCATTTTTTTATAAATTTTAAAGTCATATATTCAGCTTTAACTTCATCTATAATACTATTTCTAACTCTATCTATTAATCCAGAATTGCTATGTATATTTATATTCCATTTATTCATAGAATTAATATAACTATCTTTTTGATAAATAGCTAAATTAGGTCCTTCAGCTAATATATTTAAATCTTTATCAGTTATTAAAGTAGCTATTTCTATTATTTTATCTACATCAGGATTTAACCCAGTCATTTCTAAATCAACCCAAATTAAATTCTGTTTATCTAAATACATAATTTTATTATAATTTTTTTAAAAAGTTTAATTTTTTAAATAATTAAAGATATTTTTTGAAGTATTATTTAAAATATATAAAAATAAATTCTAAAATAATTAAAAATAATTTAATTTAAAATTAACGGTACGAACGGGATTTGAACCCGTGACCCCCGGCGTGACAGACCGGTATTCTAACCTTCTGAACTATCGCACCTAATATTTTATAAATAAAAATTTAATAAAAAATTAAAATCCCTGGCAGCGTCTTACTCTCACATAAGAAAATCTTATACTACCATCAGCGCTATGACATTTCACTTCTGAGTTCGATATGGATTCAGGTGGTACTATCATGCTATTACCGCCAGGATAAATATTTTTGGTGTTGTGAAGTTAAGACACACGGGTTATTAGTATCAATTAGCTTAACATATCACTATGCTTACACACTTGACCTATCAACGTTATAGTCTATAACGACCCTTCAGGAAAATATTAAAATTTTCGGGAAACCTAATCTTAGGGCAAGTTTCGCACTTATATGCTTTCAGCGCTTATCTTTCCCGTACATAGCTAACGGGCAATGCTATTGGCATAACAACCCGAACACCAGAGGTACGTCCACTCCGGTCCTCTCGTACTAGGAGCAGCCCCCTTCAAGTTTCCTACGCCTACGGCAGATAGGGACCGAACTGTCTCACGACGTTCTAAACCCAGCTCGCGTACCACTTTAAATGGCGAACAGCCATACCCTTGGGACCTACTACAGCCCCAGGATGTGATGAGCCGACATCGAGGTGCCAAACACCGCCGTCGATATGAACTCTTGGGCGATATCAGCCTGTTATCCCCGGAGTACCTTTTATCCGTTGAGCGATGGCCCTTCCATACAGATCCATCGGATCACTAAGACCTGCTTTCGCATCTGCTCGCGCCGTCACGCTCGCAGTTAAGCCAGCTTATACCTTTGCACTAAAATTACGATTTCTGACCGTAATTAGCTGACCTTTGTGCTCCTCCGTTACTCTTTAGGAGGAGACCGCCCCAGTCAAACTACCCACCAGACATTGTCTCGATTCCGGATAACGAAATTCGGTTAGAATAACAAACACTAAAGGGTGGTATTTCAAGGACGACTCCACAAAAACTTGCATTTTCGCTTCAAAGTCTCCCACCTATCCTACACATCAACACTCATTACTCAATGCCAAGTTATAGTAAAGGTTCACGGGGTCTTTCCGTCTTGCCGCAGGTACACTGCATCTTCACAGCAATTTCAATTTCACTAAGTCTCGGGTAGAGACAGCCTGGCCATCATTATGCCATTCGTGCAGGTCGGAACTTACCCGACAAGGAATTTCGCTACCTTAGGACCGTTATAGTTACGGCCGCCGTTTACCGGGGCTTCAATCAAAAGCTTCAACTTTTACATTTAACTTCATCATTTAACCTTCCGGCACCGAGCAGGCATCACACCGTATACTTCCACTTACGTGTTTGCACAGTGCTGTGTTTTTAATAAACAGTTGCAGCCAGCTGGTATCTTAGACTAATTTCAGCTAAAAAAGTTTATTTTTCACCTAATATTAGCGTGCCTTCTCCCGAAGTTACGGCACTATTTTGCCTAGTTCCTTTACCCGAGTTCTCTTAAGCGCCTTGGTATACTCTACCTAACCACCTGTGTCGGTTTATAGTACGATTTGATATTATATTAAATTTAGAGGTTTTTCTAGTAAACATGGTATAAATTACTTCAACGTAAAACGTCTCGTCATCATGTCTCAATGTTAATAATACCCGGATTTTCCAAAGTATTCATCTACACACTTAAACTAGGTAATCCAACACCTAGATAATCTAACCTATTTCAATCCCCATCATTATAATAACAAGTACAGGAATATTAACCTGTTATCCATCGATTACGCTTTTCAGCCTCACCTTAGGTATCGACTAACCCTGCCCCGATTAACGTTGGACAGGAAACCTTAGTTTTTCGGCGAGTAGGTTTTTCACCTACTTTATCGTTACTTATGTCAGCATTCGCACTTCTGATACCTCCAATACATCTCACAACATATCTTCAACAGCTTACAGAACGCTCCCCTACCCAATAATAAAAACATTATTGTCACAGCTTCGGTATATAATTTAGCCCCGTTAAATCTTCCGCGCAAAAAAACTAGACTAGTGAGCTATTACGCTTTCTTTAAATGATGGCTGCTTCTAAGCCAACATCCTAGCTGTTATAGTTCTTTCACATCGTTCACCACTTAATTATAATTTAGGGACCTTAGCTTGTGATCTGGGCTCTTTCCCTCTCCACACTGGATCTTATCACCCAATGTGTGTCTCCTATGATAATATTCTTCCGTATTCGGAGTTTGCATCGGATTGGTAGACCTGGAAGATCCCCTAACCGAAACAGTGCTCTACCCCAGAAGATAAATTCATAAGGCACTACCTAAATAGTTTTCGGGGAGAACCAGCTATCTCCCGGTTTGATTGGCCTTTCACCCCTAACCACAAGTCATCCGCTGATTTTTCAACATCAGTCAGTTCGATCCTCCATTTAGTTTTACCTAAACTTCAATCTGCTCATGGCTAGATCACCGGGTTTCGGGTCTATATCCTGCAACTAACGCCCTTTTAAGACTCGGTTTCCCTACGGCTCCCTTTATAAAAAGTTAACCTTGCTACAAAATATAACTCGCTGACCCATTATACAAAAGGTACGCAGTCACACTTCACTAAAAATGCTTCTACTGCTTGTACGTATACGGTTTCAGGTTCTATTTCACTCCCCTAACCGGGGTTCTTTTCACCTTTCCCTCACGGTACTAGTTCACTATCGGTCAATCAGTAGTATTTAGCCTTAGAGGATGGTCCCCCTATATTCAAACAAGATTCCACGTGTCTCGTCCTACTAATAAAGTAAATATAAAAATATATTTTTATGTACAGGACTATCACCTTGTATCGTTAATTTTTCCAAATTATTCCACTAATATAATCTTATAATTATATACTTACGGCTTTTCCCATTTCGCTCGCCACTACTAAGAGAATCTCAATTGATTTCTTTTCCTTAGGATACTTAGATGTTTCAGTTCTCCTAGTTTACCTTATTAACCTATGTATTCAGTTAATAATAATATAGCATTTACCTATATTGGGTTACCCCATTCGGACACTATCGATTATAACGTTTCTTATCAACTTATCGACAATTTTCGCAGATTTGCACGTCCTTCATCGCCTCTGATTGCCAAGGCATTCACCATATACGCTTAATAACTTAACTTCACAACCCAAAAATATTTAAAAAAATTTTAAAAAGAACACGTCCTCTAGGGGATTTGAACCCCTGTTACCGCCGTGAAAGAGCGATGTCCTAAACCTCTAGACGAAGAGGACAAAAAAATAAAAAATATATGTGAACACTATACAGAATATTACGTCTAAATAAATAAGGAGGTGATCCAACCGCAGGTTCCCCTACGGTTACCTTGTTACGACTTCACCCCAGTCATGAATCACAAAGTGGTAAAGATCCTCCCCAAAATAGGGGTTAAAATCATCTACTTCTTTTGCAACACACTCCCATGGTGTGACGGGCGGTGTGTACAAGGCCCGGGAACGTATTCACCGTGGCATTCTGATCCACGATTACTAGCGATTCCAACTTCATGAAGTCGAGTTGCAGACTTCAATCCGAATTAAGACGTACTTTATGAGATTTGCTCACTTTTACAAGATTGCCTCCCTTTGTATACGCCATTGTAGCACGTGTGTAGCCCTGGTCGTAAGGGCCATGATGACTTGACGTCGTCCTCACCTTCCTCCTGTTTATCACTGGCAGTCTCCTTTAAGTTCCCAGCTTAACCTGTTGGCAACAAAGGACAAGGGTTGCGCTCGTTAAAGGACTTAACCCAACATTTCACAACACGAGCTGACGACAGCCATGCAGCACCTGTCTCAGCGCTCTCGAAAGCACTTCTACATTTCTGCAAAATTCGCTGGATGTCAAGACCAGGTAAGGTTCTTCGCGTTGCATCGAATTAAACCACATGCTCCACCGCTTGTGCGGGCCCCCGTCAATTCATTTGAGTTTTAACCTTGCGGTCGTAATCCCCAGGCGGTCAACTTAACGCGTTAGCTTCGAAAGCCACAATTCTAAGATTACAACCTTCAAGTTGACATCGTTTACAGCATGGACTACCAGGGTATCTAATCCTGTTTGCTCCCCATGCTTTCGCACCTGAGTGTCAGTTTTCGTCCAGGAGGCCGCCTTCGCCACTGATATTCCTCCAGATATCTACGCATTTCACCGCTACACCTGGAATTCCACCTCCCTCTACGAAACTCTAGTCTATTAGTTTCAAATGCAATTCCTAAGTTGAGCTCAGGTATTTCACATCTGACATAATAAACCACCTACGTGCTCTTTACGCCCAGTAATTCCGATTAACGCTAGCATCCCCCGTATTACCGCGGCTGCTGGCACGGAGTTAGCCGATGCTTCTTCTGTAAGTAACGTCAAATAAAATTAATATTAGTAATATTATCTTCTTCCCTACTGAAAGTACTTTACAACCCTAAAGCCTTCATCATACACGCGGCATAGCTGCATCAGGGTTTCCCCCATTGTGCAATATTCCCCACTGCTGCCTCCCGTAGGAGTCTGGACCGTATCTCAGTTCCAATGTGGCTGATCATCCTCTCAGACCAGCTAAAGATCGATGCCTAGGTAAGCCTTTACCTCACCTACTAGCTAATCTTGTCTAAGCTCATCTAAAGATGTAAGGTTACTATTAAAGTAATCCCCTACTTTAATCATTATTAAAATGATATTATTCGGTATTAGCTATCGTTTCCAACAGTTATCCCAATTCTTAAGGTAGATTCTTAGATATTACTCACCCGTACGCCACTCGCCATCAAAAAGTAAACTTTTTATGCTGCCGTTCGACTTGCATGTGTTAAGCTTGCCGCCAGCGTTCAATCTGAGCCATGATCAAACTCTTTTATAAAACACAAATTATCCTAAAAAATAGGATAAAATAAAACGAACTAATTCTTAGTTCTTAAGAAGAATTAAGAATATAAATTAGAAGTAAAAATTCTGTAAATGCCCACATAAATTTTTTAAAAAGAACAATTAAATCTTTATCACAAATAAAAATATAAATAACATAAAATAAAATTCAACTGATGAATAGTATATATTATATAAATATTATATACAAGAGTATATATATATTTTTTTTTAAAAAAAAATTATATAGTTCTAATTTTCAATAAAATTGAAACAAAATTTTTTTTTGATAAATATATACTTATATCATAATCACCAATATATTTAATATAAAAATTTGGAATTATAATATTTTTTCTTGAAATTTTAATACTTAATTTTTCATATATCAAATTACTAATATCAATATTTTTTATTGAACCAAACAATTTATTGTTTTCAGACCTAACAGAAATATTTAATGGAGATAATGATAAAATTTTTTCCTTTAATTTATCAATATTTTCATCAACAATATTTTTCTTACTAAATCCATACTTAATCAAATTTAACTTAGTTGCATAAACAGCTTTTTTATATGGAATAAGAAAATTTCTAGCATAACCATTTTTAACTTTTTTAATAGATCCTACATCTCCTAAATATACATCTTTACTTAAAATAATTACTTTAATCATAAAAACACAATTTTACAAATAAATTAATGATTATCTATATAACCTATTAATGATAAATATCTAGCTCTTTTAATAGCTATAGATAATTGTCTTTGATACTTAGATGAAGTACCTGTTATCCTACCAGGAATAATTTTATTACACTCTGTAATATAATTTTTTAACATATTTAAATCCTTATAATCTATTTCCTTAATTTTTTCACTTTTAAAACGACAAAATTTTTTTTTTTTACTAAAAATTGACATAAAAACTCCAATTAATTTATAATATTAATTATGATAAAATTATAAAAATAAATAACATTAATTATTAATCATCATAATAGAAGGTTTAGTAATTGCATATTTCTTTCTTAAAATTAAGAATCTTAATATTTTATTATTTAATTTTAAATTATCTCTAATTTTTTTTATTTTATCTAAATCTACTTCTATATTAAAAAGAATATAATTAGCTTTATATATATTATTAATAGAATAAGCTAAATATTTTATACCCCAATTTTCTTTTCTATGAATTTTAACATTATTTTTAATAAAATAATTACAATAATTATTTATTATATCATTAACATCAATATTTCTACCTGGATAAATAATAACAACTATTTCATAGTGAAACATATATAACTCCAAAAAACAAAAATAAAATTTGTAATAAAACTAAAAAAATAAAATATAAATAAATAAAAATTTAAGTTTTAAACAAATTTAAAATTCTATATGCATTATTAATAATAATTTTAGGAATACCTACTTTTTTTGCTACATTTAAACCATAACTTCTATTGCAAAAACCTTCTTTAATTTTATACAAAAAAACTATATCATCTTTATAAAATATAAAATCAAAATAAAAATTTCTAATTTTTTTATTATATAAAACTATACTAGTCAATTCTAAATAATGAGTAGAAAATAATGTTAAAGACTTAATTTTTTTAGAAATATAATTTAAACAAGACCAAGATAAAGAAATACCTTCTTTTACTGAAGTACCTCTACCCATTTCATCAATCAAAACTAAACTATTTTTAGTAGCATTATTAATTATATTAGAAATATCAGACATTTCAATCATAAAAGTTGATTTACCAGAAGAAATATCATCAGAAAATCCTATTCTAGTTAAAATTTTATCTATTGGACCAATATATAAATTATCCACTGGAACATAACAACCAATATAAACCATAATACAAATAATAGCAATTTGTCTCATATAAGTACTTTTACCACCCATATTAGGACCAGTAATCAATAAAAGTCTTATTTTATTATTTAAAAATAAATTATTAGAAATAAAATTTAACCCAATATTATTTTCAACTACAGGATGACGACCATTAATCATATTTATAATAGATTTACTAACTAAATTAGGTTTCTTATAATTTAAACTAATTGACCTTTCAACAAAATTAGATAAAACATCTAATTTAGATAGATAAAAAATAATAATTTTAAGAAAAGATAAATCACTAATAATAACCGATATTATATCAAATAATATTTTTTTTTCTAAAAAAATATATTTTTTTTTTAAACTAAACAATTTAAATTCACAATTTTTTAATTCAGAAAAAATATATCTACTAAAATATTTTAAAGTTTGACATTTTATAAAATATGAAGGTACTAAATCATAATAATCTTTATGTACTTGAATATAATATCCATATACTTTATTATATTTTAAAGATAAATTTTTTATTCTAGTTTTTTTAATTTCATTTAATAAAATATTATTTAATTCAACATCACTATTATTATATAATTCATGTAATTTATCTAATTCTTTATTATAACCAAAAGATATAAAACCAAAATCTAAATCACCAACAAAATCACTTACTATAGAATTAGTTAATAAATTAATTAATTTTTTAATTTTATCAATATTTAAATACATAAAATCTAAAATATATAAAAAAATTTTTTTTTTAAAAAAAAAAATTAAATTTTTAATTTCAATAAGAAAATTTTTAAAATTTATTAAATCTATAATTTTAAATGTCTTTAAAACTATTCTACCTAAAATTCTCTCTATATCACCTATATTACTTAAAAATTTTTTTAAATCATATACATGATTCCAAATAGACTCAATAATCATATGACGATTATTAATTTTTTTAATATTCCTAGTAGGTGAAGATAACCATCTTTTTAACATTCTTTTACCCATAGGAGTAACAGTTTTATCTAAAACAAATAAAAGAGTATTTTTTTCATTACCTGATAATGAATTAAATAATTCTAAATTTTTAATAGTAGAATAATCCATGTAAATATTACTATTTTTATTTAAAAATTTTATATTATCTATATGACTTAAATTAACTAATTTAGTATATTTAATATAATTTAATAAACAACCTGATGATTGTATAATATAATTATTATTTTCAATACCAAATTTACTAAGATTATTAACATTAAAATGATCAATTAAAACACAATATGTTCTATAAAAATCAAAATCACAAAATTTAATATATTTAACACAATTAAATTCCTTAATAAAATTAATACTAAAAAAATAATCTGGGCAAATAATTTCAGAAGGATCATATCTCAAAAAAATAGATTTTAATTCATCTATACCTAAAGCTTCTAAAACATAAAATTTTCCAGAAATAATATCTAAAACAGAAAAACCAAATTTAAATAAATTTTTATCACTATAAATAGAAACAATAAAATTATCTCTAAAATTATTTAAATATTTATCTTCTACAACAGTTCCTGGAGTAATAATTCTTACAACTTTACGTTTAATTAAATTACTATCTCCAGAATGTAAATTTTCATCAAAAATCTGATTACAAATTGCTACTGATTCACCTAATTTTATTAACTTAAAAATATAATTTTCATAAGTTTTAACTGGTACACCAGCCATTGGTATACTACCATGTTTTATAAATTTTTTACTTGTTAAAGTAATATTTAATAAACTAGAAATTTTTTCAGCATCATTATAAAAAAGTTCATAAAAATCTCCCATTTGATAAAAAAGCAAAACATCCATATATTTTTTTTTAATACTCCAATATTGATTCAATATCGGAGTCAAATTATCTAATTTAACCATAAAACTTAAACAAAACAAATATTATACATAAAAATTAACGTTTAGAAAATTGAGGTCTTCTGCGAGATTTCTTTAAACCAAATTTTTTACGCTCTACTTTTCTAGAATCTCTAGTTATTAAACCAAAAATTTTTAAATCTTTACGAAAATCAATATTATACTTTAATAATACTCTGCTTATTCCATGACATATAGCAAAAGCTTGACCAGAAATACCACCTCCTTTAACAGTTATATATAAATTTAATTTAAATAATAAATCAATATTTAAAACCTTAAATGGTTTTAATACTACTAATTGTAATTTTTTAATAAAAAAATACTCAGTAAATATTTTTTTATTTATATATATTTTACCATTTCCATTACTATTTAAAAATATTCTAGCAGAAGAAGTTTTACGTCTACCAGTACTATATAATTGCATTTTTAAAATCCTAATATTAAAACTAACTAATTAATATAAATTTATTAGAAATATGTTTATGATCCTTACCAGGATAAACTTTTAATTTTTTTAACATAGATCTTCCTAATGATCCTTTAGGTAACATACCTTTAACAGAATGTTTAATAATTTTTTCAGGACATTTTATTAACATATCTCTAAAACTAATAACTTTTAATCCTCCTATATAACCACTATGACTATAATATTTTTTATCATTAAATTTATTTCCAGTAACTAATATTTTTTTTACATTAATTACTACTACATAATCACCTAAATTTAAATATGGTAAATAATAATATTTATGTTTACCCATTAAATACAAAGCTATTTTAGTAGATAATCTACCTAAAATTTTATCTGTAGCATCTATTAAATACCAATTAAATTTTATATTTTTTTTCTTTAAAAACATAAATTATGTTCCTAACTAATATATATTAATATACATAAAAAACTAATTTATACCACCTATAACCATAGAATCTATTTTCAAACTTGGTTGACCAACACAAACAGGTACTTCTTGACCATCTTTAAAACAAGTACCTAAACCATTATCAAAATTTAAATCATTACCTATCATACTAATCTTAGAAAGAATTTCAATTCCAGAACCTATTAAAGTAACACCTTTTACAGGAACATTAATATTACCATTTTTAATTAAATAACCTTCTAAAACAGTAAAAACAAATTTTCCTGAAGTTATATCTACCTGTCCACTACCTAAACTTACAATATATAAACCATAACTAACAGTACTTAAAATATCCAAAAAATTAAAACTACCAGGTAATAAATACGTATTAGTCATTCTAGGAATTGGTAAATATTCATATGATTGTCTTCTAGCATTACCAGTAGTATTTAAACCCATTAATTTAGCATTAAATTTATCTAACATGTAAGATACTAAAACACCATTTTTAATTAAAAAATTTTTTTTAGTTAAAGTACCTTCATCATCTATATTTAGACTACCACGATTTTGAAAAATTGTACCATCATCAACAAGATTAAAATTTTTAGAAGCTACTATAGTACCTATATAATCTTTAAATGAAGAAATACCTTTACGGTTAAAATCACCTTCTAAACAATGACCAACAGCTTCATGAAATAAAATACCAGTACATCCAGATCCTAAAATAACTGGAAAAATACCTGCAGGAGCATAATAAGCTTTTAAATTATTAATAGCTATTCTAACTGCTTCAGTAGCCCAATATTCATAAATAAAAACATTATTATACTTTTTATTTAATAATACATTATAAGAATAACGACCTCCACCACCACTAAAACCAATTTCTCTATTACCACTACAATCTTCTACCTGAACTTTTATAGATAATTTTATCAAAGGTCTTATATCTGAAACTAAAAAATTATCAGTAGATAAAATTAAAATATAATCAAAACTACTTAATAAACTTAAAGATACATAATTAATACGATTATCCATTTTTTTAATAAAATAATATAAATCATATAAAAAATCTATCTTATTTTTATTAAACTTTATATCTATAAATAATTCACTATTATAAACACTAATTTTATAATTATTTTTATTTAAATTTAATATATTATTTTTAAGAACTATTTTTTTACCAAATATATTTACAGATTTTTTTATACATTTAGATATAGAACTTAAACTAATATCATTAGTACAAGAAAAACCTATTTTATCATCAGAAATAACACGTACTCCTACACCTTCTAATATATCAAAAACATTATTTTTCAATAAACCATTTTCTAAAAAAATAAATTCACTACTTTTTTTTTGAAAATATATATCACCATAATCGCTACCTATACAAGATAAATCAAAAATAAAATTTTCCAAATTAGATTTAGAAATACTATTAACATCTAAAATATTTTCACAAACTAAATCTAAACTCATATATAAACCTAAATTTCTAATTTATTAAAAAATTTTAATAATTAACAATAAAAATAAATAAAAAATTAAATTATTAATTTAATCAAATTTATTAAATATAAAATATTTAAATTTAAAAATTATTTTTCAACTAAAAAAACATAATCTAAATTATTAAATTTAACAAAAAAAAATATTTCCACTATTTTTAAAGAAAAAAATTTATCATAAATTATTTTATTAACTATACCTATAGGATAATTTAAATAACCACCATCATCTAAAGTTATAATATCACCTAAAACTACATTAAAATTTAATGGAAAATTACCTATTTTTGCATAATTATTAAAACAACCATTACTATTTAAAGTAAATTTAAAATTATTTCTTAAAATTTTTACTAAATAATTACTATTTAAATTACATATTAAATTAACACTACTATAATATTTATTAACATGATCAATTTTACCAATAAATCCATTTTCATTTAATACATAATAATTTTCATATATACCATCATTATAACCTTTATTAATTATAATTTTATTATAAAAAGGAATAATACTATAAATTAACCTAGCAATAAAAATTTTTTTTTCATAATTTTTACTTAAAAAAAAATATTTTTTTAACTGATCATTATCAAATTTTAATTTAGATAAATAAAAATTATTTAATTTAAAAATTTTTAATTTATTTTTTAAATAAATATTTTCTTGCTTTAAATTTTTAACTGATTTATAAAAATAAAAAATATTACCTAAAAAAAATTTTAATTTATTACATAAACTATATAAACTAAAATTAAAATTATTAATTAAACTTAATGAATTACCCCAAAATATTAAAAATAAAAAACTTAAAAAAAATAAAAAAAATAAAATCTTTTTTCTAAATTTTATAAAATTTAAATTAATAAAATACATAATTTATAAATATAAATCATCTCCAAATAATTCACTACCATAATAATCAATCATATCTAAAGCTTTACTTCCACCACGAGCTACACAAGTTAAAGGATCTTCAGCTAAAATTATAGGAACATTTACTTCTTCTAATAAAAGACGATCTAAATTTTTTAATAAAGCTCCACCACCTGTTAAATAAATACCACGAGATAAAATATCAGAAGACAATTCAGGTGGACACTGACCTAAAGAAAATAAAACTGAATTAATAATACCACTTAAAGGATCTTTGAAAGCCTCCAATATTTCATTAGAATTTAAAACAAAATTTTTAGGTACACCTTCAGACATATCAATACCTTTAACTTCCATTTCAGAAATTGAAGTACTAGGATAAGCTGAACCTATTTCATGTTTTACTTTTTCAGCAGTAAATTCTCCAATTAAAGAACCATAGTTACATCTAACATAATTAATAATAGCTTCATTAAATTTATCACCACCTATTTTGACAGATGAATAATATACTATTCCATTTAAAGCAATAATAGCTACCTCAGTAATTCCTCCACCTATATTAATAACCATAGATCCAGTTGCTTCAGAAACTGGTAAACCAGCACCAATAGCAGCAGACATAGGTTCACTAACTAAAAATACTTCTCTAGCACCGGAATTCAATGCAGATTCTTTAATAGCCTTTTTCTCAACCTGAGTTGAACCTATAGGAACACTAACTAAAACTCGAGGACTATAAAACATAAAATTATTACCATAAATTTTTTTAAAAAAAAATTGTAACATTTTCTCTATCATAGAGAAATCTTCTATAACACCATTTTGCATAGGTTTTATAGCTGATATATTAATAGGAGTTCTTCCCAACATTAATTTAGCTTCATATCCAACAGCTGCAATACTCTTTATAACACCTAACTTATCTTTTTTAATAGCTATTACAGAAGGTTCATTAAGAATAATTCCTTTATTTTTCATATAAATCAATGTATTAGCAGTACCTAAATCAATAGAAAGATCACTAGAAAAAAATCCTCGAATTCTTTTAAACATTTTATTAAAAAATATCCTATATTTTTAAAATTTAAAATAACTAATTTATATATAAACAAATTTTTTTACTAAAATATTAGTATAACAAAAAATAATCAAAATTACCTAATTACAAACAAAACTATTTAAAATAAATAAATAATATTTAATATATAATATTATATTATATAATTCTTTAAAAAAATCTTTTAAAAATTAAAACTAAATATCTATTTAAATAATTTAAAAATTTAAATATACAAAAATAAATAAAATATGTACGCTATAATAAAAAAAAATGGTAAACAATTCAAAATAGAAATAGGTAAATATATATACATAGAAAAAATAAAAATTAAAATAGGAGAAAAAATTTTAATTAACAACATAATATTATTATTTATAAAAAATAAAATTTTATATAAAAAAAAAGATACATCTAAATATGAAATTAAGGCACAAATAATATCACATATCAAAAAAAAAAAAATCAAAATAATAAAATTTAAAAGAAGAAAACATTATAAAAAAACACAAGGTTATAGACCTAAATTAACAAAAATTAAAATATGTTCTATAGAGGAAATACAAAATGGCACATAAAAAAGCAGGTGGATCAACTAAAAACGGAAGAGATTCTCATTCAAAAAGATTAGGTATAAAAAAATTTGGGGGGGAATATATAAAAGCAGGAGGAATAATTGTTAAACAAAGAGGAACAAAATTTCATCCTGGTAAAAATACTAAATGCGGAAAAGATCATACTATTTTTGCTACTAAAAGTGGAAATATAATTTTTACAAAAAAAGGTATAAATTCTAAAAAAATTATTAATATTATTAATTAATAAAATATAAAAAGTGAAAATAAATAAATATGTAATAGATGAAAAAAAATTAACATTAATAGCAGGAAATGGTGGTAATGGATGTGTAAGTTTTCATAGAAATAAATATATAATAAAAGGAGGACCAGATGGTGGAAATGGAGGTAACGGAGGAAATATATATATTTCCTCTAATAAAAATTTAAATACATTAAATCACTTTAAATATAAAAAAATAATAACAGCTTTAAATGGTAAAAATGGTAAAAAAAAAAATTGTACAGGTAAAAATGGAAAAAATATAATTTTATATGTACCATTAGGTACTAAAATTAAAAACATTAATAATAAAATAACTTACGAATTAAATTCAACTAAAAAAATACTTATTGCTAAAGGTGGAAAACATGGAATAGGAAATAATAAATTTAAATCTTCAACTAATAGAACACCATTACAATATACAAAAGGTAAGAAAGGAGAAAAAATAAAAATTAAATTAATATTAAAATATATAGCAGATATAGGAATAATTGGTATACCAAATGCTGGAAAATCCAGTTTAATAAAAAAATTATCTAATATAAAACCAAAAATAGAAAATTATCCATTTACTACATTATTCTTAAATTTAGGTATTTTTTTCTACAAAAAAAAAAAAACAAAATATGTAATTGCAGATATACCTGGAATAATTAAAGGATCATATAAAAATAATAACGGATTAGGAATAAAATTTTTAAAACACATAGAAAAATGTAAATTACTTTTACATGTTGTTGAAATAAAAAATAATATAAATAATATTTTAAAAAATATAAAAATATTAATAAAAGAAATTTATTTATATAAAAAAAAAATACTTAATAAAGAAATATGGTTAATATTTAATAAGTCAGATTTATTTAAAGAAAAAAAAATAAAAAACAATACTAAAAAAATAATAAAAATATTAAATTGGAAAAAAAAATATTTTTATATATCAATAATAAAAAATAAAAATATAAATATATTAACTAAAAATTTATATAAATATTTAACAAAAAAATAATATTTTTATATTTTTTAAAATATATATAAATATAAATTAATAAATTTAAACAATTTTAATTAGAGAAATAAATATGAATAATATTCTCATGACAAAAAATGGTGAAAAAAAACTAATAAAAAAATTAAAAATATTAAAAACAATTAAAAGAACAAAAATAATATCACTTATATCAGAAGCAAGAAAATTTGGTGATCTAAAAGAAAATGCAGAATATCATGCTGCTAAAGAAGAACAAGTAATATGTGAATATAAAATAAAAGAAATAGAAAAAAAATTATCATTAGCTAATGTAATAGATATTAAAAAAATTAAAAAAACAAATAAAATAATTTTCGGATCAACAATAACATTATTAAATTTAAATAATAAAAATATATATAAATATAAAATAGTTGGTGAAGATGAATCAAACATTAAAAAAAAATTAATATCTATATATTCACCATTAATAAAAAAAATAATAGGAAAAAAAAAAAACGATTTAATATCACTTAAAACTTTAAGTGGAATTATAAAATATAAAATTCTAAAAATAGAATATATTTAAAATAAAATTAATTAAATAACTACTTTTTAAAATAAAAAATATATTATAATATATAATAAAAATTTAAATTTAAATAAAAAAATGAAAAAAAATCTAAAAAATGGAAAAGTTTAAACTTTAAAGATAAATATATAAAATATGTTAAAAAACATAAAATTAAATCTAGATCATGGTTTAAATTAAAAGAAATACAAAATAAAACTAAAATTATAAAAATAAAAGATAATATAATAAATTTAGGATCCAACCCAGGTAGTTGGATACAATTTATAAGAAAAAATATAAAAAATACAGGTATAATATTTAATTGTGATATAATATATTCTAAATATATAAAAGATTATTACTTTATTAACGGAGATATATGTAATAAAAAAACCATAAACAAACTTATTGAAAAAATAAATTCATTTAATATAAATGTCATTTTATCAGATATATCTCCTAATATAACAGGTATAAAAGAAATAGATAATCCTAAATATATAAAAATTTTAAAATCAATACTATATATATGTTATAAAAAATTAGAAAAAAACGGAAATATAGCCATAAAAACTTTTTTAGGAGAAAGTTTTTCTTTTTTAATTAAAAAAATAAAAAAACTTTTCAAAATAATTAAAATAATAAAACCAGAATCTTCTCATACATTTTCAAAAGAAATATATATAATAGCTTTAAAATACAAAAAAAATAACCTTAACAAATAAAATTGTTTATAATTAATTATTTAAATTAACTAAATATTATTGGAGTCTATTAATTAAATGAATGATATAACAAAAAATTTATCTCTTTGGATAATTATATCTTTAATAATAATATCTACCTTACAAAAATCAAAACAAACAAAAAAAAATAATTTAATTCATTATTCAAATTTTTTATCTGATGTTAATAATAATAAACTTAAAAAAGTAATAATAAATGGAAAAAAAATAAAAATAACTAAAAAAAATAATTACAAATATAATACATATATTCCTATATATGATCCTAATTTACTTAATATATTAACATTAAAAAATATTAAAATATCAGGAATTTCAAATCTTAGTCCTAACTTAACATTTTCTTTAATATTATCATGGTTTCCTACATTACTATTAATAATATTATGGACTTTATTAATTAAACAAATTCAAAAAATAGGACACAAAAATACTTTATTATTTGGTAAAAGTAGAGCTAAAATTTTAAATAAAGATCAAATAAAAACTACATTTAATGATGTAGCTGGATGTGATGAAGCTAAAGAAGAAGTAAGTGAATTAGTAGAATATTTAAAAACACCTGAAAAATTCAAAAAATTAGGAGGAAAAATTCCAAAAGGAATATTAATGATAGGTCCTCCTGGAACAGGAAAAACATTATTAGCTAAAGCTATAGCAGGAGAAGCAAAAGTACCATTTTTTAGCATATCAGGTTCAGATTTTGTAGAAATGTTTGTAGGAGTAGGTGCTTCAAGAGTTAGAGATATGTTTGAACAAGCACAAAAAAATTCACCATGTATAATATTTATAGATGAAATTGATTCAGTTGGAAGACATAGGGGAAATAATTATAATAACAATGATGAAAGAGAACAAACATTAAATCAAATGTTAGTAGAAATGGACGGTTTTGATGAAAATCAAGGTATAATAATAATAGCAGCAACTAATAGACCTGATGTACTAGATCCTGCATTACTTAGACCAGGAAGATTCGATAGACAAGTAATTGTAGATTTACCAGATATTAAAGGAAGAAAAGAAATAATTAAAATACATTCACGTAAAATCCCAATAAATAAAAATGTAGATGTATCTATAATAGCAAGAAGTACCCCAGGATTTTCAGGAGCTGATTTAGCAAATTTAGTTAACGAAGCTGCATTATTCGCAGCAAAAAATAATAAAAATAATGTTTCCATGAAAGAATTTGAACAAGCAAAAGATAAAATATTAATGGGAACAGAAAGAAAATCTCTGGTAATTACTGACTTACAAAAAGAAATAATAGCATACCATGAATCTGGACATACTATAGTTAGTATTATGATACCAGATAATGATCCAATACATAAAGTAACAATAATTCCAAGAGGTAAATCTCTAGGAACAACTTTTTTTTTACCTGAAGATAATTTATTAAATATAAGTAAAAAAAAATTAGAAAGTAAAATATCAACGTTATATGGAGGAAGATTAGCTGAAGAAATAATATACGGCTATGATAATCTTTCTACTGGATCATCTCATGATATTAAAACAGCAACATCAATAGCTAAAAATATGGTAACTAAATGGGGATTTTCTCCTAAATTAGGACCACTATTATATTCAGAAAATAATAATGATACATTACTAGAAAAATATGATTTTACACAAAAAAATAACTCAGAATATATATCTGAAATAATAGATCAAGAAACTAAAAAAATTATTGATAAAAACTATGAAAGAGCTAAAAATATTTTAAAAAAAAATATAAATATATTACATATAATGAAAAATAAACTTATAAAATACGAAACACTTAATTCTAAAGAAATTAATTCTATTATATCTTCTTCAAAAAAATTAAATTAAATAATATTTAACTTATTTAAAAATTTAAAATAAAAGAGAAACTAAAATGTATGAATTTTTTACAATACTACTTTTTAGTATAAATATAATTTTAATAATATTAATAATTTTAACACCAAGTAAAAATAATATAATAGGACTATCAATAAATGTAAATAATAAATTTGATACAGTTATAACATCAAACTTTTTAAAAAAAACATTAAATAATACTATTATAGTAGTAACATTAATATTCTATTTAATATGTTTAATATTAAATTTAATTAATAATAATAAAATTAATAAAATTAATAATTTTAAATATATAAAAAACAATAAAATTCTATTTAATAAATAATTTATAATACCGGGATGGTGAAATAGGTAAACACACTACCTTGAGGGGGTAGCTCTTAAAAGATTACGGGTTCAAATCCCGTTCCCGGTAATTAAATATAAAAAATTTAAAATATATTTCATTTTAATACATACAAATAATAACAAAAACAATTTATTTAACCTAAAAAACAAAAATATTATATATATAATATATAAATACATAAAATTATTTAATAACTGTATTTAAAATAAATAATTAATTTAAATTATTTTTAAATTAAAATATATATAATAATGAATAAAAAAATTTTAAAAATAACAGAAGTATTATCTAACGAAAGATGTTTACCTAAAGAAAAAATATTTGAAACATTAGAAACTGCTTTAACTATAGCAACAAAAAAAAAATATGAACAACAAGCAGATATTAAAGTTAAAATTAATAGAAATAATGGTACATTTTATACATATAGAAAATGGTTAGTAGTTAAAAAAGTAAAAAAACCACAAAAAGAAATAAATTTTAAAAAAATAAATAATAACATCAAAAATATTAAAATAGGTGATTACATAGAAAATAAAATAGAATCTATAATTTTTGATAGAATTACTACTCAAATAACAAAACAAATAATACTTCAAAAAATAAGAGAAGCAGAAAAACTAGTTATTATAAAACAACTTGAAAAAAAAAAAGAATTTATAATAAATGGAATAATTAAAAAAATTAATAAAAACAATATTATTGTAGATATTGGATCTAATTTAGAAGGATTAATTAATAAAAAAAACATAATATATCCAAAAAAAATAAAATTAGGAAATAGAATAAAAAGTACCATATATAAAATTATAAAAAATAAAAAAAAATATCAAATATTATTAAGTCGTTCTAGAAAAGAAATGTTAAAAGCATTACTAAAAAAAGAAATTCCAGAAATAAACAAAAAAATTATAGAAATAAAAGCAATAGTAAGAAATCCAGGTTTAAGATCTAAAGTAGCTGTAAAAAGTAAAAATAAAAATATAGACCCAATAGGTGCATGTATAGGAATAAAAGGATCAAGAATACAATCAATATCTAATGAATTATATGGAGAAAGAATAGACATAATTTTATGGGATAAAAATCCTAAACAATTTGTAATTAACGCTATGTCACCTGCAGAAATATTAAATATTTCTGTAAATAAAAAAAAACGTGTAATGAATGTATTAGTAAAATTTAATAAACTAGCTAAAGCAATAGGAAAAAATGGACTTAATATAAAATTAGCATCAAAATTAACTGGATGGGAAATTAATGTTTTAACTCCATCTAATAATTAATACAAAATATTATAATAAATAAATTTTTATTTTTTAAAAAATATTTTGAATATTATTAAATTATAATAATTAACTATATAAAAATATGTTTAAAAAAATATCAAAAAACAGAAAAATAAAATCTAAAAATTTAAAAAAATTTTTAACAAAAAAAAAAGAAAAAAAAATAATTAATAAAAAAAATTCTATTTTTTTTTTTAAAAAAAAAAATAAACAAAAAATAAATAAAAAAATATATATTAAAAAAAAAATTAAAATAATTCCAAAAACACCAAAAATTAAAAAAAATAAAACTTTTTCTTCTATAAATAAAGAAAAAAATAATAATTTAATATATAAACCTATTATAAAAAAAAGACCACCTGTAGTAACAATAATGGGTCATGTAGACCATGGTAAAACATCATTACTTGATTATATAAAATCAACTAATTTAGTAAATTATGAAAAAGGAGGAATAACACAATATATAAATGCATATTATGTAAATACTAAATATGGAAAAATAACATTCCTAGATACTCCAGGACACTCTGCTTTTTATAATATGAGAAAAAGAAGCATAAACATAACTGATATTGCTATATTAATAATAGCAATTGACGATGGAATAATGCCTCAAACAATTGAAATAATTAAAAATTGTAAAAAAAATAATATTTCTATAATTATAGCAATTAATAAAATAGATAAAATTGATTATATAGATAATATTAATATAATTAAAAAAAAAATTAATAAATATAATATAATCCCTGAAGAATGGGGAGGAGACAATATATTTGTAGAAATATCTACTAAAACTGGATTAGGTATAAATAAATTAATAAAATCAATTATACTACAATCAGAAATTATGGAATTAAAAACAGATATTAATAAAACACCATCAGGTATAATACTAGAATCTAGTACAAATAAATATACAGGACCAAATGCAACAATATTAATTAAAAATGGAATTTTAAAAACAGGAGATAATATAATATGTGGATATAAACATAGTAAAATTAGATATATATATAATGATAAAGGTAAAAAAATTAAAAATATTTCACCATATATACCAGTTAAAATTTTTGGATTATCAGAAATTCCACCAGTTGGAAAAACATTTAATGTAATAAAAGATAAAAAAGAAATTAGAAATATTATTAAATATAAAAAAAAAAAAATTCAAAATAATACTTCAAATAAAAAAAATACAAATTTAATTTTCAAAAACTTAAATAAAAAAATTATAAAAATAAATTTAGTTATAAAAACTGATACATATGGATCAATAGAAACTATATTAAATTCAATAAAAACAATAAATACAGAAAAAAAAGAATTTAAAATTATCTCCTATAAAATAGGAGAAGTAAATATAACAGATGTTATAACTGCTAATACATTTAATGCTATATTAATAATTTTTAATGTTAAAATAAATAATTTAGCTAAAAGAAAAATAAATAATTTAAATATTAAAATATTAAATTTTAATATTATATATAAATTAATTAATAAATTAAAAAAAATAACTAAAATAAAATTAATTAATGATAATTATATAGGTAAAGCTATAATAATTAATATATTTAAATCATCTAAATCTAACCTAATTATAGGTTGTTTAATAACACTAGGACACATAAAAAAAAATTATTTAATTGAAATTATTAGAAATAAAAATATAATATATAAAGGAAATATTATTTCATTAAGAAGATTTAAAGAAAATGTAGATATAGTAAAAAAAGGAACAGAATGTGGAATAAACATAAATAGTACATCAAAAATTAAAAAAGGAGATATAATAAATATTATAGAACAAAAAATAAAAAATGAAAAAAAAAATTAAAATAAAAAAACTTTCGAAAGAAATACAAAAAAATATTTATAATATAATAATAAATAAATTTAGTTTTATATTTAAAAAAAAAAATATTATTAATATTAATTATATTAAAGTATCAAAAAATTTTCTATCAATTAAAATATATTTAAATTTTATTAATACAAAAAACATAAAAATAATAAATAAAAACATAAATATATTACAAAAATATGAAAATTATATAAAAAATATACTCAAAAAAAAAATTTATTTTAAATTTATACCTAAAATATATTTCATATATGATGAATTTTATATATATATTAATAAAATATCAAATATAATTAAAACAGCAAATAATTTTAAAAACTAATGAAAAAAAATATTAATGGTTTATTAATTTTTAATAAACCTAAAGGTATAACATCAAATAATACATTACAAAAAATTAAAAAAATATTTAACGTTAAAAAAGCAGGATATATAGGAACTTTAGATCCTATAGCTTCTGGAATATTAATAATATGTTTTGGAAAAAGTACAAAATTATCAAAATTTTTAATAAAAGAAAAAAAAACATATATAACAACAATAATATTTGGTATTACTACCAATACATATGATGCATATGGATTTCCTATTAAAAAAAAAAAGTAAATTTTACTTATGAAAAATTAGTTAAAATATTAAATACATATAAAGGATTAATTAAACAATCTATACCAATATATTCTTCAACTAAATATAAAGGAAAACCATTATATAAATATGCTATAAAAGGAATAAATATTATTAAAAAAAAAACAATAAAAATTTATAAAATAAAAATATTAAACTTTAGTAAAAAAATTTTAACTTTAAAAATAAAATGTTCTAAAGGAACATATATACGTAGTTTAATAAAAGATTTAGGTGATAAATTAAAATGTGGAGCTTATATTTTAAATTTAACCAGAACTAAAATAGGAAAATATTCTATAAATAAATCATTTAAATTTAAAAATATTAACAATTTTAAAAATAATTTAAATAAAAAAAAATACTTAATTAATCATAATAATTTAATTAAAAAATATAAATAATATATTAAAAAAAATGAAAAAAATAATTTTATTAAGACATGGAGAAAGTATATGGAACAAAAAAAATATATTTACAGGATGGACAGATATAAATTTATCTGATCAAGGAATTAAAGAAGCTAAACAAGCTGGTATATTGTTAAAAAAAAAAAATATACAATTTAATAACGCATATACATCATATTTAAAAAGATCTATTAATACTTTATGGTATATTTTAAATGAAATGGATTTATTATGGATAAAAGTTACTAAAACATGGAAATTAAATGAAAGACATTATGGGAATTTACAAGGATTAAATAAAGATAAAATCACACAAATACATGGAGAAAAAATGGTTATGGAATGGAGAAGAAGTTACAATATTTGTCCTCCTAAAATAAATATTAAAGACCCAAGATATCCAGGAAATGAAAAAAAATACTATAATCTTAAAAAAAAAGAAATACCATTAGGTGAAAGTTTATTAGATACATTTAATAGAGTTATACCATATTGGATTAATAATATATATAAAAAAAATAAAAATAATAACATTTTAATAGTAGCACATGGAAATTCATTAAGAGCATTAATTAAATATATAGAAAATATATCTGACGAAAATATATCTAATATTGATATTCCAACTGGAAAACCATTAATATATGAATTTAAAAATGAAAAAATAATAAACAAAAAATATTACATAAAATAATAAATTTATTCAAAATGACATATTTAATAAACAAATTAAATTTTAATTTAGAAGATTTTGAACCTTATATGGATAAAGAAACTATACTTATTCATTATAATAAACATCATAAAAATTACTTAAATAATACTAATTTAATTATAAACGAAATAAATCCAAACATATTTAATATACCACCAGAACAACTATTTATTAAATTAAATAATATTAAAGAAAAAAAAGAATTAATAATAAAACTAAAAAATAATTTAGGAGGTCATATAAATCATGAAATATTTTGGAAAGGATTAAAAATAAATTCATATATAGATAAAAATTTTAAAAAAATCATAGAAAAAGAATTTTTTTCACTAGAAAATTTTAAATATCTTTTTGAAAAAGAATGTTTAAATAAATTTGGATCTTGCTGGGTATGGTTAATAAAAACTAAAAATAATAAATTAAAAATAACATCTACATCTAATCAAGATAATCCTACTTTAAAAAAAAAATATTCTGATAATCCAAATTATATTAATGGATACCCATTAATGGGTTTAGATTTATGGGAACATGCATACTATTTAAAATATAAAAATGAAAAAATAAAATTTATTAAATCATATTGGAATTTAATAAATTGGGAAGAAATAATTAAAAGATACGAAAAAATAAAATAAAAATAAATTTGGCCCCTACTGGATTCGAACCAATGACCAAGCGATTATGAGTCGCCTGCTCTACCTCTGAGCTAAAGGGCCTATAAAATATAAATTATAAATTATATTTATACTAATTGTCAAAATATTTTTTAAAAAATAAATTTCTTATTTTTTAATATTTGTTTTTTTATAAACTTGAACCATAGCAGGTCTTAAAAGACGTCCATTCATAATATATCCATTTTGGAAAATTTTTACTACAATATTATCTTCTATATTTTCATCTTTACTAGACTCTAAAATTGACATAGCCTGATGATATTCAGGATTAAAAGGTATATTAACTTTATCTAAAATTTTAATACCAAATTTTTTAATATTTGATAAAAAATTTTTTAATGTTAAATCTATTCCTTCATAAGTACTATTATTTTCATTATTTAATTTAATATTATTTAATATATTATGTAAATTATCTATAGTCGGTAAAATACTTATAGCAAATTTTTCTATAGCAAACTTATGAATTTTTTTTATATCTATTTGATTACGTTTATAAATATTTTCTATTTCAGCTTGAAATCTAATATTTAGATCTTTATTTTCATTTTTTAAATTTATATTCTTTTTTTCTAATTTAGAAAAATATACTTTTTTTATATTTATTTCATTTTTTAATTTATTTATTTTATTATTTAATTTATCAATTTCATTTTTTAATTCATCTAATTTATTAACATTATTAATATCTAATTCAACAGATTTTTCTTCATTTAAAGTAAAATTATTATTATTTTTTTTATCTATTTTATTACACATAAATCATCTCCTTTTAAATATTTTACAAAAATAATTTTATTTAAAAAATTAAAAATTAATTATATATAATGAATATATATATACTATAATTAATAATAAATTAAATATAAATTATTTTAAAATTATTATTTAATTAATTTTTTTATTAAGATAAAAATTTTTATTAATTCAAAATGATTAAAAAATTTTCTAATAAAAATAAAGTAATTTTTAATAAATATTCTAAATATAATTTTGATATTATTCATAAATTTATAGGAGGAATAATATTAAAAGGATGGGAAGTAAAATCAATAAGAAAAAATAACATAAATATAAAAAATAATTATATAAAAATAGACAAAAATAATAATATTAATTTAATAGGATTACAAATAAACCCATTAGATAATATTAAATTTGATAAAAATAAAATTTTAAAAAATAGAAAAATAAAAATTTTATTAAAAAAAAAAGAAATTAATTTTATTATTAATAAAATTAAAAAAAAAAAATATACATTAATATTAATATCTTTAATACTAAAAAATCCTAAATTTAAAACTTTATTAGGATTAGTAAAAGGTAAAAAAAAATATGATAAAAAAGAAGAAATAAAAAAAAAAGAATGGAACATTAAAAAAAACAGAATACTTAAAAAAAATATTAATTTTGATTTATAATAATAATTATATTATAATTAAATTTATATATAAAAGGGGCTGTTTTATGGATTTGAATTAATATACACATTTACTAATGTGCATATCGAGGATACGGTAGGCCGCGTTAAAAACCGTTAATTTTTAAATGCAAAAAATAATAATTACCAAGCTTTAGCAGCCTAAAAAGTTCTTAAGCCGTTTTTGTAAATTTATTCTCTTATAAATAACAAAAATGTCATTTTATTTAAGAGATTTTATTATAAATATTCTGAGTTTATGATAAAAATTATTTAAAAACAGAATAAACTATATATTAGTTTTCTATTGATAATAAATAGTTAAAAAAAATAATAGAATAAATATGTAGTATCATTAGTATAAATGTTATTAATAACGCGGGTTCGAATCCCGCCAGCTCCATATTAAATAAATATTATTTAGAATAATAATAAATAAGGTGATTAGCTCAGAAGGTTAGAGCATCTCTTTTACAAGGAGAAGGTCAATGGTTCAATTCCATTATCACCTATTTTTCTTTATAAAAAAAGAAAGTTTTTTATAAATTAAAGTTATTAATGAAATAGTAATATTATCTTTATTAAGATTATATTCATTAATTAATTTAGACAATATTTTTTTATAAAAAAAAATACTATCTTTTTCTTTAATTAAAGTTTCCTTAATTAAATAATTAAACTTAATAATTTTATTATTAAACAATTCTTCTTTATGAGGGATATTTATCTTTTCAATTTTAGATTTAGTATATTTCTTTATATAAAAAATAAATCTTTTATTTTTATAATTATCTATAAAAGTTATGGATTTACCACTTTTACCCGCTCTCCCAGTTCTACCTATCCTATGTATATAGCATTCCACGTCTAAAGGTAGATCATAATTAATTATTAAATCAACATTTTCTATATCTAATCCTCTAGAAGCTATATCAGTAGCAACTAATATAGTTATATTACCTTTTCTAAAATTATTTAACACTTTTTCTCTTAAATATTGATTCATATCTCCATTTAATGGAGAACATAAATAACCTATATCTTTAATTTTTGAAGATAATTCTAAAGTAAAACTTTTAGTTTTTACAAATATAATTATTGAAAAAAAAGTTTCTACTTCTAGAAATTTTATTAATGTAGAAAATTTAACTTTAAAATTAACTAAACAATAATATTGTTTTATGCTTTGAGGAATATTAATTTTATTTGAAATATTAATTTCTACAGGATTAGTTATTAAACTATAAATAATTTTTTTTATACTATAAGAAATAGTTGCAGAAAATAAAATATATTGACATTTTTTATTAATATGAAAAATTATTTTTTTCACATCTTTTATAAATCCCATACGAAGCATTTCATCAGCTTCATCTAACACTAATAGATTCAATTTAGATAAATTTATATTATTATTTTTAATATGATCCAATAATCTACCAGGAGTAGCAATAATTATTTGTGGGTATTTATATTTTAATACATTTAATTGTATATTATATTTTTGTCCTCCATATAATGGCAAAGTTATAATTTTACTTAAGTATTTAGAAAAAATTTTAAATGAATTATTTACTTGTATTACCAATTCTCTAGTTGGTACTAAAACCATAGATTGTATATATCTAAATTTAGTATTAATTTTATTTAAAATTGGTAATACAAATGAAGCTGTTTTACCACTTCCTGTTTTAGCTATTCCTATTATATTTTTATTTAAATTAATATTAGGTATACATTTTTCTTGTATTTCAGTAGGTATTTTATATTTTATTTCATCTAAAACTTTTAATATTTCATTTTTTATATGAAATTTTGAAAAATTATTTACATATTTATTATTTCTATTAATTTCTTTCATATATTTTATTACTGGAAATTTTATAAATAAATAAATTTTTTAAAAATTTAAATAATTAGTTTACTTAATTATAAATTTTTCATAGTTAATTTAATTTTTTTATTTTTATCTATTTCTATAACTTTTACAGATATATATTCCCCAATTTTAAAAATATTAAATATATTTTTTTTTTTAAGATGTATCTGAGAAATATGCACTAAACTTGATTTATTTTTATGTTCTAAAAAAGATACGAAAATACCAAAATTAGTTATTTTAGTTATTTTAACATTATAAATATAACCTTCTTTAATATCAGAAAAAGTTATTTTTTTTATACTATTTATTACATTTTCAGCATCTTTTTTACTAAAAGACGATATTTTTATTAATCCATTATCTTCAATATCTATTGAACAATTGTTATTTTCAGTTAATGATTTTATTACACATCCTCTTTTTCCTATAACTCTACTAATTTTAGTTTTATCAATTTTAATTTTATATATTCTAGGAGCATATGGAGATATTTTAGTGTTTGGTTTATTAATAACATTATTCATTTTATCTAAAATAAATAATCTACCATATATAGACTTTTTTAAAGAAAGACATACTAAATTACAATTTATTCCATTAGTTTTCATATCCATTTGTAAAGATGTTATCCCTTTAATTGTACCTGCTATTTTAAAATCCATATCTCCTATTTTATCTTCATCACCTACAATATCTGACAAAATATAATTTTTTTTATTTGTTTTTATTAATCCCATAGATATGCCAGATACATGACTTTTAATAGGAACTCCTGCATTCATTAAAGCTAAAGAAGCACTACATACAGAAGCCATAGATGAAGATCCATTAGATCCTAATATATCAGAAACAATTCTTATTGTATAAGAAAATTTATTTATATCAGGAATAACTGGAATTAAACTTTTTTTTGCTAAATATCCATGTCCTATTTCTCTTCTTTTTGGAGAATTAATATTAGAACCTATTTCACCTACAGAAAAAGATGGAAAATTATAATGAAATATAAATCTATCTGTATATTCTCCTAAAAAAACATCATCAAAATTTTGTGCATCTTTATAAGTACCTAATGTAACTGTAGCTAATGATTGAGTTTCTCCTCTAGTAAAAATAGAAGAACCATGTACATTAGACGGTAAAAAACCTATTTTAATATCTATATTTCTTATTTCTTCTGGTTTTCTATCATCTATACGTAGATTATATTTTTCTAATTTGTTTATTAATATCTCTTTTTCTATATTTAATATTTCATTAACTATTAAATATTTATAAAAAACTATATTTTTACTTTCTAAGTCAAAATATATTTTATTATATATAATATTTAATTCTTTTGATCTTTTTACTTTATTTTTTATATTATAAATTTTTTTTATATCATATTTATAATGATTAATTATTTTCAAAATATCTTCAGATAAATTTAAATTTCCATTAATAATATATTTATTATATGTAATTTTTTTATGTACTTTTTCTTTAAATATATTTATATTTTCTATAACTATTTGTAAATTTTTATAACCTAAATTAATAGCTTCAAAAATCTTCTCTTCTTTTATTTCTTTTGAAGAAGAATCTATCATAGTTATTCCATTTTCAGTTCCTGAAATAACTAGATCTAACATTGAATTTTTTAATTCTTCAATATTAGGATTAATAATATATTTATTATTTATAAAAGAATAACTTACTTTTGATACTCCTAATGGACCATTAAAAGGTATATTTGATATACTTAAAGCTGCTGATACAGCTATAATAGAAATTATATCTGTACTTATTCTTTTATCTAAAGATATAACATTAATAGTTATTTGTACATTATTGAAAAAAAATTTATCAAATAAAGGTCTTATTGATCTATCTATTAAACGTGATTTTATTATTTCATAATCATTATGTCTTCCTTCTCTCCTAAAGAAACCTCCTGGTATTTTACCAACTGAATAAAATTTTTCTTGATAATTTATATTTAAAGGTAAAAAACTTGGGTTTTCTTGAATATTATTTTCATTAGTTACTAATGTAACTAAAATAACAGTATCTTTAATACTAGCTAATATTGATGTAGTTGATTGACGTGCTAAAAATCCTGTTTCTAATTTTATTTTATCTCTACAATATTCAAACTCAAAAATAACGGATTTTAACAAAATGTTTTTCCTAAATAATTTTTATTATAAAATTTATTTTATTTTTATCATAAATAAATTTCATTTTATCATTAAAATTATTAATAATTTAATTTAATAACGCAATTTTAATTTTTTTATTACTATAATATATTTATTTAAATTTTTATTTTTTAAATAACTTAAAAGTTTTCGTCTTTTAAATATTAAATTAAGCAATCCTCTTTTACTATGTTTATCTTTTTTGTGTATAACAAAATGTCTTTGTAAATTATTAATTCTATATGTAAAAATTGTAATCTGAGATTCACATGAACCTACATTATTATTTAAATTTTCTTTTTCTAAACACATATCTAGTGTCTCTTATGTTTCATAAAAAAAAATATTAACATAAAACTAATAAATACAAAAATTATAATATTAAAAGTTTTTTTATAAAATTTAAATTTATGAATTTATTGAATTGATTACCTCTCTATCATTCTAGAATAGAGAGGAGAATTTAATACAATTAAAAATTAGATAAACAATATTCCTATATAATTAATTAGTTAATTAATTACATCATACCTCCCATACCTCCCATTCCACTTCCTCCATTCATACCACCGTGATTATTAGTAGGTAAATTAGAATCTGATTTATCATTTTTAATTAATAGATCAGTTATCATACATTCTGTTGTTACCATTAATCCTGCTACAGATGCAGCATATTGTAAAGCTGAACGAGTAACTTTAGTTGGGTCTAAAATTCCCATGTTAATCATATCTCCATATTTTTCTGTAGCTGCATTATAACCATAATTTCCACTTCCAGCTCTTACATTATTAGCTACTACTGATGGTTCATCTCCTGTATTAGATACTATTTGACGTAACGGAGATTCCATAGCTCTTAATGCTACTCTTATACCTACATTTTGATCTTCATTTTGAGCTGTTAAATTATTAAGTTTTTCAGATACTCTTACTAAAGCTACACCTCCTCCTGCTACTACTCCTTCTTCTACAGCAGCTCTAGTAGCATGTAAAGCATCTTCTACTCTTGATTTTTTTTCTTTCATTTCTACTTCTGTAGCAGCTCCTACTTTTAGTACTGCAACTCCTCCTGCTAATTTTGCTACTCTTTCCTGTAATTTTTCTTTATCATAATCAGATGTAGATTCATCTATTTGTTGTCTTATTTGAGATATACGATTTGATATTTCTTCTTGACAACCTGATCCATCTATTATAGTAGTTGTATCTTTATTGACTATTATTTTTTTAGAACTTCCTAAATCTTCTAAAGTAATTTTTTCTAATTCCATTCCTATTTCTTCTGAAATTACTTTTCCATTAGTTAATATAGCTATATCTTGTAACATAGCTTTACGTCTGTCTCCAAATCCTGGAGCTTTAACTGCAGCTACTTTTACAATTCCTCTCATTGTATTAACTACTAATGTAGCTAAGGCTTCTCCTTCTACATCTTCAGCTATAACTAATAACGGTTTATTAGATTTAGCTACATTTTCTAATATAGGTAACATTTCTCTAATATTAGATATTTTTTTATCTATTAATAATATAAAAGGATTTTCTAATTCTACTATTCCTGATTCAGTTTTGTTAATGAAATAAGGAGATAAATAACCTCTATCAAACTGCATTCCTTCTACTACATCTAATTCATCTTGTAGTCCAGTTCCTTCTTCAACAGTTATTACTCCTTCTTTACCAACTTTTTCCATAGCTTGAGCTATTAATTTCCCTACAGTTTCATCTGCATTTGCAGAAATAGTACCTACTTGAGCTATAGATTTTGAGTCAGAACAAGGTACAGATAATTTTTTTAGTTCTATAACAGCTGCACTTACAGCTTTATCTATGCCTCTTTTTAAATCCATTGGATTCATACCTGCAGCTACTGCTTTTAATCCTTCATTAACTATAGATTGAGCTAAAACAGTAGCTGTAGTAGTACCATCTCCTGCAACGTCATTTGCTTTAGATGCTACTTCTTTAACCATTTGTGCTCCCATATTTTCGAATTTATCTTCTAATTCTATTTCTCTAGCTACTGAAACTCCATCTTTAGTTATTGAGGGTGCTCCAAAAGATTTATCTAATACTACATTTCTACCTTTAGGTCCTAAAGTTACTCTTACTGCATCTGCTAAGATATTTACACCTCGTAAAATCTTTGATCTTGCATCGTTTCCAAATTTTACTTCTTTAGCTGTCATATTTATTTCCTTAAAGAATTAATTATTTAAAATATTTGTTTTATTTAATTTTATATTTATTCAATTATTGCTAAAATATCATTTTCTGACATTATTAATACTTCTTCTTCATCTATTTTTTCAACTTTAACTCCATAGCTATCACTAAATATTACTATATCTCCTACTTTTACATCTAACGGTTTTATATTACCATTATCTAATGTACGTCCTTTTCCTATTGCTATTATTTCTCCTCTAGTAGATTTACCTGCTGTTGTTCCTGTTAGGACAATTCCTCCAGCTGATTTTGATTCAGTTTCTTTTCTTTTAATGATAACACGATCATGTAATGGACGAATTTTCATTTATTTATAATATTCCTTTTTTAAATTTTTATTATTTTAGTTTTAATGCATAAATTTATTTATATATTAAATATATAATATAACAATTAATTATTTTAATTTCATTTGGGTGATTAAGTCAGTTTCAAGGGGGGGGATGTAAATATTTTTTATTAATTATGTATTATTTAATAGTTTGACTTATTAATTTATAAATTATATAATTTATAATTATTTTTTATGTATTTTTATAATTTTATTAAAAATTTAATATTAAATTATATTAATTTTATTTTGTAAAAAATTTTCATTTAATGAAATATTCTTAAATATAAATAAATAAAAAATATTTTAAATTTATTAAATAATTTTTAAAAGATTTTTTATTTTTAGTTTTAGCCCAGATAGCTCAGTAGGTAGAGCAGAGGACTGAAAATCCTCGTGTCGGTGGTTCGATTCCGCCTCTGGGCAATTTTATTTTTATTTATTAAGAATATTTTCTTGTAGAATTTTATTTATTTCTTTGAAAGTAGATTTTGAAAGTATTTTTTCTGTAATTTTTTTAGCATGTTTTATAGATAAATTTCTTATTATATTTTTTATATTTGGTATTGAATTAGAATCCATACTTAATTCGTCTATTCCTAATCCTAATAGTAATATTGTTGATTTTTCATCTGATGCCAATTCTCCACATATACTTATTTTTTTGTTTTCTTTGTGAATTTCGTCTATTATTAATTTTATTAAATGTATCATTGATGGTGATAGTGGATTATATAAGTAAGAAATGATTGAATTATTTCTGTCAACAGCTAATGTATATTGAGTTAAATCATTAGTACCTATACTAAAAAAATCTAATTCTTTAGCTAATTTATTAGCTATTATTGCTGCTGAAGGTGTTTCAATCATTATTCCTATTTTAATATTTTTTTTGAATTTTTGATTTTTTTGTTTTAGTTTAATTTTTGTTTTTTTTATTTCTTTTTTAATGAAGAAGACTTCTTCCATAGAAATAATCATTGGAAACATTATTTTAAAATTTCCATATATTGAAGCTCTTAATATTGCTTTTAGTTGTGTTTGTATTATTTCTTTTCTATCTTTATATATTCTAATAGATCTCCATCCTAAATATGGAATATTTTCTTTAGGAAAATTCATATATGGTAAAAATTTATCACCTCCTAGATCTACTGTACGTATTGTTATTGGATTATTTTTCATAGATATAGCTATTTCTTTATATGCTTCAAATTGTTCTTCTTCTGTAGGAAATGAATTTCTATTCATAAATAAAAATTCTGTACGATATAATCCAATACCTTCTGCTCCATTTTTAATTACATTATTAATATCTTTATTATTTCCTATATTTGCTAGTAATTTTATTTTATATCCATCTTTAGTTATTGTGGGTAATTTTTTTATTTTTTTAAGTTTTTTAATTTTTTCGTTATAAAGTTTATATTCTAATTTTACTTTATTTTTTATTTTTTCATTAGGATTTATGTATATAATATTTTTTGTACTATCTATTATTATATAGTCATTTTTTTTAATTTTTTTTAATAAATTTTTTATTTTTATAATTAAAGGTATTTTAGTAGATTTTGCTATTATAGATGTATGTGAAGTTATACTTCCTTCTTCTGTTAAAAAACCTTTAATATTTTTATTGTTGAATTGTATTATTTGTGATGGTGATATATCTTTTGATATGATAATTATATCATCATTATTTTTAGAAAAATTTATATCTTTATATTTTATATTATTTATATTAATAATTATTTTTTTTTTAATATCTAATATATCTGATATTCTTTCTTTTATATATTCATTTTTTATTTTTTTAATTGAATCAATTTGTTTATTTATTACTTCAGATACTGCAGCGTCAGCTGAAAATAGTTTTTTTTTAATTAAATTAATAATATCATTATTTATACTTTTATCATTTAATATTAAAATATATCCGTCAAATAATATTTTTTTATCTTTATTTTTTATTTTTGATTTTATTTTTTTATATTCTTTAATAGTTTTTTTAATAGATATTAAAAACTTTTCTATTTCTTTTTCTACGTTATTTAATTTTATTTTTTTAAAATTTATAGATATTTTTTCATTTTTTAATATATATGCATTACCGAATGCATATCCTTTTGATATTGCAGTACCTTTTTCAATTATCATATTATTTCTCTTATTTATTTTTAATTTTTTATTATTTAAATAAATTTATTATTTTTTTAAAAATATATTGTTTTTTATTCTAAAAAATTTATTTTTTCAGATAAATTTTTCATTGCTTCATTTTCATCTTTACCGTCAATTAATAATGTTATTTTAGATCCTTTTGATATACCTAAAGTTTGTATTTTTAATAAACTTTTACCATCTATAGTTTTATCTTTTAATTTTATTTTTATATCTGAAGAATATTTTTTTGCTTCTTTTATAAATTTAGTTGCTGGTCTTATATGAAATCCATTTTTTAAATTAATTTTTAGGGTTTTTTTAATCATTTTATTTGATATTTAAAATATTTATTTAATGGAATATGTATATTAATCTTTTTAAGATTAATAAAATTTATATAGTTTACCATATATAGGTTTATATATAAATTTAATTTATTTAAATATATTTAAATTAAATATATTTAGTTATTTTATTTATTTTAATTTAAAATATAAATATATTTGTTTTTAAAATAAAATTATTTTTTTTTATTATTTTTAATATTTAAATCAAAATTAATTTTTTTTATTGATTTAAATATTTCATTAAATTTTATATTTTTATTTAAAATATTTTTTATTTCTATATTAATATTAACTCTTATACTGATAATGTTATACCATATATATATATTATTAATGTTTTTAAAAAGATTTTTTATTATATTATTTGAATTTTTTATTTTTAATAATTTTATTTTGTAAATATTTTTATATATATTATTAATATTACCAATATTATTAATTAATTTAATAGCAGTTTTTTTTCCTATTCCTTTTATACCTGGTATATTATCTGATTTATCTCCACATAATGTTAATAAATCTTTTATTAAATTAGGATAAGTTCCATATTTTTTTTTAACTTTATTTGAGTCTAAAATATTATTTTTATCTATAAATAGATAAATATTTTTTTTAATTAATTGTGTAAAATCTTTATCATATGATAGTATATATATATATTTTATATTTTTATATTTTTCTTTTATTTTAAATATAATACTTCCTATAATATCGTCACATTCTATTGATGGGATTCTTATAGTTTTAATTTTTTTTTTTTTAAAAAAATTATATATATTATTTATATATATAAGTAAATTTTTAGATTTAGTTTTTCTGTTAGATTTATATTTACAATAAATATTTTTTTTAAAATTTTTATATTTATGATCAAAAGCAAATATTATATATTTAGGTTTAAAAAATTTGTATTTAAAAAAAATCATTTTAA